>NZ_CP036259.1:1240000-1550000 GCF_007641255.1 Sporomusa termitida
GAGGTGACGCTCGGGTATGACGGCACCCTGGAGCTGCTGCGGGAAAACCTGGCGCGGGGAATTCCCACCCTGGTGGAGTGGATCGACTGGGGCGGCCACTGGGTGGTTGTCACCGGCTACTATGCCGCCTCCGAATCACCGTCCCGGGGTGTTGATTCCATCTTCTTTGCCGATCCGGCTGTCCAGTGGACGGCTGACAACAACCCGGACGGAATTTCTTCCTTTAATGCCTGGCGGTTCCGGGATATGTGGTTTGATGCCAAGTATTTAAATCCGGGCAATATAGTAAACAATGTATATATTATTGCTGTCCCCCGGCGGCAGTAAGCAAAGCAACCAGCCTGCTTGCAAGGCTGGTTGCTTTGCTTATTATAACTCAGACAGGGGCCGGCCCGCCACCACCGGCTTGGGGACTAACGGGCGTTCAGGCCTGACCGGCAGCCAGGCGAACATACCAACAACCGCCAAGGCGGCAGTGGTCATGATGGCCGCTTGCCAGCCGTAATGAGTTGAGTAGCTTTTGTCTCATAATGACCTCCTGAAAAAATATAAATGCTAAAACAGGGAAAAACTGCCGCGCGCAGGACAATAAAAAAATCCCTTATCCCCTAGAATAAATCTAAGGGGCAAGAGATTAATCCCGCGGTACCACCCTCATTAACCGTCTGTATGAACAGCGGTTTTCTCGTCAGGTCAAACAACCCTAAGCAAATAACGGTTGCACTCGTTGGAGCCGAGTCCGGCGAAGCTTACTTGGCCGCAAAAACACTGGCCGTTGGGCTTTGCAGTTCAGGAGTGATTAGTCTATACCGGTTTGTTACTGACTCGCACCATCCGTCAGTTCTCTGCAACGCCGCGGCAAGCTTGTCTCCCTCATCACTTTTACTGGTTATTTCATATTGTAAACTTGTAAAGCTTAATACAAAGTATAGTCATCCCCGGATTATCCGTCAAGCAATTTTTTAGGATATACAAGGGGAATGGTAGAACAGGATAAAATAAAATGATAAAATAATTAAATAGCGAATTTACTGACAGGAGAATTGCAATGAGAGTACTAGGGATCGTTGCCTCGCCCCGGCGGGTTGGCAATTCGGAGATCGTCGTGAAAGAAATGCTGGCTGTGCTGCCAGATACCTGGGAGAAAGGGATGATCAATCTCAATGATCTGGTCATTGAGCGCTGTAAGGCCTGTTATGCCTGTCTGCCGAAGGAGAAAAGATGCATTCTCAATGATGATCTGAACTTTTTTTTAGATCAGCTCCGGGCCGCCGATAAGATCATTATTGCCGCACCGGTATATTTCCTGGGCCAGCATACTGTCTTAAAACAGATTAATGACCGCCTGATATCCATTTTAAACAATGGCCCTGAGTATTTTACCGCTAAGCAGTGTGTGATTGTCATACCTTACGGCATAAAAGACTGGGAGGGGTACGCCCGGGAGGCAACTATGCATTTTGCCCGTTTCCTGGGCTTGCAGGTAAGCGGGACCCTGCTTGTCAAGGCTACCCTGCCCGGTGATGCTGCCGAGGCAACATCACTGGCCGCCGTTAAGAAGCTGGCTAAGTCGCTGGCCGATAATACAGTCGTAGATTTTGCCGAGCCGGATCAGGTATATTGCCCGGATTGCGGCAGCAGTCTGTTGCAGATTCAGCATAAAGCCAAGTGGCGGTGTGTGTTCTGTGGTGCCGGCGGTGAATGGGCGGTTGCTGACGGGCAATTTGCCATCACCTGTGTCCCCCGGACCCGGCAGCGTTTTTCCCTGGCCGGAATGACAGCCCATGGGGAACTGCTGACTCAGGCCAAAAATGAATTTATCAGCAACCGGAAACAAGTGGCTGCCATTCAGCAGCAATATAAAGACCCCGATTACTGGCTGAAACCGGGTTCTACCTAAAGTCGTTTTATGTTAGAATTTGAAAGTAATTAACTAAATTTAGCAGGATTTTGCGGAAAAATTTCGAAATAAGTTAAAAAGAGAACATGGATTACTGTATACGTTGATACTAAGTTGGCAAACTTATCGAAAGATAGGGACGCAAAGCCGTGGGTCTACAAGCTGTTTGCGCTCAAGACTGCCAGGTTGCAATCTGCATCCTGGCAGTCTTTTCATTTGCCGCCGCCAGTAATGGCCAAATGACAGTCAGTACAGAGCTTTACCAGGATCAATAATAAAATATTATGTTATGAAAGGACAGGTTACTATGAAGATTACAAGTATCAGAACCAAGCTGTTGCTCGTCTTACTGCCTTTTTTCATGCTGACTTTCGGATTATTGCTGGGGGTGAATTATTACCTGGCCGAAGAAGCCCTGACAACAAGCATTGATGAGAATGCAGTGGCAACCGGCAGTGATTATTCCAACCGTATTGAGTCCTATGTGCAGGGAGCGGCACTGCAGCTGGAGGCTTTTTCAACAAACAAAGCCTTATATAATCCGGCCGACAGGCAGCAGTTGCAGGCGGCCCTGCAGGATTGCGCCAAACGCCTGGGGAATTTGGAGAATGTAACCTACATTGCCACCGACGGCGCCGCCCTGCGCCCGGACGGCACGACTACCCAACTGGGCGAACGGGAATATTTCAGGCAGGTTGTGGCTACCCAAAAAACGGTGGTTTCTGATGTGCTGGTTTCCAAAACCACCGGCAAGGTCGCTGTGAATGTGGCTGTACCGCTGGTGCATAACGATCAGCTTACCGGCGTGTTAACCGGTACTGTTTCGCTGGCGAAACTGACGGAACTGATTGCCGATATGCAGTTTCTGACCACCGGCTATGGGGCGATTGCCGACAAAACCGGCAAACTCATTATTCACCCCAAACTGCCGGAGCTTGTCGGTAAAATAAGCTTCACCGAAAAAAAGCTGGACCCGGCGCTCAATACCAAAGAAGCCGAGCTTGACGATCATTTTATCAGTCTGTTTACAACGGCGGCCGAAACCGGCAAGCCTGTGCGGGGAACCTATAAATTTGTTGACGGTGTTACCAGAATCGGTGTTTTTACACCAATCCAGCTAGCGGGTGGGCAACAGTGGATTTTGATTGTAACCGCGCCGGCGGTTGAAGCCACGCAGGCTATGACTACCTTCACCTATGCCATGCTGAGCGGCTCCCTGCTTTGTGTTGTTTTAGCCGCCTTGTTTATCATCCTGCTCAGTAAAAGGCTGACGAAGCCAATTGCGCTGATGCGGGACGAATGCCTGCTATTGGCCCGGGGGGATCTGCGTGCGCAGCCGGCCAGCGTCTTTAGTCAGGATGAAGTGGGCCAGCTGGCGCAAGGTTTCCGGCAAATGCGCGATAGTTTGCGGACCCTGGTAACCAATGTTCTTTCCCAGTCCGAAGCACTGGCCGCTTCCAGTGAAGAGTTAACGGCCAGTGCGCACCAGTCGGCCGATGCCGCTAATCAGGTCGCCGGTTCGATTACGGAAATCGCCCAGGCGGCCGAAAACCAGGTCGCTGTTGTGAGCCAGATCACTGACCAGTCCCAGGCAATGGCTGACCAGGTAAATCAGATATCGCATGCGACCCAGGAACTGTCTCATATTGCGGAAGACACGGCGGAGGCTGCCAGGCAAGGCCGTCAGTCTGTGGATCAGGCCGTAGGCCAGATGAATGAAATTGGCAGAAACACAGACATTACCCAGGCCACGATTGGCGAATTAACGCAAAGCTCCCAGGAGATCAGAGAAATTGTTACCCTTATCGCCTCCATTGCCGGCCAGACCGATTTGCTGGCCTTAAATGCGGCGATCGAAGCGGCGCGCGCGGGCGAACAGGGGCGCGGCTTTGCCGTCGTGGCGGAAGAGGTCCGGAAGCTGGCCGAACAGTCCAATCGGGCGGCCCGTAAGATTAGTCAGTTAATCGAAAAAAATGAGTCCAATCTTAATGAGGTTGTTGTTATTACCCAAAACGGCGCCAGCGGCATTCAAACCGGTATCGCCCTTGTCAACAATACCGGTGAAAGCTTTAGCAGTATTGCCGATTCCATTCTGGCCATTGCCCAACAGGTCCAGGAGGTGGCGGCCGCTATCAACCGGATTAATGCCAGCAACGCCACCCTGATCCGGTCAATTCAGGAAATTGACACTGCCAGCGCCAGGACTGCAGCCGAATCGCAGAACGTTTCGGCCGCTACCGAAGAGCAATCGGCGGCCATGCAGCAGATTGCCGCCTCCAGCCAAAGCCTGGCCGTACTGGCTGCCGACCTACAGGCCGGGATCGCAAAATTTCGCTTATAGGAGTGGTGTGATTATGGAAAAAAATATCTATTCCTTTGCTACCCCAAATGCACGACCTGCCAAAAGGCAAAAAAATGGCTTGATGCCCATGGCCTGGCCTATGAACTGCGGAATATTAAGGACCACAACCCAACGGCCGCCGAGTTAAACCGCTGGTGGCAGAACAGTAATGTTCCGGTCCGCAAACTATTTAATACCAGCGGCAGTTTATACAAATCCCTGGCCCTGAAGGACAAACTGGCAGCCATGCCGGCAGCGGAGCAGCTGGCCTTGCTGGCAACCGACGGCATGCTTGTAAAACGGCCGCTGCTGATTATCGGCGATAAGGTTTTAATCGGGTTTAAAGAGGCGGAGTGGGAGGCCCTCCTTTAGTAATCGCCTACAGCTTGCCTGAACGGATAATGGCGTACAGGAGCCAGCCAAACAGGAGCATGGCGATCCCGAAGCCGATTTCGACAACCGGCAGTTTCCATAACAGGGAATATTGCCCGGCAATACTCAAACTGATGATAATACTGGACATAATCAGGCTGAAGGCCAGGAGAACTACGCTGAAGGACAAGCGGTTACTTATACGGTCCTGGGCTTTCAGGATCTGCTCGATCGCAGGCAATGCTATCTCCACCTGCAGGCGCCCGTGTCTGACAATGGCTCTTAGCTCATGAAAATGCTGTGGAAACTGAAACAAGATCTCACTAAAGTCATTCAGGTTTCGCAGCCAGGTTCTGGCCAGGTTTTTAGGATGCAGGCGCTCTCGCAGCAGCTGCCGGCCGAAGGGTTCGGCAATATCCAGAATGCTTACGTTGGGGTCAAGCTTTTCCACAACCCCCTCCATGGTCAGCAAGGCTTTGCCGACTAACACCAAATCGGCCGGGATCTTAATTTTGTGTTTGAGGGCGACGGCAAAAATGCTGCTGACCGCCTCCCCCAGACTGACCTTGCTTAACGGCACACCATAATATTTTTCCCGTAACATCTCAATATCTGCCCGCAGCTGCAGCCTGTTGACCTGATCGGGAACCGTTCCCATCCGGAAAATGGCATTGGTTAATTCCTCCGCATTCTGACGCATTAAGCCGATTACCACTGACGATAGATTATATTTCATTTCGGTGCTGAGGCGGCCGACCATGCCAAAATCCAGAAACGCAATGACTTCTCCCGGCAGCACCACAACATTGCCGGGATGAGGATCGCCGTGGAAGAAGCCTTCCATAAAAATCTGCTGCAAGATCCCTTCGGCAAACCGTTCGGCTAAGAGGGAGAGATTATAGCCCTGTTGCGCCAACAATTCACTGCTGCTGATTTTTATGCCTTCGATATATTCTGCAGTCAGCACCTTGTGCGTCGAATACTGCCAATATACCCCGGGGATGTAAATCAGGTGGTTATTGATAAACTGTTTGGCAATTTTTTCGGCATTGCGGGCTTCACTTGTGTAGTCGAGCTCACGCAGGAGCGATTTTGCGAATTCATCAATCATATCGACAAGCTGGTATGATCTTGCCCAAAGAAACCGGCGTTCGGCCAGGCTCGCCAGTTCGTACAGAATTTCCAAATCGGTTTCTATCGCGGTGACAATACCGGGGCGCTGAATCTTTACGGCAACGGTCTCGCCACTGGTCAGCACGGCCTGGTGGACCTGGCCGATAGAAGCCGCTGCCAACGGCTCCGGCGTAAACTGCAAAAATAGTTCTTCCAGTTTTCCCCCCAACTCTTCCTCAAGCACAGAACGAACCCCGGCAAGAGGGAAACCAGGTACTTTATCCTGCAATTTCTCCAGCTCATGAATAAGATCCCGGGGCAGCAGATCCGGCCGCGTACTGGCAATCTGGCCCAGTTTGACATAGGTGGGGCCTAATTGCTGCAGCACCAGCCGGATACGTTCACTCACCCCGCCGGTGCTGCCGGCTGTAATTACCGGACGTACGCGCTGGTAATAAGGGATCTTCTGCAGTAAGCCGATTTCTTCGACAATATAGTCAAATCCCTGGCTTAGCAGTGCTGTTGCAAGCTCACGGTAGCGGTTAATATGGCGCACTTTCTTTTTAAACATAGTATCCCGGCTCCTGTAGTAATCAATCAGTATTTTGTCAATATCCCCGCTTATGGCTAGGCATATACCCGGTGATTAGCGAAAAAATCCAATTTATCCCTTGTAAGAAAAGCAAACACGTGCTAAAATATAAACAATTTAAGAAACTTGGTCAATGAAGACCTCCCCAGAGCTTGGCCGGGGAGGTTTATTTTTGTGTAACCGTTACTTGTACAATACAATTACTCCGGTTACAAAGTCGGGTTCCAGGTTGAGGTCAGATGTTTTTGATAAAGTAGGAGCGATTTTTATGAAAGTAGCGGATACAGATTTAAAGCAAGAGATTGCCCGGGTTAATAATCAGGTCAACCTTTCCCTGTTTGGGACAGGCCTGCGGAAACAGCGGGTAACCCTTGTGGAGGACAAGATTATTATTACCGCCGATCATAAGCGCATTCCGGCCTTGGCTGCCATTGACCAGCAGGACCGGATGTCCTCCCGGATTGCCGATGTGGCGATATTAGACGAGTATAAACGCCGTTTAAAGCAGGAACTTATCGAGCAAATCCAGCTGCCTGTCATCTGTGTTCTCAAAGATTATGCGCCTGAATATGAATTGGCTGTAACCTTTATCTTGCTTAGCAATACGCGTTAAGCAGCAAGTGGAACAGCATTAGCAAATAAAATATCTGAGGTTGGCCGTAGGAACTCTGCACGAGAGCTGAAAGCTACCGCTTTGTGTAATGCCGCCGGCTGCGTAAAACATGCGCAGCCTGTGCCAGGACTAAGCGGTAGCTTTTGTTTTTTATCCTGTCACAAGCCAATACCCAAAGGACACTGGCGGCTGCTGCCGGCGTCCTAAGGGGCTTGCTATAAGCCAAGTTTTCCTAACAACAAGGAGGTTGGACAAAATTATCAGAGTAAAAGATGTTTTGGCGGCACTGGATCAAATTACCGGCGGCCGGTGTGTTAAAAGCCTGGCGGACATTTTCAGCGGCAGCAATAAATTCGTCATCATGAAGTCCTCCCATATCCCCGGCAAAGCCTGTATGGAGCTGCCGGGGCTGGTGTGCGGCGACTTGGAAGCACCGGTAAAGAAGCTGGCGGTGACGATGACCCTGACCGAGTGCAATATTGAATTGGCCGGGGCAACCGGTGTTGATGCCATCATTGCTCATCATCCGGTGGTGGATGCCGCCAATTCGGGCGGCGTCAATATGCGCGGCTATTTAGACCTGTACGGGTTGTCGGTTTTTGAACTGCATGAGGCTTTCCACGGGCTGCATCCCGGTATCGCCTATATCCATGGACACCAGGCTTTCCGGGTAGACATTGCTTATGGCAATATCCCCGGCAATATCGTCTATGTCGGCCGGGCGCTGGCGGATGTGCCAACCATCGGCGCTATTTTGGACAGGCTTAATGAATTTATGGGGATGGGTGAGGAACAAAAAATGCTGCTGACAGAAAAAAACGTGCGCGATTGCAATGAAATCTGTGAAACCAATGTTGCTACCGGCGGCAAGCTGCTTGTCGGCAGCCGGGAAAACAAGGTGGGGACTATTATCCATATATTTCCTCATACCGGTTTTACCGCCCAGCACCTTGCGCGGATAAAGCAAGAGCATCCGGAAGCAGATACTGTCATCGCCTCCATCAGCCGGGTAAGGGAGGATAGTGAGTTAGTGAACAAGGCAGCGGAGTTAGGCCTTAACTTTGTTGTTGGCAATTCGCATGCCATGGAAATGCTGGAGAACGGGCTGCCGCTGGCTGCGGCCCTGCATAACCTGCTGCCGGCGGTGGAGGTTGTCCTGTTTCGCGAGCGGATTACTTCTACCCCCCTCTATAGGGTTGGTACCACTGCAATCAGGAATTATGCGGATTATATTGCCCGTGAGTACCTGATTAACAAAGCAAGGAGGTATGAGTAAAACATATAAGCGGGGACCGCAGCTGTGCTCAAGCACTCTCGTCAATTATAAAATATTAGGAGGATAAGATAATGGCAACGATAACAGACCGTTTAGGTAATCTTCCCCTGGGTAGTTTTCATTACCGTCTTTTACTGTTAATGGGCTCCGGTATTGCCTTTGAAGCCCTGGATACCGGCCTTATTGCCTTCGTACTGGCAAAAATGATCGGGGCCTGGAACCTGTCGCCGGCCCAGATCGGCTTTATCAGCAGTGCCGGCTTATTAGGTATGGCGGTTGGCGCCATTTTGTCAGGCACGCTGGCCGACCGGATCGGGCGGAAAAAGATTTTCGTCGCTACGCTGGGCATCTATGCTATTGGTACCGGCCTGTGCGGCCTGGCCTGGAATTATGAATCTTTGCTGGTTTTCCGTTTTTTAGTCGGCGCCGGCGTCGGCGGCCAGCCGCCGGTAGCCAATGCCTTAATGAGTGAGTACGCCCCGGTAAAGCACCGCGGGAAAATGCTGGTGCTGCAAAATAGCAGCTGGGCTGTTGGCTGGCTGCTGGCCGCGGTGCTGTCTTATCTGGTTATTCCCCGATATGGCTGGCAGCTGGCTTTTTATATCGGCGCCCTCCCGGCGCTGGTGGTGGTTTATGTCTGGCGGATACTGCCTGAATCGGCCATGTACCTTGCCAGCAAAGGCCTGCATACCGAAGCCCATGTGCTTGTCGCCAAAATCGAGCGGGAATTGGGCGTGCCGGTGGGAGAACCGTCGCCGGTGCCCCCCCTGGCGGGAATTACTGCGAAAAAGTTCGGCTTTATGGACCTCTGGTCCCCCTTATATCGCCGGCGCACCATTTGCCTGTGGGTCCTCTGGTTCGGTATGGTATATTCCTATTACGGTATATTTACCTGGCTGCCCTCGCTGCTGGTACAAAGCGGGCATACGCTCATCCGTTCTTTTGAATTTCTCTTATATATGACGCTGGCGCAGATTCCCGGTTATTTTGCCGCCGCCTACTTTGTGGATAAGGTGGGCCGCAAGGCGACTATGGGGACATTATTAGTGGTTTGTGCCTTGTCGGCCTTTATGTTTGGCCAGGCCGCCTCGGCCGACAGTATCATCCTCTGGGGCTGTGTGATGTCCTTTTGCAACTTAGGGGCCTGGGGAATAACCCATGCCTATTCGGCCGAGCAATACCCCACCCATGCGCGGGCTACCGGTGTGGGCTGGGCCGCAGCCTGCGGCCGGACCGGCGGCATTATCGCCCCGATTGTGGTGGGAGCGCTGATGACCGGCTCCGACCAGTATGGCACTGTGTTTATGATGTTCACGGCAGTGCTGGCAATGATTGCGTTCGATATTATCTTTCTGGGGAAGGAAACTATGAATAAATCCCTGGATGAACTGACAGAAAAACAGTCTGCACCGGCGCTGGCACTGGCAAGTACCGGTTCCCCGGGGAGTGAGGCCAAGGGGTAAACCCTGGCGGGGACTCTGGCCACAGCTGTGGCCGCTTGCTGGTTAGAGTTTATCAATACTGACGACAACGGTACCCCGTGACGGCCAGTTAAGCCGTACAGCCGGCTGGTTAAGGCGAATATGTATCGGCGGCTCATTCTCCTGGCCAACGTCTAACCACAGGCAGGAAGCCAGCAGGCCGGGATCAAGGATAATATCAGTGGTAATTTTAAATAATAGTGCAGAGGGCTTGCTCTGGCAGGCTACCCAGGCGGACGGCGCGGCTTCCATCGCGCCCGGTCCCGGCCGGGCCGCCCTGTCTTCCCGGCGGCAGACATTATTTCGCCCGCACCCTGCCAGGCGGTGTCCGGCTTTAATCAAGCCGGCAACCTGGAATTCGTCCCAGCCGGCTGCCGCCTGGCCGATACCGTCTGGGGCCGGCACCCTGGTGGTAAAAAAATTACGGGGAATTACCGGGATGTCCTGTTGGGCCTTCCATTCCCAACAACACTTCATTGTTAATCACACACCCCCCTGATTTCCTGTATATTATGATGCCTCGGCCTGTTTTGTTCCAGGGCCGGCGCGGCAGCGGGGTGAGCCGGTGAGCATAAGTCGAATAAATTAAATTCCAGCGTAAGCTGAGGAGGGATCAAATGAGCAAAAAAATAGTGATTGCCGGTGGCGGCTGGTCGGGGGCCGCCGCTGCCCTGGCAGCCAGGAAAACCGGTTGTGAGGTTGAGTTGTTTGAACGGGCTGACATGCTGCTTGGCACCGGCCTGGTGGGCGGGATTATGCGTAACAATGGCCGTTTTACCGCGACCGAAGAGTGTATTGCCATGGGCGGCGGTGAGCTGTTTCAAATCTGTGATGCCCATTCACGCCATAGAAACATCTCATTCCCCGGGCATAACCATGTTAGTCTGTATGATGTAGCCGCTATTGAGCCGGCGGTCCGCCGGGCCCTGCAGGCTGCCGGCGTAAAACTTCATATCAAAACCCGGATCAACGATGTTGTCATGGATGGTGCTAACGTTGTGCAAGTGGCGGCCAGTCTGCTGCACGGTGAGGCGATTGCGGCTGACGGCGACGCGTTTGTCGATGCATCAGGTACTGCCGGTCCTCAGGGCAATTGCATGAAATACGGCAATGGCTGTGTCATGTGTATCTATCGCTGCCCGACCTTTGGCCCCCGGTTCAGCATTGCCGCGAAAGCGGGGGTGCAAGAAATTATTGGCGAAAAAGCCGATGGCACCTTGGGGGCCATGAGCGGCTCCTGCAAGCTGCATAAAGATTCGCTTGATCCGGCAGTCCGGGAACAGCTGGACAGAACCGGTGTCTGCGTAATTGCCGTTCCGCCCCGCCTGCAAAAAAGTATGGAATCTCTTGGCCAAAAGGCGTGCCAGCAGTACGCCCTCAAGGAATTTGCCGAGAATATTGTCCTGCTCGATACCGGTCATGCCAAACTGATGTCAGCCTATTATCCGCTGGAGGTATTGCGGCAAATACCCGGCTGTGCCAATGCCCGTTTTGAAGATCCCTATGCCGGCGGCATCGGCAATTCCATGCGCTATTTCGGCATGCTGCCCCGGGACAATACCTTAAAAGTGCAAGGTCTGAACAATGTTTTTTGTGCCGGCGAAAAAGCCGGGCTGCTTGTCGGCCACACCGAGGCCATTGTTACCGGCACCCTGGCCGGTCATAACGCGGCCAGAGTGGCGCTGGGGCAAAAGCCAATCGAAATTTCCCGGGAACTGGCCTGCGGGGATGCTATTGCCCATGTAAATGAAAAGATGCAGACCCCGGAAGGTCTGACTAAAAAGTACACCTTCTCCGGGTCTGTGTATTTTGAGAGTATGAAAAAGAAAAACCTCTACAGCACCGATGTGGCAGCGATTCGGCAAAAAGTAATGAAAACCAACATGGGTGGGATCTTCGCCTAACCGGCAAAAGCTGAGTTCCAAGCGCAAACCGGGAAACAATACCCTAAATCCGGCCGCTGCCAAAAAGCGCGGCTTTTAATCCGGACCCAGGGACGGTGAGTGTGTTTTTTTGAAAAAACAGTCGCTAACTGTGGCCCGGTTTGTGGTAAAATTAAGGCAGCTAACATTGCTTAATGAATTTCACAAAAACGGATAAGGGGTAATGCAATGATAAAAAATTTTGCAGAGATTATCCAGGCCGCCCAGGCTAAAGGGCCAAAAACAATTGCTGTTGCCGTTGCGCAGGATGCGGAAGTCCTGCTTGCCGTACAACAGGCTCAAGCACTGGGGATTGCCGATGCCATACTGGTGGGTAATGCGGCGCAAATCCGGCAAATTGCCCGGGAACGTCATATCGGGATCGAACGTTTTACCATTGTTGATCAAGCCGATAACACGGCGGCATGCCAGACCGCCGTGCAGCTTGTGGCCCGGGGCGAAGCCCAGGTTGTTATGAAAGGCCTGGTAGAAACGGCCGTAATCCTGAAGGCGGTTCTGCACAAAGAAACCGGACTCCGGACAGACAATGTACTGTCGCATGTAGCCGTAGCTGAAATCAGCGGCTATGACCGGTTATTTTACATTACCGATGCCGCCATGAACATTGACCCGGATGTGTTGATCAAAAAGCAAATTATTGACAATGCGGTACAGGTTGCCCGGGCACTGGGCAATGACCAGCCTAAGGTAGCCTGTGTCTGTGCTGTTGAAAAAACCAACGCCAAGATGCAAGCCACCCTGGATGCCGCTGCGCTGGTGACCATGAATGAAAACGGCGAGCTAAAGGGCTGCACAGTTGCCGGTCCTTTGGCGCTGGACAATGCAGTATCGGTGACGGCGGCCCGGCATAAGGGGATTGTCAATCCGGTGGCCGGCCAGGCGGATATATTGTTAATGCCTTTTATAGAAGCAGGCAATATGCTGTATAAATCGATCGTGTTTTTTGCCAGAGGCAAAATAGCTGGCATTGTTGTGGGAGCCAAAGCCCCGGTTGTCCTAACCTCGCGCGCCGATTCTGATATTGCCAAGCTAAATTCAATCGCAATCGGCATCCTGATGGCCTGCAATGCTCCTGGTTGTGGCGGACAAAGCGTTGTGTAAGCCTGTTGAGCTTGCCGTAATGTTTCTTTTTATGTATGATGCTGAGATAGATAATTAGCATACATTATGAGGTGTGGGATAACATGAAAAACTTTATCGATACTCCGGTTTACTCGCAGATTGCCCTGGATATAGCGACTCGTATTGCCAAAGGCGAGCTGAAGGAAGGGTCCCGGATATCGGGGCGTTCTTTACTGGCAAGTGAATATAATGTATCACCGGAAACGATCCGGCGTTCGCTGCGCTTGCTGGAAGACATGGGGATTGTCGAGGTGCTTACAGGCAGCGGCGTAACCATTAAGTCCCGGGTAAATGCCCTGCAGTATTTGGAAAAATATAATACCGGCAAAGACTTACGGGACCTGAAAGCCGATATCTATAAAAAAATTGGCGAACGCAATAGCCTAAACCAGGAGATATTGGAAACCATTGAGCATATGTTTGATCTTAGCGAACGGCTGCGGAATATTAACCCTATCCACATTATGGAATTTGAGGTGCCGTTGAATTCACCGCTGCTGGGAAAAATGATCGGTGATGTGCAGTTCTGGCAGGGTACCGGCGCCACGATCGTGGGCATCAAGCGGGACGGCAAGGTGATTGTGTCACCGGGCCCGTATGCTTGCTTTATGCCTACCGATATCATTCTGTTTATTGGCGATACCGGTGTCTTTAAGCGGGTGGAACGGATGATGACTGAGGGTTAACCGGATAGCAACCGCTGTTCAGCAGCAGGCACGGCCATTGCTTTTTAAGCCGCTAAGCGGGTTAGCAAGCAGGCCGTGCCTGTTTTATTCTTTTTGTTTCTGTCTTGACAGAGTAACAACTTGCATACTAAAATAAAGTTGTGAGTTGTGAACGAAAAAGGAGTGAAGATATGTTGAAAAGGAAAACGGTACTTTTGCTGCTGATCATTGGTGCCATGCTGGTATTGCTTGCCGGCTGCGGCAGCAGTCAACAATCATCTGACCGACAGGTTACATTAAAGTTTGCTGATGCCGGTTGGGACAGCATTAAGTTTCATAATGCCGTGGCTATGTTTATGATCCAGCACGGTATGGGGTACAAAGTGGAAGAGACCAGCGGCACCTCCACGCTTACCTATCAGGCCATGAAAAATGGCGATCTGGATATTTACATGGAAGCCTGGACCGATAATCTGTCCGATTACAAAACCGATGTGGAACAAGGCAATATCCTAGAGTTAGGTATAAATTTTGATGATAATGCGCAAGGCCTGTATGTTCCCCGCTATGTGATTGAGGGGGACGAAGAACGCAATATCCGGCCATTGGCGCCAGAACTAAAAACTGTACAGGATTTAAAGAAATACAAAGAGGTTTTTGCTGACCCGGAAACCAGCGGTAAAGGGCGCATTTACGGGGCCATCCCCGGCTGGGAAGTCGATAAGATCCTCTATAAAAAGTATATGAATTATGGTCTGGATAAAGACTTCACCTATTTCCGTCCCGGCTCCGATGCCGCCCTGGCGGCAGCGTTTACCACCGCTTATGAAAAAGGGCTGCCGATTGTGGGCTATTACTGGGAACCGACCTGGCTGACCGGCAAATATGACATGGTCAGACTGCAGGATACGCCTCATGATCCGGACACGTTTACCGAAGGCAAAGGTGACTTTGCTGCCGTCAAAGTCACGATCAGCACCAATAAAGATCTGGCGGCGAAAGCACCGGATGTTGTTGACTTCCTGAAAAAATATAAAACATCAAGCGATATTACCGCTAAAGCGCTGGCTCATATGAGCGAAACCAAGGCCGGTTATCCTGAGACTGCCAAATGGTTTCTGGCCAACAATGAGGCTTTATGGCAGCAGTGGGTAACACCCGGACAGGCCGAAAAAATTAAAAATGCCCTTAAATAATGAATCAGGTGGGAGAGAGTAGTGGAACACTTGTTTACGACATTTCCGGAAGTATTGCAATTTGACATCGGTACTCCCATTAATCAGGCCATCCTGTATTTGAGTAAAAATTATGGTGGGGTTTTTGATTTTATTAAAGCCGTACTATCTGGTTTTACTCTGAGTATTCAATTTGTAGTGGAATTGATTCCCTGGTGGCTGACAGTCATTGGGGTTGGTGTGTGGGGCTGGCGGACAAACGGCAGGCCGGCCCGGGGTCTGCTGTTTAGCTGCCTGCTGCTGAGCATTGGTTTTCTGGGCTTATGGCAGCTGATGCTGGAAACGATTTCGCTGGTAATCGCCTCAGTCCTTATATCTTTATGCATTGGTTTCCCGCTTGGTATCCTGGTGTCCGGCAGTGACAAAGCCAATCAGGCTGCCAGACCGGTCCTTGATGCCATGCAGACCATGCCGACCTTTGTCTATCTGATACCGGCAGTTATGTTTTTTGGTCTGGGGCAGGTACCGGCAGTGATTGCCACCACAATCTACGCAGTGCCGCCGGTGATCCGCCTTACAAGCCATGCGATCAGGCAGGTAGATGCCGAAGTGGTGGAAGCCGCCCGGTCCTTTGGTTCCACCTGGGGCCAGACACTGGTTAAGGTCCAGATCCCCCAGGCCCTGCCAACCATTATGGCCGGCGTCAACCAGACAATTATGATGGCTGTTGCCATGGTGGTCACTTGTGCCATGATTGGTGCCAAGGGTTTAGGCATGGAGGTGCTTATCGGGATTAACCGCCTGGAAATCGGGCGCGGGTTCACGGCCGGGGTGGCGATTGTCATTGTGGCGATCATTATTGACCGCCTGACCCAGGGGGTTTCAGCCGTTAAGAAGCAATAAGGAAGGAGACCGCCCCGTGAAGGAGATTTTAAGGGTACACCAGTTAAGCATGCTATTTGGCACCAACACGGCAGCCGCGCTAAAAAAACTGCAGGCCGGCGCCGAAAAAAACGATATACAAAAGTCTACCGGGGTAACAGTGGGGATTTTTGATGTCAGCCTGTCGATTGGGGACGGCGAGATTTTTGTTATTATCGGTTTGTCCGGTAGTGGCAAATCCACGCTTGTCCGGTGTCTGAACCTGCTGCATCAGCCTACTGCCGGCGATATTTTTTTTAAGGACGCCAATGTCACCAGGTTTTCCAAACAGCAGCTCATGGAATACCGGCGTAATAATATTGCCATGGTTTTTCAGAATTTTGGCCTCATGAGCCACCGCAATGTATTGGGAAATGTGACTTATGGCCTGGAAGTAAAAAATACGCCGGCCCCGGAGCGTGAGCAAACAGCCCTGGCCATGATCGAACTGGTCGGCCTGTCCGGCTGGGAGCAGCACCCGATCAATGCCCTGAGCGGGGGAATGCGGCAGCGGGTCGGTCTGGCGCGGGCCCTGGCCAATGATCCGGATATATTATTGATGGATGAACCGTTTTCGGCGCTTGACCCCATTATTCGCCGGGATATGCAGTTTGAGCTGTTAAGTATTCAGAAAAAAGTGCGCAAGACGATTATCTTTATCACCCATGATATTAATGAAGCCTTTAAGATCGGTAATCGGGTGGCCATCTTGAAGGACGGCCGCCTGATTCAGACCGGCACACCGGAGGAACTGCTGGAAAAACCGGCTGATGGATATGTTGAAAACCTGATCAAAGATATTGACAGGACCAGGATTTTATCTGTCAGGCAGGTCATGACCGCTCCGTCGGCAATCATCATGGCCGGGGCCGGCTGGCATGTGGCCATGCAGCAGATGCGCTCCAGCGGTGTTTCCAGCGTCTACATGGTGGATGAAAACATGCGGCTGGCAGGGTTGTTGACGCTTGATCATGCGATGCGGGTCCGCAGTGGCGAGCTTACCCTGGAGGAGGCTGTTATCCGGGATATCCCGCTGACAACGCCGGAGGTATCGCTGCAGGAACTGATGCCTGTTGCCGCTGAGGCCAAATACCCCATTGCCGTTACCAACGACAACGGACAGCTTGTCGGGATTGTAACTAAAGCAGCTGTCCTGTCTTCGCTGGTTGTGTAATTCAAAATAATATTTGCTGCCGCCGGCAGCTTGCTATGGTGGAAAAACCGAGCCGCTGCTAATGACTGTTTACAGTCATTAGCAGCGGCTCGGTTTAATATTTACAGAATAGTTTTACTTTCAGCCTTTTTCAGGAATTTAGCAAGATCAATGATGTAGCGTTCGTGTGTGCCCTGACCTATTTTCTCCCTGTCATCATAGGCTTCAATAGTAAAGGTCAGCTTTTTACCGGCGATTGCCGTCAGCTCGGCTGTAGCCCGGACCGTCATGCCAACCGGCGTGGCCGCCAGATGCTTGACGGCAAGCTCAATCCCCACTGTAGCCAGGCCTGACGGCAGGTGCGGATCAACTGCCGCCAGGCAGGTTCCCTCCATGAGTCCGACCATGGCCGGCGTGGCATATACGGCGACGCCGCCACTGCCATATTTAATAGCCGTGTTTTCGCTGGTCACCTGTTCTGATCTTTCTGCTTTCATACCTGTCTGTAAATTAAATTCCATCTGAATCCCCTTTCCTTTGGTGAACTACCTGCGGCCGGAGAGGCTTAGGCCTTATAGCTCACGGCTTTTTTTTCCGGCTTGACCACCGCTTATTTTTCGCCGCCGCAAAGCCAGGCGCAGGCAAAAGACCAATTCTTTGTTGGTAAAATCCAAATTCACGATATCCATAATTTTTTCCAGCCGGTTAGAGAGTGTATTCCTGTGAATATACAGTTCACTGGCCGTTTCCGTCAGGCTTTTGTCACATTCAAGATATTTTTCCAGGGTTTGCAATAGATCGGTGCCGGAGTTTTTCTCCCCATATTCCAGTTTCTCAATAATCGAGCTGCAGACCTGCGCTAAGATGGCGGCCGCAGCATCGTTTTCTAAAATGGAGTAACAGGCAATCTCATAAGGAAAAGTAATGTGGCCATTGCCCTTGATTTGCTGGCCCAGGCGCAGGCAGGTTAAGGCATTATGAAAACTTTGCCGGGCATCACTTAGCTTAGTCGACAGTGTGCCTACGCCAATCGAGATGGTAAGGTCCTGATACAGGCTGGTCAAGGTGTTATGCAATATTATCCCTAAATGTGGCTCATTATTAATAAAGCTGTTGGCAGAGGCCATAAGAACAATGATTTTGCCTGTGCGTTCCGACACGATGGACAGGGGACTGGCGGCTGTGACCAATTGCTGCGTGGTTTTGTAAATGCGGGTTAACAGGACCGGGATGTTTACCACATTCTCGTCTTCAGCCAGTTGAACAACCCAGCACTCAAAGAATTTAGCATGCATTAGCCTGGAGCCGGTTAACACTTCGGCCACATTAGGTTTTGCCAAATCATCGAATAATATATATTCAAGTATATCGCGGGAATGTAACCGGCGGCTTTGGGCGATTGCTTTTTGCTTGGCGAAATCCAGGGCAGCCACGATGCAGGTTTGTTCCAACGCCACATCGTTAATATCGGCGAAAGTGTCATTTAGCTGGACGATTGAGATATGGCCAAAGGTTTCGTTGTCAGACATAACCGGGAAGGAGGTGAGCAGATAGCAGCCGGTTTCGATGCTGAGACTCTGGGTCCAGGGGGATTTTGTCCGGGCCAGCAAACCCTGCAGCTCGTCATTGTTTTCCACTTGCTTCTCCAGCAGGGCGGCAATTTGCCTGACAATACGGTCAGGTATCCCCGGCAGGTTTTCCGGGAGCCAGCGGGCGAGCGGGGAACCGTTGACATCATAGCAGCCGACAGGGCACTGGGTGAGCTTGCCGAGGCAGGTTATAATCGAGCATAAGCCCTCACCCTGAATGGCAACTCTGGTCAGGGCTTTCTGGATTTCGATCGTCCGGTGTAATACATAGGATTGCCGGTTGGCAATATTGCTGATAATCGGGTTCATAATTTCGGACAGGGACATGTCCAACGGCAGGTCAAGAATGGGAAAGCTCAATTCATCGGCCGTTTTTTTTATAATAGCGGGAATTTCCGGCAAAAACCGCTTGGTTTTGATACCCAGCCCGGCAGCGCCGATGGCGGCAAGATCTTTGATTAAGCGCTCCTGCAAGACCGGATCGTCTTTGGCAATATAGGCAGTTGTTAAGATCAGATCACCGGGTTTTACCCAATTCAGAATATCCGGTGCATCCATAATATTTACGGATATTACGGTATTATCCAGTCCGGCCAAGCCAGCCGCCAGGGATACTGATTTGTCCTGAAAAAGCTGGAGAACATCTTTGATGAGTAAATGCATAATTAGCCCCCACCGTAAATAATAGAAATGTAAGCTTGATTCGACATTCTGCTGCAAATTCCTGCCAAATTGGCATCATTATGCAGAACAGCTGCCGAATGGGCCTAAGGTATATTGTCGCAATTGAATGAATATGCAATATGCACAGTTATGCCTGATTTATTTACAAACTATGCACTGGTGGAAAAATAAAAAGATTCAGTATAATTAACCTAACTTACAAGGTACCCGCAGTGTTTCCAGCCTTGTAAAACAGGGATATCAGGCACAGGGAAAGCGCTCTCCCTTGGGATGAGTTTTTATATATTGGCAATTCAGGAGGGAAACCATGAGTACGTTTGATTTTGGACAGGAAACCGAAAAACTTCTCCACTGGCTGGGCGAATTTGGTAAAGATTCGACTGGCGGAGTCTCGCGTTTCCTCTATAAACCCGAGTGGGTGGAGGCGCAACAGGCGTTGGCACAATATATGCAGCAGGCCGGCCTTGTTGTTCAATACGATGACGTCGGCAATTTATTCGGCCGGCTGGCAGGATCAGTTTATCCGGAGGAGACAATTTTAACAGGTTCCCATGTGGATACTGTGAAAAATGGCGGGTTGTATGACGGTCAGTTCGGGATCATTGCCGGAATTATTGCGCTGAAGTACTTGCAGCAAGAATATGGACAGCCACTGCGTAATATTGAAGTGGTTTCTATGGCTGAAGAGGAAGGCAGCCGCTTCCCTTATGCCTTCTGGGGCGTAAAAAATATTCTGGGGCTTGCCAGGCGGGCAGACGTGGAAGACATGGAGGACTTTGCCGGCATATCCTTTACCGAGGCGATGGGCAAAGCCGGTTTCCGCTTCCGGCCCGAGGGCAGTGCCGTAAGGCAAGACCTGCAAGCATTTGTAGAGGTTCATGTCGAGCAGGGCGGTGTGCTGGAAGCGGAAAACAAATCAGTAGGGATTGTGGAGCATATTGTTGGCCAGCGGCGTTTTACCGTCGAGATTACCGGCGAGGCCAATCATGCCGGCACAACCCCGATGGGGTACCGCAAAGATGCAATTTATGCCGCCAGCCGTATTATTTGTGCGATTATGGATATAACAGCAAGCTACGGTGATCCCCTGGTAGCGACAGTGGGCAAAGTGGAGCTGGAGCCCAATATCGTTAATGTAGTACCCGGCAAGGCATTGTTTACATTAGATGCCCGCCATACGCATAAAGAAGTTTTGGCTGGTTTTACAGAAGCAGTGACGGCCAGAATGCGGCAGATTGCCGGTCAGGCCGGTGTGAAAATCGATATCGACATGTGGATGGATGCCGAGCCGGTGCCTATGGATACTGCCATTGTTGAGGTTTTAAAAAAGCAATGCGAGCAAAACGGGCTGAGTTATAAAATGATGCACAGCGGGGCCGGACACGATTCTCAGATTATGGCTCCCTTCATCCCCACGGCAATGTTGTTTGTGCCAAGCCATAAAGGCATTAGCCATTCACCTTTGGAGTATACCGCGCCCCGTGACCTGGCTGCCGGGGTACAAGCCCTGGCCGGCGCGTTATATGAATTAGCATATAAATAAACAGAAGGAGTGGAACACAGTATGGGATATCCCAAAGACTTATTGGTCAGCAGAGCCGTTATCAAACATGGCAGTTATGCCATCATTCCGCCGGCAGGCCTGGTGAATAATGTGATACCGGGGTTTGAACAGTGCAAAGTGTCGATTCTGGCATCGCCGAAAATGGGCGCAAGCTTTGTGCATTACCTGGTGGCAATGGAGCCGGAGGGCCGGAATACCCGGGGTTTTGGCGGTGCCGGCATAGAAACCTTTGTCTATTGTATGGCCGGAAAAATAAAAGCCCATACCGAGGCCCAGGCCGCGGTCCTGGAAGCCGGCGGCTATATGTACTGCCCGCCCGGGGACAAGCTGTTCCTGCAAAACCTGGCCGACAATGAAACCCAGCTTATTCTGTATAAACAGAGGTATGAAGCAGTAGAAGGGACCCAGCCCTGGGTTGTTGTCGGCAATGTCAATGAAATTGCCGAGAGAATTTATGACGATATGGAAAACGTCAAAATCATTGATCTGCTGCCAACTGATTTGGCGTTTGATATGAATATGCATATTCTCACATTTGAGCCGGCCGGAAGCCATCCCTTTGTCGAGACGCATGTACAGGAACACGGGGCGTATTTATTCTCCGGTGAAGGCTTGTATTATCTGGATAATGAGTGGATTCCTGTCAAGAAAGGGGATTATATCTGGTTTGGTCCGTACGTGCCACAGGCTGTTTATGCCGTAGGCCGTGAGAAGCTGTCTTATCTTTATTCGAAAGATTGCAATCGTGATGCCGCTTTATAAGGTGCAAATACTAAGGATTTGAGGTGCTGACATGAGAATAGCAAGAGCTGAATTAAAAGAACTGATGAAAAGAAAATTCTGCCGGGCAGGCTTAAACGACGAGCACGCGGATATTGTTGCCGATGTCCTGGTGCACGCCGATGCCAGGGGCGTGCATTCTCATGGCGCCATGCGGGTGGAATATTATGCCGAACGGATTGCCAAAGGCGGGACAAATACGAAGCCGCACTTTACCTTCACCAGAACCGGGCCCTGCAGCGGTATTTTTGAAGGCGACAATGGCGCCGGCCACGTTGCTGCCAAGCTGGCTATGGATGAAGCGATTAAAATGGCCAGGGAAACAGGCATCGCCGTCGTTGGGGTCCGGCGGATTGGCCACAGCGGCGCCTTATCCTACTTTGTGCAGCAAGCCGCCAAAGAGAAGCTTATCGGCATTGCCGTGTGTCAGTCAGATCCGATGGTGGTTCCTTACGGCGGGGCCGAGCCCTATTACGGAACCCATCCCATCGCTTTTGCCGCCCCCAGTCAAGACGGCAGGATATTAATGCTGGATATGGCTACCACGGTTCAGGCCTGGGGCAAGATCCTGCATGCCCGGTCCAGGCAAGAAGCAATACCGGATACCTGGGCGGTGGATGAAACCGGTGCCCCGACCACAGACCCGTTTAAAGTCAATGCTTTGGTACCGATTGCCGGTCCTAAGGGCTATGCCCTGCAAATGATGGTGGATGTTTTGTCAGGCGTGCTGCTGGGAGTTCCTTTTGGCGGTAAGGTAAGCTCGATGTATCATGATTTAAGTGAGGGACGAAATTTAGGCCAGCTGCATATTGTGATCAACCCTGAATATTTTACAGACCTGAATGAGTTTTTACAAAATATAAACCAAACGATGGCGGACTTGAATAACATCAAGCCGGCGCCTGGCTTTGCCGCGGTTATGTACCCCGGTCAGTCCAGTCTTATCAGAGAACAGAACTACGAGAGAGACGGCATTGAAATTGTGGATGATGTTTACAATTACCTTGTTTCTGATGTCATTCATAACAATGCTTATGATAAAAAAGGGGCTTTTGCCAGGTAAACAGGGCTGCAGGTTGAGCAAAGCACCCCTTTTGTCCAGGTCAGTGCGGATATTGTTAAGGGAGGTTTTACCATGTTTAATCTGGTTATCAAAAACGGCAGGATTGTAACGGCAGACCGGATTTTTGCCGCCAGCCTGTGTATCCGGGCCGGCAAAATTGCCGCCATAGCAGAGCCGGGGGCCGCTGTCACAGGCGATGAGGTCATTGACGCGCAGGGCAAGTATATTTTCCCGGGCGCTATCGACAGCCATGCTCATCTGAATGATCCGGGCTATAACTGGCGGGAGGATTATGCCCACGGTACTGCCGCCGCCGCGGTAGGCGGGTTTACCACAATCGTGGACATGCCCCTGCAGAATGAGCCGGCGCTTACTGACGGCAGCATTTTTGACAAAAAGCTGGCCCATGTTTCGTCTCAGGCTTATGTCGATTACTGCTTCTGGGGCGGGCTGGTGGACTATAATCTTGCCAGCCTGCAAGAACTTGACGAGAAGGGCTGTGTTGCCTTCAAATCCTTTATCGGTCCGGTTTCCCCGGATTACGTATCTTTAACTATCGGTCAGGCGAAAGAAGCTATGGAAATTCTACAGCAGGCCGGCGCCCGGGCCGGCTTCCACTGCGAGGATTATTCCATCATCAAATGGGAGGAAACCCGGGCCCGGAGGAAGGCTAAGCATGACTGGCAGGATTTTCTCGATTCAAGACCGGTTATTGCTGAACTGATTGCCACGCAAAACATCATCAGCCTGGCCGGAGAGCTGGGGGCCAAGATTCATATCTGCCATGTAAGCCACCCGCGAGTGGCAAAAATCATCAGGGATGCCCAGCTGGACGGGGTTGATGTTACCGCGGAGACCTGTGGCCACTATCTTACCTTTACCGATCAGGATGTAATCAAAAACGGCAGCCTGTTCAAGTGTGCGCCACCGCTGCGGGAACCGGCGGCCGTAGAAGCAATGTGGGAATATGTTAATAACGGCACCCTAAGCTGTATCGGCTCAGACCATTCACCCTGCGAACTCAGCGAAAAAAGTGAACAGAAACATGGCATTTTTGGGGCCTGGGGCGGCATCAGCGGCATCCAGAACACCATGCAGGCAGTATTCAGTGAAGGTGTGGTCAAGAGAGGCTACAGCCCGACCATCCTCGCCCGGGCCCTGAGTGCCGGACCGGCCCGCGTTTTCGGAATATACGGACAAAAAGGGGCCATTGAAGTGGGCTTCGATGCCGATCTTGTTATTTTAGATCCGGACCAGGAATGGGAGATTACCCCGGAGTCTTTGTATTATGTTAATAAAATTTCAGCTTTTGTGGGCTTAAAGGGCGTCGGTCTGCCTGTATGCACTTTGGTCCGGGGCCAGGTTGTCGCCAGCGGCGGCAAGCTTATTGGCCGGCAAGGGTTTGGCGAATTTGTTAAAAAAATAAGATAAGGGGGGAATTAGGTGAATAAGCGCTATGAGGTCATTATTCGTAACGGGCTGCTTGTTTGTCCGGAGGGGGTAATAAAAGCGGATGTTGCTGTTTGTGATGAAAAGATTGTGGAAATAGCCGAAGAAATAGCCGGCGAGGCGAGGGAAACGATTGATGCAGCAGGGCAGCATGTATTTCCCGGCATAACAGACGGACATGTGCATTTTAACGACCCGGGGAGAACCGAGTGGGAAACGATTGCGACCGGCAGCCAGGCCCTGGCCGCCGGCGGCGGCGTGCTTTACTTTGATATGCCGCTGAACTGCAGCCCCTGCACGCTGGACGCCAAAACCTTTAATGCCAAGCTGGCGGTGGCCCAGCGGGATTCTTTGGTTGATTATGGCTTTTGGGGCGGGTTTACTCCCAACAATCTGGATAAACTGGCAGAGCTGGCGGAGTGCGGGGTAATTGGCTTTAAAGCCTTCTCCTGCTTTAGCGGCATCGATGAATTCGGCCGGGCGGACGACTATACGGCCCTGGTAGGCATGGAAACACTGGCCAAGCTTGGCCTGCCGCTGATGGTGCATTGTGAGAATGCCGAAATTACAAGCGCGCTGACCGCAAAGGCGCTAATGCATAATAAAACAACAGTACGGGATTATTTTGCGGCCCGCCCGCCCATTACGGAGATAGAAAATGTTGCGCGTATGATTTCTTTGGCCGAGGAGACGGGCTGTAAACTGATCATCGCTCATATCAGCACGGCCAGGGCCGTGGCGCTTGTTACCGAGGCCAGACGCAGAGGGGTTGATGTCTGCTGCGAAACAATCGGCCATTACCTGATTCTTACTGCTGACGATGTGGAACAGCTGGGTACAGTGGCCAAATGCTCGCCCCCGATTCGCGATCCTAAAAACCAGGCGAAAATGTGGGCCCGCTTGTTAAACGGCGAGATCGCCTTTGTTTCCTCCGACCATTCACCCTGCGACCCGAAGCTGAAAGACGGGGAATTCTTAAAAGTCTGGGGGGGAATCTCAGCCTGTCAGACAACCCTGCCGGCCCTGCTGACCCATGCCGGCCATGCCCGCAAGGTTGCCCTGGAGGACATCGCCCGGCTGACTGCCCAGAATGTTAACGAAATATTTAACATTCCGGGCAAGGGGAAGATTGCTGTTGGCTATGACGGGGATTTTGCCCTGGTAGATTTGGCGAAGAGTTTTGCCTTACAGGCAGAGGACCTTTTCTACAAGCATCAAGTAAGCCCTTATGTCGGTGCCACCTTCCAGGGAACCGTGACGCAAACAATTCTCCGGGGGACAACTGTTTTTAAACATGGCCGGATTGTATCAAAACCGATTGGCAAACACGTGAGACCCAAGTTCTAAACCGATCATTCTCCGTACGGCGGCAAGAATAAAAGAGAGAAGGTGTGGTTTGACGATGTATACAAAATTAGAAAGCGGCGATTCCACAACAGTGCCGGTCCAGCCGGATATGGGCGTCGATGAGTCCCTCGGTCCGAAGCCCGCGTCCGGCCGGACGGTTGGCCCGGTCGACTATATGTTTATGTGGCTGGGCGATGGCGTTAATTTAGGCAATATGACCCTTGGAGCCAGTTTGGTGGTGGCGGGAATTGCAACCCTGAATATCTTTCAGACCTTTGCCGCCGCAATTATTGCCATTGGCATTATCTCCGGTGTGTTCGCTTTAAATGACAGGCTTGGCTACAGAACCGGCATACCCTATGTTGTCCAGCTCAGAATGTCTTTCGGGATGAAAGGCTGCATAATATCATCCCTGCTGCGCGGCATTCCTGCTATTATCTGGTACGGGTTTCAAAGCTGGATCGGCGGTACGGCGCTGAATGAAATCGCAAAAATTATTACCGGCGGCAGTTTTGACAATATTTTTGTTTGCTTTGTCGTGCTGCAGTTAGCGCAGATCGTGCTCTCGCTCTACGGCTTTCATGCCATCAAATGGGTGGAATCGGTGATATCGATTGTTATCATGGTGGCGCTGATTTATGTGTTTGGTATTCTTCTGAACGCTCACAGCGGCGTGATTGTGGAAAAATGGGTTCATGCCCAAGGCACCTGGGGCTTGCCGTTCTTTGCCTTCATCATGATGTTTATGGGAAATTATGCTGCTATTTTTTTAAGCGCAGCCGACTATTCCCGAGAACTGAAAGCCGGTATTAGTGATGCCAAGCGGGGATTTTTATACTTCCTGCCGATTCTGATAGCCTACGGTTTCGTCTTATGTATCGGGGCAATGCTGGCGGCGGCAACCGGTGTTTCTAATCCCGTAAAGGCCTTTGCCATCGTAATTAATAACCCGTATATTACCTTCTTTGTATCCGCCTTTATTGTTATGGGGGCAGTAGCCGTAAACATGGTTGCCAATATTATTCCGCCGACTTATGTGATTACGCTAATTACGAAGCTGAAGTATAAAACGGCAGTTACCATCTCCGGACTGCTGGCCTTAGGGTCCTGCCCCTGGGTGCTTGTGCAGGATTCCTCCGCCGAGGGGCTGGGGATGTTCATCCTTATCTATTCGGCATTTTTAGGGCCGATCGTGTCCATCTTACTGATCGAATACTATATATTAAGAAAGCAAACAGTAAATGTTGCCGATTTATATAAAGAAGACGGTCCCTTTGCCGGTTATAACCCCAGCGCGATTCTGGCCATGCTGATTGGCGCCGGTGCTGCCTTCATGAAAGTGGAACTGGCCTGGGTTATCGGTTTTGTTGTCGCCGGGATCGCCTATATCCTGTTAATGAAGTTTGCCTTTAAAGAATCAAGCTTCAGAAAAGGTACAATCTTTGAGGAAAGCATCAATGGGGCAACGCCGCCTAAGCCCTAAGTAACCGTTCAATAAGATAGCAAGCATCATAGTAGGAAGGGCTGCTGCCGATAGGAGCAAAAACTATGGGCAGCAGCCCCTGCTTATATTTACGGGGTGTAGCCGGGCGGTGTGCATTGTGCCTAGCGATTATTCATTTCTTTGGCGCAAATGCACTATGAATATAATTAGAAAATTCATTATAATGGAACTCAGGAAGGTGATATAGTTATGCTGCGACTTAAGGCTGCCGCAATTTCCACAGCGCTTGTACTGCCGGCGGACAATACAATTGGGCAGATAAAATCCCTCCACCGTGACTATATCAATATTTTTACTGCCGGCGGTATGGTAACTCTGGTTCGTTCCGGCCTTGATCATATTCCCTTCGGCCTGGAGGTGGACATTGCGGGCAGCTGGCTTTGTACCGGGCTGGACCAGCAACAAAAGGTATTGTACCTTGCCGATGCGATTATAATTGGTGAGACCCTGACAATACAGGGGGTGCAGCAGTGTCCGCGCTTTTCCTGCCAGTATGCTTATTATCCTGCAGCTGCCGGGAATTTTTCGCTGCGGCTGCAACTGCTCCAGCAGTTGTATCATGACACCGGCAGGCCGGGCGGCATGATGGCTTATATTGGTGAGTTTGATGCCGGGATGATGTGCAGGGCCGGAGCAATACCCGGTTTGTCCGGGGAAAAAGTGCCGCAGCTCATCCGGCTGCTGATCGCCGGTAGCCTGGAAGATCAGGAGCCTTTACTGGCCGAAGGAATCTGCGGCCTGCTTGGCCTGGGACCGGGTTCAACTCCCTCCGGCGATGATTTCCTGCTGGGCTTTCTCGCTGGTCTTATTCATACCCGGCCGCAGTGCTGCCGGCCGGCAGCGGCAAAAATGGCGCAGCTGCTGGTGCGGAACGCTCCCGGGCTAACCACCCTGCTGTCGGTTGAGTATCTGCGGTATGGCGCCCGGGGCTGGTATCATCAGCGCTTGGGGGAAGTGATACAGGCGTTTACGGACGGAACTGACCGGGAAATGCTTGATAAAGCCCGCAAACTCATGCAATTAGGGCACTTTTCCGGTGCCGACTTATTAGTAGGTTTCGTGTATGGCGGTTTTACCGCCCTGTCTGCAGGGATAACCGTGATGTGAAAGGGGTCAGTAAATGAAAATCCATAATGTAGTACGCAAAAACAACTATTATGATTCAGTTACCCTCATGCTTATTTCCAAACAGCTTAAACAAGTGGAAGGATTGGATGATGTTTCCGTTATGATGGGAACACCGGCCAATCGGGTGATTTTGCAAGAGGCTGATTTGTTAGGGCCTGAGGGAGAGAACGCCGGCCCCAATGATTTGATTCTGGCCTTCCGGGCGCCGGCCAATATTGATGTGCAGTGGGTTTTAAACAAAATTGATGAGCAGATGGGGAAAAAGGCGGCTGCCGGCGACAGTGCTGAACAGCTGATTGTCCGCTCGGCGGCTAAGGTTTATCAGGAGGACCCGGACACCAATCTGGCCTTTATCTCTGTTCCCGGTGAATATGCGGCTAGCGAAGCAGAGCGGGCCCTGAAGTATGGAAAAAATGTATTTTTATTTAGCGACAATGTTGCGGTCGAAGAGGAAGCTTATCTGAAAACACTGGCGGCCGCAAAAGGTTTGCTGGTTATGGGGCCTGACTGCGGTACCGCAATTATTAATGGTAAAGGGATTGGTTTTGCCAATAAAGTCAAAACCGGTGATATTGGCCTGATTTCCGCTGCCGGTACCGGTTTGCAGGAAGTAATCTGTTTGCTGGACGCGCTGGAACTGGGCATTAGCCAGGCGATTGGCACCGGTGGCCGGGATTTAAAGGATGCCATTGGCGCGGCGACGATGCTGCAGGCGCTCGAGCTGTTAAGCAATGACAGCAATACCCGGCTTATTGTGCTTATCTCCAAACCGCCGGCTCAGCCGGTTGTGGAGAAGATTCTGACAAGGCTGGCCGGGATCAGTAAACCCGTTGTTCTCTGCTTTCTCGGCAGTGTGATTAAGCCGGCAGCAGCCAATATAACGGTTGCCGCCACGTTGGAAGAAGCCGCAGTAAAAGCAGCGCTGCTGAGCGGTAAACAGCCGGCACTGCCTACGCCGGCAGCGATACTGAAGAACTGGGCGGAAACGGCAACCGCCAAACTGGCCTCCGGCCAGCGCTATGTCCGGGCCCTGTATGCCGGCGGGACCTTGTGTTATGAAGCCATGCTGGTATTAGGTGAAACCCTTGGGCCCATATATTCCAATATTCCCTTAGCTCCGCAGCTGCTGACCCAGACGGTTATGGTGCCAGGTCAGCATACGGCGATTGATCTGGGTGACGACCGCTTTACCATGGGCAAGCCCCATCCGATGATTGACGGCTCGCTGCGCGACGCATACATTATGCAGGTTGCCGGTGATCAGCAAACGGCCGTCATATTGCTTGATGTTGTTATTGGCTATGGTGCCGGTGAAGATCCGGCCGGGGAATTAGTGCCGGTTATTGAAAGCGCCAGACAAGCGGCCGCCGGCGGCGGCAATACCCTGGTGGCTGTGGCCTATGTCTGTGGCACCAGTCAGGATGAGCAAAACAAAGCGGTACAAACCGCAAAACTCCAGCAGGCCGGGGTGCTGGTGGCCCGGACCAATGCCGAAGCGGCCAGACTGGCCGGAATGATAGCTGGTGCAGAAAGGAATGGCTGAGATGTCAAATAATCTGTTTAATCAAAAACTGAAGGTTGTCAATGTTGGCCTGGAGCTTTTTGCCCAGACGCTGACCAGGCAGGAGGTGCCAACAACCCATGTCTCCTGGCGCCCGCCGGCCGGCGGCAACAAGGTGGTGGCTAAACTGCTGGATAAGCATGAAGAGCGAATTAATGCCGCCAATGATAAAGTCATACAAATGTACAACGATGCGCAGCCGGTACTTACCGGTGTTAAACCGGCCCATACGGTGCTGACGGGCCTGACCAGAGACACGATTTTACATGCCGGACCGCCCATCCGCTGGGAGGACATGTGCGGGCCGCTGCAGGGGGCCATCTTAGGGGCTGTGCGGTTTGAGGGTTTGGCTGAGGATGACGAAACCGCGGTACAGCTGATTAAACGCGGCCAGATAAAGCTGGCACCCAACCATCATTACGGCTCGGTCGGGCCGATGACAGGCATGATAACCTATCATATGCCGGTATTTGCGGTGAAAAACGAGACTTTCGGGAATATGGCCTACTGCTCCATTAACGAAGGTCTGGGCAAGGTTATGCGGTTTGGGGCCAATGACCCGGAGGTGATTGATCGGCTGATCTGGTTTAGGGACAGCCTGGGCCCGGCTCTCGATCAGGCGATTGGCTTAAGCGGCGGCATCAACCTAAAGGTCATTATGGCTCAGGCCGTAGCGATGGGGGATGAGATGCACCAGCGCAACATTGCCGCCTCATCCCTGTTTGCCAGAAAAATCTGTCCCCGGATTGCCCGCCTGGCCATGGATAATGCCGAGAAAGCTAAGGTAATCCAATTTATTTGTGACAATGATCAGTTTTTCCTCAATCTGGCTATGGCGGCCGGTAAAGCCACCACTGATCCGGCTAAGGGCGTACAGGACAGTTCGCTGGTTACCGTCATGTGCCGCAACGGTACAGAGTTTGGCGTCAAGGTCGCAGCTACCGGTGAAGAATGGTTTACGGCCCCCGCCAATATGCCGGAAGGCTTGTACTTCCCCGGCTACGGGCCGCAGGATGCCAATCCGGACATGGGCGACAGTGCAATTATTGAAGTAATCGGTCTGGGCGGTGTGGCTATGGCGGCCTCACCGGCGGTAGTCCGGTTTGTGGGCGCCGGTTCCCAAGCCGATGCCGTACGTTATACCAGGGAAATGGGTGAAATCTCTCATGCCAAGAGTACGCAGTTCCTGCTGGCGACCATGAATTTTGAAGGTGTACCGCTGGGGATTGATATCCGCAAGGTGGTGGAAAGCGGGATTGTACCGGTTATTAACACCGGCATGGCCCACCGGCAGCCGGGAATTGGCCAGATTGGGGCCGGGGTGGTCAAAGCACCGTATGGCTGCTTTGAAAAAGCGTTGGCGGCCTTTGCTGAAACTTTAACAGAGTAGGTGATGGATTATGTCAGTTAATTTGGTGCAGTGGCTGGCAGCACTAGTGCCGATTCTGGTGCTGCTGGTGCTCTTGCTGCGCTGCAAGTGGGGCGGCGATGAGGCGGCATCGGCCGGACTGCTGTTCTCGATACTGATTGCCTATCTGGTCTTTGGCGGCGGAATAGACATGATTGCCCTGGCTGTTGCCAAGGGGATGTGGTCCTCGCTGTCTATTATCTTAGTAGTATTTCCGGCTTTAATTATCTATGAATTGTCACAGGAATCAGGTGCCTTTGCGGTAATTCGCGCCGGCATGCAGCGCTTTACCCCGGATAAGGTGCTGCAAGTGCTGGCTGTTGGCTGGATTTTTGTCGGGTTTTTGCAGGGGATTACCGGCTTTGGCGTGCCGGTGGTGGTAGGAGCACCGCTGCTCATTAGTATGGGGGTGCGGCCCCTGACCGCCGTGCTGATTACTATGCTGGGGCAGGCCTGGGGCAATACCTTCGGGACGTTGGGAATCGCGTGGGATGGCTTGCTTAGCCAGGTGGATGTAAGTGACCCGCTGACCCTGAAGCGAACCGTGCTGTGGTCTACCGGCCTGCTGGGTGTTGTCAATCTTATTGCCGGGCTGCTGATTGCCTGCCTGGCTGGCGGTTACAAAGGGCTGAAGCGCAATGCGCTTACCGTCATGCTGCTGGGACTGCTGCAAGGGGCCGGCCAGATGGGCTTAGCCTTACTCAACCCCATGCTCTGCAACTTTGTTGTCGTATCCCTATCGTTAGGCTTAATCTTTATCATTGGCCGACTCGACTATTACCGCCGGCCGGCAGAGCTGTATGATCCGGCGGCAGAACAGCCTGATGCGGGGTTAACAGGCAATGCAATGCGTATTCAACAGGCCTTTCTTCCTTATTTGATTTTGATTGTTATTGCGGTTACGGTGCTGCTGAATAACAGCCTTAAAGGCTATTTCGGGCAGTGGAAGTTTGCCCTGGCCTTTGCCGGCAAAACAACCCTGCTGGGTTTTGCCACCCCCAGTTACCCGGCTTATGCGCCGCTGGCACCACTCATTCATTCCGGCGCCTTTCTGCTGTTGGCGGCAATGATCGGCTACGCCTGCTATGCCCGGTGGGGTTATATAGCGGCCGGCGGGCTGTCGCGCATTATGAAAAACTCGCTGAACAAAACCATTCCTTCCGCCATTGCGGTGATTGGTCTGATTGCGATGTCCAAAGTAATGGATGAGACCGGCCAGACGATGGTGCTGGCCCAGGGCGTGGCTGCCGTAGCCGGCGGAATTTACCCGATACTTGCTCCGTTTATCGGGCTGTTAGGCACATTTATGACCAGCAGCAATCTGTCTTCCAACATATTATTTGGCAGCTTCCAGCAACAGATAGCCCTGTTGCTGCAGATTGATAAGGCGCCGCTGCTGGCGGCCCAGACTGTGGGCGGGGCTGTGGGCAGCATTATTGCTCCCAGTAAAATTCTGTTAGGGACAACTGCAGCCGGAATTCTCGGCCGGGAAGGCGAGGTTATCGGCCGGGTTTTGGCCGGGGCGCTGCTGCTGTGTGCGGTTTTTGGCGTGATTATTTTCATAGCGTATCAGTTGGGGTGGTGAGAAAATGCAACAGCTGGTGATATATTTGCCGGTATTGATTATCCTGGCTTTTCCGTTATTGTACTTTGGCGGTCAGCTGGGTAACAGCGTTTGCGCAGCCGCAGGGATACTGATGCTGTTCCTGGGGATGTCGGGCCCGCTGATTAAACGCCTGTTATCAATTATAAAGAGATAGGGGGGAGTATATGCAACAGGGTATTTGTGTGGTAGCCATCGGCGGCAACGCCATTCTGAGCGAAACCGATCAGGGAACGATTGATGAGCAGATTGAGAATATCCGGCTGGTTTGCCGAAAAATAGTCGGCTTGATCCAGCAAGGGTATCAGGTTATCGTCACCCACGGCAATGGGCCGCAGGTGGGGCAAACGTTGCTGCGCCATAAGCTGTCGGCCGGTATTGTCTCTGAGGGGACACTCGATGCCTGCGGCGCCGAGACGCAAGGGCTGTTAGGCTATTTGATCCAGCAGGTATTGCGCAATGAACTGGATAAGGCCGGTTTAGCCCTGGAGGTGGCTGCGGTTGTTACCCAGGTGCTGGTAGATAAAGAAGATCAAGCCTTCCGGCAGCCGACTAAACCGATTGGCCCCTTCTATTCAAAGACGGAGGCGGAGGAAATTTCCCGGAAATATGACCGGAAAATGATCGAGGACAGCGGGCGCGGCTACCGGATCGTGGTACCCTCACCGCTACCGGTGGATATTGTTGAAAAAAATACAATATTAGCCTTGCTCAAGTCCGGCAATGTGGTGATTGCCGCCGGTGGCGGCGGCATACCTGTTGTCAGACAGGCTAACGGTCTGACGGGCATCGCGGCCGTGATTGACAAAGATGCGGCTTCCTCGCTCCTGGCCAGGATGGTTGGTGCCGACTATCTCCTGCTGCTGACCGGCGTGGAGAAGGTATGCATAAACTACCGTCAGCCGGATGAAAGGCAGCTCGATTATTTGCCGGTAGGGCAAGCCGAGCAATATCTGGCCGCCGGCCAGTTTCCGGAAGGCAGTATGGCTCCTAAGATCAGGGCCGCCGTTGAATTTGTCCGATTTGGCGGCAAGAAGGCAATTATTACCACCTTGAATAATATTTGTGCGGCTTTACAGGGGAAAACCGGGACGGCCATTGGCCTGAGTGACCAGCCGGCAGGGCCTGGCTTTCCTGACGGCACGGCAGAAAAACCGGCAGCAGAGCCGGGCGTGATGGAGGCATAGTCAGGCCGGGTGAAATACAAGACAAAGGGTGGGGCAATCTGGCGATATAAATAAGAAGCAGGATGGGCTGAAAAGTCACGTCCTGCTTCTGCATACCTGTACTGCCTTTTGTCCCGGCCGGCTGTTTATTGACTGGACAGGCAGCCTGTGGTAAGTTGAAATTAATAATTATGGTAAAGGGGACAGTTAGCCAAGCAGGCTCTGCCGGCTGCAATACCAATAAAAGGAGACATGATCTGATGTATAAAGACTTGAACACTTCTGTCCGCACCCTGATGACCCCGGGACCGGTTGAGGCTGAACCCCGGGTGTTAAGAGCCATGGGCACTCCGGTTCTGGGACAGTTTGATCCCGAATTTACTGAGATTATGAATGAAACGATGGCTATGCTCAGGGCCGTTTTTCAGACTGAAAACCAATGGGCTTTTCCGGTTGACGGTACTTCCCGGGCCGGCATTGAGGCTGTTCTCGGCAGTATTATTGAACCCGGGGACCGGGTGCTGGTTCCGATTTACGGCCGTTTTGGCCAGCTGCTTACGGAAATTGCCGAGCGGTACGGTGCGGAAGTCGTAAATATTGAGACCGGCTGGGGCCAGGTGTTTGATCCCCAGGTGGTGATCCAGGCCATGCAGCAGGTCAAGCCTAAAATTGTGGCCATGGTTCACGGCGAAACCTCAACCGGTTGTATGCAGCCGCTCCAGGCAATTGGTGAAGCCTGCCGGGCGCTGGATATTCTGTTTGTCGTCGATGCGGTAGCTACGCTCGGCGGCACAGCCGTCAAGGTGGATGAATGGAAAATTGATGCCGCTATCGGCGGCACCCAAAAATGTTTATCTGTTCCCGCCGGTATGGCGCCTCTTACCTTTAATTCCCGGATCGAGGCAGTGCTGTTAGCGCGTAAAAAGATTGAGCGGGGGTTAGTGGAGCCTGACAAATACAAGTTAAATCAAAACCGGATGATTCGCAGCAACTATTTTGATCTTAGCCAGTTAATGGATTACTGGAGCCCAGCCCGCCTGAATCACCATACGGAGGCCACCACCATGCTGTATGCTTTGCGGGAAGGGCTGCGGATTATACTGGAGGAAGGGCTTGAACCGAGGTTTGCCAGACATGCCTGGCATGAAAAAGCGCTGATCCAGGGAATTCAGGCCATGGGGTTAACCTTGTATGGGGATCCTGCCTGCAAGCTGCCGGTAGTAACTGCTGTTTCTATTCCGGCAGGGGTTGACGGCGAAGCCGTTCGCCGCATGCTGCTGGAGGAATTTCACATTGAAATAGCCAGCTCCTTCGGTCCCCTAAAAGGGAAAATCTGGCGAATCGGGACGATGGGCTATAGCTGCCGGCAGAAAAATATCCTCCATGTCTTAGGGGCGTTAGAGGCCGTTCTGCTATGGCATGGAGCAGCGATCCCTGCCGGCAGGGCGGTGCAGGCAGCATTGGCTGTGTACCGGCCACAACAATCAGCTTTATAAAGGTGTTTAATGATCATGACCCCATGCCCGCAGCTTTGTTGGGTATGGGGTCATTTTTTCGTGTTCCCGGGCAGCTGTTACCCGCTGGCTGTCAAGCCTGCGGTTGCCGGCAAGGGGAAGTTGGCTATTGACCTGTAAAAAATACCGATAGTATTAATAAAGAGGAGTATGTAGGGGCGCAGTTTTTGCGGAAACCCTATTGACGCGGAGTGAAATATATCATACTGTGGTAGTAAAGGAATACCTGAATTCCGCTGCTAATTCCGGGCCGGAAATATCAGTTTTCAGCGTGTGTTTTGGCGGCGGTTTACTGGCACTGCTGATTCGCCGGCAACAGGCTGATGCCAAGCCCTGGGCCGCCGGAGCGTCATTAGCAAAAGGGGAGGGAAGGAAAATGCTCGCTGTTAGCAATATTTTGGTTCCTGTCGATGGTTCGGAGAATTCCCGGCGGGCTTTGGCTTATGCCGGCTATCTGGCCGGCGTGTGCCAGGCATCTGTCGGCATCCTGCATGTGGTTAATCTGGCGGCGGTAATCTCCTCGGCCGGACAAAGCAATATGGGCGTATATATTCCGGACCGCGTTTTTGAGAACCTCCAGGAAGCCGGGCAGTTGATGATCGACGAGGCTCTGAACCAGCTGCCGCCTGCCGTACAGGCCCAGGGGTTTATGAAAATCGGGGCGCCGCCGGAAATTATTGTAACCTTTTGCGCGGCCAACGGCTATGATTTAATCGTTATGGGCCGTCGCGGCCTCGGAACAATTAAAGAGCTGGTACTCGGCAGTGTCAGCAGTTATGTTCTCCATCGCGCTTCCTGCCCGGTTATGGTTACGAAATAACAGGGTAAATGCCGGCCTGATTGCATGGGGGTTGGCCGGGGTAGCGGCAAGACAGCGCTGACCCCAAAATTGGCTTGCAATGTTCGACCCAAGGTATAGGAATTGTCTCCTATACCTTTTTCTTTTCCAGAAGCGTATTCCCTGAACGACAGGTCCGGAACAATACATAAACACAGGAAAATCAGACAATTATATATATGAATTTATCTGAAAATACCGTATTGTTTTATTGTGGAGAAGATACAAGCGGGGAAATACGACCATTACTTGCTGCAAGGAGGGTTTGGATGAAAACAGTGGCTATTGCCGGTACCTTTGACTCCAAGTATCTCGAGTTTGGCTATTTGCAGGAGATTATTCAAAGTCTGGGCTTACAGACCTTTATGATCCATACCGGCGTATTTGCAGCAGCAAACAGAGGCTTTCAAGGCGATAAAAAAATAGCGTTTTGGGTACCGGGCAGTGAGGCTTTTGAGGGAATTCATATAATTGCTAAACTTAGCAGATTCAGTAAGTGTTGGCAACTTATGTTAGACGCATTTATAGAAAAAACGCGAAAAAAAGTAGAACTCCTGCCAAATCTTGTCGGATGTGGCAGGAGTTCTGTATGTTTATGAGAAATAGAATATAATCCAGCGGAAAATCAGGGGTGATGAAAACAACCTTAGAAGGATTTGATATAGGATCAAAAAATATTAGCGAGAAAGGCGGGCTTGTACCGTGACGACATTATTGAGCCAGACGCGAGAAATTAATAAACTGCTCCAGGAATCGGAAAAGGTGGATTACAATAAGGTTACCAGGCTGCTCAGCGGCTTCATGTCGGCAAATGTTTATCTGATTGACAAAGAGGGGCTAATCCTCGGACATGCCTTGTATGAAAGCTTTGATTGCGGCACCATACTGGAAGAAGTGCTGGAGCAAGGTCAGTTTCCGGAAGAGTACATGAAAGTATTGCGCAGTGTGCGTGAGACCACCACCAATATTCGGCTGGAAGAGGGCTGCTGCGTATTCAGTGACCAGCTGCACTGCCATGTTGGCGAAAAGTATTCGCTGGTGGTACCTGTTGTTGGCATTGGTAAACGGCTGGGTTCGTTAGTGATTGCCAAGTTTCATATTGAATTTACCGAAAACGATCTTATGTTGGCTGAGTATGGGGCCACAATGCTGGGTATGGATCTGCTCCGGGGCCGGGTGGATAAACTGGAGGAGGACACACGCCGGCGAACCACCGTCCGGGTTGCCTTAAACACACTTTCTTATTCCGAGCTTGATGCCGCTGTAAATATTCTCAGTGCAGTCGAAGGTGATGAGGATTTGGTCGTAGCCAGCAAAATCGCCGATCAGGCCGGGATTACCAGGTCTGTTATTGTCAATGCTTTGAGAAAATTGGAGAGCGCCGGCGTGATTGAGTCCAAATCGCTGGGCATGAAAGGCACCAATATCCGGATTCTCAATGACTATCTGATTGAAGAATTAAAAAAGAAAAAGCACTAAAGGCTAAATGTAACCTGATAGATTAAGTTTGAAAACAACCAAACCGCGAGTAACGCCGGTTTGGTTGTTTCAGTTTAAAGGCATAGAACCACCAGCCTGAGTCTTTTTATTTCAATAGTTTAAATATTAAAAAAATAGTACATTGACAGTAGTCTTACCTCATTCTTACTATATTTTTGCAAAAATACAGTAAGAAGGTAAGGTATAGTTTAAGCAAACAAAAACGAATAAAAACCAATATAAACAAACTTAAACAATATGAAAATAACTTCTGAATTAGTTTTTATTTGCTGGAGTTGTGAAAAAAGATATTTATTTGCTAAAATGTTATTGACTATAGCCCGGTTTTGATGTATCTTATGTATAAATACTAATTCAGGTACAACGGGGTATCAATTAACCGTCTTAAGGTGCGGTTGGTTGATTTTTTTTTACCCGCAGACAGTAAAATAAAAAGTCTGCAGGATACCACGAATATCCGGCAGACGATAACTCAGCGAGAGGGAAAAAACCATTTGCCAATACCAGTGACACTAGGTTTATTTGGGTTACCTATTTTTGCATTAAAAAATTAATCAACAGCAAATAAACTCATCACCACAGTCAATTTTCCCAAGCAATGCAGCTTAAAAAAAAATTGATTGTGTTGAAAAGCTTAAACAGAGATTGACCGGTTAAGGAGGTGATCTGTATCGGGATAAGTAACAATACCGCGTTAAAAGCTTCATGGGTACCACGAATACCCATGAAGCACAGGCAAATCTTCTATTCCCAGTGACACCAGGTTTATTTAATTTACCCATTTTATTATAACAAGTTAGTTTTCATTTTTCAAGCAGAAAAATAGGGAGGAATAATCCATGGCAAAGGAGGCATTGCACACAGGCAGTAAATATACTGACGGCAGCAGATCTGCTGAACAAGGCGCTATTGCAGCCAGAATTATGCTTCCGGCCACGCCCGCTACAGACAAAGTCCAGGATAATCAATGCGATCCTGTCTGTAAAGCAGAGCTGATTTCTTTGGCCACCAGGGAAGAAATCAGGCAATCAGTAGCCTTAATTGACCATCTGCTCTCGCCTTACCGGTTAGCTAAAGTGTAGCTTAGGATAGAAGAAGGTTGCAACCCAATGTTGACAACCCCATCAAGAATTTATAAAAATTCAAAGCTATTTCTAAGGGATAAGAAAAATCTTTGGCTTCTGCCGGCGTCCTTAGAGGACTTGGCACAAGCTAGTTTTTCTAAAAAAATAAAGGGGTAGATTGCTATGATCATGGTTCGAGCCATTGTTAGACCGGAGAAAAAAGACGAACTGCTTGCCGAACTGTCGGCGGCCGGCTTCCATGCCGCCACCGTTGTCGATGTTGTGGGCCGCGGCAAGCAAAAGGGGATTACAATCGGCGGTGTCGTCTATGATGAGATTCCCAAGAGTCTGATTATGATGGCGGTCCCTGAAGCCAGCAAAGATGAATTGGTAGCATTGATCATCAAGCATGCCAAGAGCACGGGTGAAGGCGCATTTGGCGATGGTAAAATTTTTATCAGCCCGGTTGAAGAGGTATATACCGTCTCCACCGGTGCCGCCGGGTTGTAAGGGAGGCTGGAGTATGAAGGAGATCATTGCTGTCATCAGGATGAACAAAGTCAGCGCTACGAAAAAAGCGCTGGTGGAGGTCGGGGTGGCCGGTTTCACCGCCATCAAAGTGCTGGGCCGGGGCCGGCTGGTTGCTGATCCAACGGTCATTGCCGACCGGCGGAAAATGTTATTGACCCTGTCTAAGGACGATGCGGCCAGGACGGAAAAGTTCATTGTCGAGTTTCTGGATGGAACCCGGCTGTTTCCCCGCCGGCTGTTTACCATTCTCGCCCATGATGAGGATGTACCCAAAATCGTTGCCAAAATTATCGAGGTAAACCGCACCGATAATAAGGTCGGTGACGGCAAAATATTTATCCTGCCGGTTTTTGACGCCATTCGGGTCCGGACCGGTGAAACCGGCGATGCCGCTGTGTAACCGGCAGTGCAACCGTTACGTGCTGTTATTAAAAACAAGGATACTTTAAAGGAGCGTGCTAACAATGCCGAGAAAAATTGCGATATATGGTAAAGGCGGAATTGGTAAATCCACCACCCAACAAAACACAGCCGGGGCAATGGCCCATTTTTACAATCAGAAAGTATTCATCCATGGCTGTGATCCTAAGGCCGATTCAACCCGGCTAATCCTGGGCGGGATGAACCAAAAGACATTAATGGATATGCTGCGTGATGAGGGTGAAGAAAAAATTACCGTGGAAAAAGTAGTAAAAACAGGGTACCAGGGAATTCGCTGCGTTGAGTCAGGTGGTCCTGAACCGGGTGTCGGCTGCGCAGGCCGGGGCGTCATCACAGCCATTGATCTTATGGAGAAAAACGGTGCTTATACACCTGACTTAGACTTTGTGTTCTTTGATGTACTTGGTGACGTTGTTTGCGGTGGTTTCGCCATGCCGATCCGTGATGGTAAAGCGCAGGAGGTGTATATCGTTGCTTCCGGCGAGATGATGGCCATCTATGCAGCAAACAATATATGTAAAGGCCTGGTAAAATATGCCAAGCAAAGCGGCGTTCGCCTTGGTGGGATCATTTGCAACAGCCGTAAGGTTGACCGTGAAAGAGAATTCCTGGAAGAGTTTACCGCTGCCATCGGCACCCAGATGATTCACTTTGTACCTCGTGACAATATCGTGCAAAAAGCCGAATTTAACAAGAAAACGGTGGTCGAGTATGACGCTGAATGTGATCAGGCCAAAGAATATGGCGAATTGGCGAAAAAGATTATCGAAAATAAGAATTTTGTTATTCCTAAACCGCTCAGCATGGATGAACTGGAAGCGATGGTTGTTAAATACGGCATTGCTGATTAAATAATAAATAAGATTAAGGAGGAATGAATCCATGCCATATCATGAGTTTGAATGCAGCAAGTGTATCCCTGAAAGAAAAAAGCACGCTGTTATAAAAGGACCGGGCGAGGATTTAACATCGGCCCTTCCTCTCGGCTACCTTAATACCATCCCGGGGTCGATCTCAGAACGCGGCTGCGCCTACTGCGGCGCCAAGCATGTTATCGGTACACCGATGAAGGATGTTATCCATATGAGTCATGGGCCGGTTGGCTGCACCTACGACACCTGGCAAACCAAACGCTATATCAGCGATAACGACAACTTCCAGCTCAAATATACCTACGCAACCGATATGAAGGAAAAGCATATTATTTTCGGTGCCGAAAAGCTGCTTAAGCAGAACATTATTGAAGCGTTCAAGGCCTTCCCCGATAATAAACGGATGACCCTCTATCAAACCTGCGCTTCCGCCCTGATCGGGGACGATATCAATGCAGTCGCGCAGGAAGTCATGGAGGAAATGCCTGAGGTCGATATCTTCGTCTGCAATTCCCCGGGCTTCGGGGGACCGAGCCAGTCGGGCGGGCATCACAAAATCAATATCGCCTGGATCAATCAGAAGGTCGGCAATGTGGAACCCCAGATCACCAGCGACTATGTCATCAATTATGTGGGTGAGTATAACATTCAGGGTGACCAGGAGGTTATGCAGGACTATTTCAAGCGCATGGGCATTCAGGTGCTGTCCACCTTTACCGGTAACGGTTCCTACGATGACCTGAGATCCATGCACCGGGCCCACCTCAATGTCCTGGAATGCGCCCGTTCGGCTGAGTATATCTGCAATGAGCTCAGAGTTCGCTACGGGACTCCGCGGCTGGATATCGACGGGTTTGGTTTCGAGCCATTATCGGCCTCACTGCGGAAGGTCGGCTTATTCTTCGGCATCGAAGACCGGGCTCAGGCCATCATTGATGAAGAAACCGCCAGGTGGAAACCGGAGCTCGACTGGTACAAGGAACGCCTGAAAGGCAAAAAAGTGTGTCTCTGGCCGGGCGGTTCCAAGCTCTGGCACTGGGCGCATGCAATTCATGAGGAGATGGGGGTCGAGGTTGTATCGGTGTATTCGAAATTCGGCCATCAGGGAGATTTCGAAAAAGGGATTGCCCGGTGTGAAGAAGGCGCGCTCGCCATCGATGATCCCAATGAACTGGAAGGACTCGAAGCCATGGAGATGCTTAAGCCTGACATCATCTTCACCGGCAAGCGCCCGGGTGAGGTTGCCAAGAAGATCCGGGTTCCCTATCTTAATGCCCATGCCTACCACAATGGCCCCTGGAAGGGCTATGAGGGCTGGGTACGGTTTGCCCGTGACATTTACAATGCAATCTATTCGCCCTTGCATCAACTGGCCTTTGTGGATATCAGCAAGGATGAAATCCCGACTAATGCAGGCTTCGTCACCCAAAAAATGTTATCTGATGTGAATCTGAGCGAAGAAATAACCTCGTCCGACTCGCTGAGAGAGTATACGGGTAAATATGATATCATCTCACAATTGCGCGGAAAGACGTATCCGCAGTTTCCGCCAGCACCCCAACAGCTTGCTGTAGTGTAACGGAGGATGATAGCGATGGAGGATATGATGAAAGACAGGATTGAGCAACTGGTAGATTATATTATGAAAAAATGCCTGTGGCAGTTTCATTCCCGTTCCTGGGACCGGGAGAAACAAAACGAGGGAATTCTTACGAAAACCATGCAGCTATTGTGTGATGAGCCTGTCGATCTGGGAACCCCGACTGACAAGGTCTATTGGGTAGATGCCGTGTGTTTGGCTGACGCTTTCAAAAGCCGGTATTCCTGGCTGGCTACGATGGATAAAGCGGAGATTAAGCTGCTCATGCGGGGCCTCAAGGACCGTATGGATTACTTAACAATTACGGGATCGCTGAATGCAGAGCTTACTGACCCGCATTATTAAAAAATAAGGGAAGAGCTGTGTGCCATTACGGCGGACGCAGAACAAAACAAATAGAAAAAGGAGTAATTACTATGTTTTGTGAAGTAAAACCCAAAGAGCGTGCCGGCGTTATCAACCCGATATTTACCTGCCAGCCTTGTGGCGCGCAGTATGCCAGCATCGGGATCAAGGATTGTATTGGAATTGTTCATGGCGGGCAGGGCTGTGTCATGTTCGTCCGCCTGCTGTTCTCGCAGCATTTCAAGGAAAGCTTCGAGATTGCATCTTCCTCACTGCACGAAGATGGTGCGGTGTTCGGAGCCACCCATCGCGTGGAAGAAGCGGTGGATGTGCTCTTGATGCGGTATCCGCATGTTAAAGTTATACCGATTATCTCAACCTGTGCGACAGAGGTCATCGGCGACGATATTGACGGTGTTGTTTTAAAGCTTAATAACGGACTGCTCAAAGAAAAATATGCCGGCCGGGAGGTTCATCTGATTTCGTTGCATACCCCCAGTTTTAAGGGCAGTATGGTGAGCGGTTATGATGTTGCGGTCAAAGATTTTGTCAGCCATTTTGCGAAAAAAGATAAACCTAACGGAAAACTTAACCTGATTACAGGCTGGGTCAACCCCGGGGATGTAACAGAACTTAAGCATCTGCTGGCGGCCATGCAGGTGGAGGCGACCGTTCTGTTTGAAATTGAGAATTTCGATTCCCCCCTGATGCCTGACGGCAACCATGTATCCCATGGTGACACGACGATTGCGGACCTGACCGGGACAGCAGACGCGCTGGGAACGATTGCGCTGAACAGGTATGAAGGCGGCCAGGCTGCCACCTATCTGGAAAGGGAGTTCGATATTCCGACGATTATTGGTCCGACCCCTATCGGTATCCGCAACACAGATACCTTTTTACAGAACGTGAAAAAGCTTACCGGCAAGCCGATTCCTGAGTCACTCGTCTGGGAGCGGGGACTGGCCCTCGATGCCCTGACCGATCTGGCCCACATGTTTTTCGCGGATAAGAAGGTAGCGATCTATGGCAATGCCGATCTCGTCATCGGCCTGGCCGAGTTCTGCATCGATCTGGAGATGAAACCTGTGCTGTTGCTGCTCGGTGACGATAACACGTCTTATCCGAACGATCCCCGGATCAAGGCCCTGCAGGAAAACGTTGATTTCAACATGGAAATCATTATGAATGCCGATCTGTGGGAGCTGGAAAACCGGATCAAAAACGAGGGGCTGGAGCTTGATTTGATTCTTGGTCATTCCAAAGGCCGGTTTGTTGCTATTGACAATAATATCCCCATGGTCCGCGTAGGTTTCCCCACCTATGACCGGGCAGGCCTGTACCGCCATCCGGTTGTCGGTTATGCCGGCGCGACCTGGCTGGCTGAACAGATGGCCAATACCCTCTTTACTGATATGGAGTATAAGAAAAACAAGGAATGGGTTCTGAATGTCTGGTAAGGCATAACGGGAATTTATTAGATTCTGCCAGTTCCTGGCGCTGGTCAGGTTCTGGCAGAATCAATAGTAAAAGAGGATAGAACAATGGTTGATATGAATAAAATCGATCTTGAGGCGTTTGAAGCAGACTATCGCAGTGCGAAGATGTACCATTACCGGGCCGAACAGTTCGTGGAAGAAGGGCAGAGCTCCAGCGTGGTTTTTAATGTAGCTTCCGTTGCGCTCGAAAACTATCTGATTGCTTTATGTGATTTGTACGGGGAAGAGCCGGGAAATCACAATTATACCTGTCTTATGGATACGGTCGAAACCGTTATTGATGTTTCTGAGGTATTAAATAAGGAAATAAGATCGCTGGATTCAATATTCGGTATCTGTTCTCTGGAAAATTATCATCATGGAATTCCCGCAGAATCTGACTCGGATCGCGTACTGGCAATGTGTAATGAGGTGCGGCAGCTATTTGACCAGACCAGAATTGCCGCAGTACGGGCGGCTTTTAAAAACACCGCCGAATAGGGGTTTGCGCTTATCGGCAAGAGGGAGTGAGTACGATAGAACAAATAAGATATACCCAACGGATTTGTGAGGATAAAGAAAAAATTAAGCTCTTTTTGACCGCCAAAAGGGTAGGGACATTGAGCATGTGCGAGACTGCCGGGAGGCCCTATGCCCTGCCTGTCAATTATGTTTATTGGAATGATAAGATATATATCCATGGTATGGGCAGCGGTAAAAAAAATCTTGTTCTCGCCGCCAGGCCGTCGGTCTGTTTTACCGTATTTGAGGAATTCGGTACTGTGGCTGATCCTGTACCGGCCAAATGTGATACTGCCTACCTGAGTGTTGTTATTTTTGGCAAAGCGGTACTTGTCAAAGACTTAGAAGAAAAAACGCAAGTGCTGGCGTTGTTTCTGGAAAAGTTTATGCCCCGGTTTTTTAAAACCCCGCTTTCAGCGCAATTTGTCGATAAATACCGTTCCTCCTTTGATAATAATGCTGTTGCCGTTTACGCCATTGAGCCGGAGGAGCTCACTGCCAAAGAAAACCCAGTCGATCCGGAGCATATGTTTCAGGCTGTAGGAAAAGGGGATGATTAGCGATGGAAAAACAGGAATTAGCAGAAATTACGGCTAAACACCCCTGCTATTCTTTTGCTGCCCATCATAAATATGCCAGGATGCATCTGCCGGTGGCGCCGAGTTGCAACATTAGCTGCAACTACTGTAACCGCAAGTATGACTGTGTGAACGAAAGCCGTCCTGGGGTGACAAGTGAGATATTGACGCCGGCCCAGAGTCTGGCAAAGTTTATCAGGGTAAAAGCAGAGCTTCCCCATTTGAGTGTCGTTGGGATTGCCGGTCCTGGTGATGCTTTAGCCAATTGGGAGGCGGTAACAAGCAGTATTCAGTTAATCAAAGCCGAAGCGCCGGCTATGATCTTCTGCCTGTCCACCAACGGCTTGATGCTTCCCCACTACTGGCAGGATATTATCGACCTGGGGATTAACCATGTAACCGTTACTGTAAACTGTCTGGAGCCTGCCATCGGGGCCGGAATCTACCGTCATATTCATTATCAGGGTAAGTACTATGTGGGAGAAAATGCTGCTGAACTATTGATCGGCAACCAGCTGACAGGGATTAAGCTGTTGGCTGATCATGGCATCCTGGTTAAGGTTAATATTGTTATGATCAAAGGCATTAATGATGAGCACATCCCGGCTGTAGTAAAAAAAGTAAAGAGCCTGGGGGCCCTAATGACCAATATTATGCCGTTAATTCCGGCGCCGGGCAGTGTTTTTCAGGGGTTTTCCCAGACCAGCAGGAAGGAAGTAGATGCTATGCGTGATCTGTGCCAAACCGACCTTACGCAAATGCGTCACTGTCAGCAATGCCGGGCTGATGCCATTGGCCTTTTGGCAGAAGATCAGTCCCATAAATTCCGCAGCCCCAAGCCTGAATCTGTAAAAAAATGCAACCTTCCGGCCAGGGTGTATAAGATAGCTGTAACCTCCAAATATAAAAAGCTGGTTGATTTGCACTATGGTCACGCCGCCGAGTTTCATATCTATGAAACAGACGGTAGGGATACCCGGTTTATCGAAACCAGACCCACCCAGAAGTATTGTCTGGGTGTGGCAACCTGTGAGGAGACAGAAGCAAAAAAGGATGCCCTGATTGAGGGGATTGCCGATTGTGATGCCGTACTCACTATGCGGATCGGTTATGAGGCGCAAAAGCGTTTACTGGGTTATGGTATCCCGGTAGCCGAGTCGTGTGCAAGTATTGAAGAGGGTTTGCAACAGGCCTTTCAGCAATTGCGCCAGGCAGAGCAGCCGGGGGCGGTGTGTAGTGGTCTATAGCGGGTAAGTGAAAGGGGCTATCGGGGAAAAATATAAATGAAAGAGGTTGTGTGTAATGAAAACAGATGTTATATTCATTGACCAAACACTGGGGTATGGGCTAGAGCACCAAGGCTTGGGCACCTCTGAATTTATTTATATACAGCGGAAAATTGCAGCGCTGGCGCAGGTTATGTTTGATGTAAGCCTGCAATCGTTAGTGGCTGTGTTAGACTGTGGCGCGGTGGCTGTAAAAGATATTCGCGCCGGTATTGCGCCTGATGCCCGGCAGGTTGCCCTTGCTCACCAATCAGGCTGCAGCAAGGTCAAAGTAAATCTAAACGCTATGGATTTCTGCAATTTGGCGGCGCCTGTGGCCGAAGCGCTCCGGCAGGCGCGGGCCCGGGGGCTGGCGGTATCGCTTCAGCTCACCGGCAACTGCCAGTATTCTTCAGCCAGGCTTCTGCAGCTGTGCTGGCTGATCAGCAAGTATGAGATTAGCAGTGTTGCCTTTGTGGATGAATATAGTGATCATGATCCGTTGTTTACTTATGGGGCTTTATTGAATCTGCAGCAGCAATTACCCTGTCCTATCGAGTATTGCGGCAAAAATGGCAGCGGTTTAGCCACCGCCAATGCCCTGGGGGCCATAAAAAGCGGCGTAGCTTGTGTTGCTGTTGCCGTCGGCGGGGTTGCCGGCTACCCGGCGTTTGAAGAAGTACTGATGGGTGCGCGGTTTTTGCTGAAACTGCCGCTGGCTGTACCTGCCAATATTGCAACCTGTTGTGAAGAAATACTTAGCTATATCGGCCAATGCGTTCAACCGACAAAACCGATTATCGGGTCCGATATTTTCGCCCATGAATCAGGGATTCACGTTGATGGCGTTAATAAAAAAAGTGATTTGTATGAGTTTTTTACGCCTGAGACGGTAGGCTTATCACGTAAAATTGTTATCGGCAAACACTCGGGTAAAGCGGCCATTGAGCTGAAACTAAAAGAATTGAATATTTTCCTTCAGCCTACAGCGGTGTTAACCGTGCTGGAAAAAGTCCGCAGCCTGGCAATCAGGCAAAAAGCCCCTGTTTCCGATCTGCAGCTGCAAAAACTGGTGCATGAGGTTGCTTCATGAAGATCAGGATTGTCGATACAACCTTGCGCGATGGTGAGCAAGCGGCCGGGCTGGTGTTCTCCCAGGCAGAGAAGCTGGCAATTGCCAGGGCGCTTGACCGGGTCGGGGTATTTGCCATTGAAGCAGGAACCCCGGCTATGGGCGTAGAAGAACAAAGTGCATTGCAAGCCATCGTCGAAGCAGGCCTGTCGGCAAGGGTTATTGCCTGGAACCGGGCTGTCAGGCAAGATATTCTGACATCGGTACAGTGCGGTTTTTCCTTTATCCATATCTCGGTGCCGGTATCAGAGCTGCACCTTACCTATAAATTAAAAACAACCAGGGAAGCCATTTTGCAGCAACTGGCTGATTCGGTAGCCTACGCCCGCAGCTTTGGCTGCACCATATCGGTGGGAACAGAGGATGCATCAAGGGCTGATGAAGCCTTCTTCTTACAGGTGGCTGAAGCTGCCGCCCGGACAGGCGCGGAATATATCCGTTACTCCGATACCGTCGGCTGCCTGGAGCCGCTACAGACCTATGAAATTATGCAAAGGCTTGTGAAAAAATCGCCCCTGCCGCTGGAGATTCATGTTCATAATGACTTCGGGCTGGCTACTGCCAATACATTAGCGGCCATTCAGGCCGGTGTGCTGATGGCAAGTGCCACGGTGTGCGGGATTGGCGAACGGGCCGGCAATGCAGCGTTGGAACAGATTGCCGGGGTGTTGACAGAGCTCTATGGACATGAAACCGGCATCGACAGGAAGTTGTTGCCTGACCTAACCAGGCTGGTGGCGCAGGCGTGTCAAAAAAACAGTCAATAGCCATACAATGAAGTGTCAACTAGGCGGAGTTAGATTCGCATAAGGGTTGGCTTTTTAATTTATTTGTGAGAAAATGGATAGAGCAAAGTAGGACGAAAGGACAGGAGATAAGATGAGACTTCATTATTTGCAACATGTCCCCTTTGAAAACCCTGGCAGTATTCTGCAATGGGCCAGGGAAAACGGCCATGTGCTGACAAACACGCAGCTGTACCGGGAGGAGACGCTGCCGGCACCGGCCGCTTTCGACTGGCTTGTGGTCATGGGCGGGCCGATGAATATCTATGAAGAGGCGGTCTATCCGTGGCTGGCTGCTGAGAAGGAGTTCATCCGGGAGGCTATTGACGCCGGTAAAGTAGTGATTGGCCTTTGTCTGGGCGGGCAATTAATTGCCGATGTAATCGGCGGCCGGGTAACCCGGAATCCGTGTAAGGAAATTGGCTGGTTTCCGGTCAGCCTGAGTGAGCAGGTGAGACAGTCACCGTTGTTTTCTTTTTTTCCGCCTGCCCCTATCGTCTTTCAGTGGCACGGGGATACCTTCAGTGAACTGCCGGCAGCCGCCACCTGTATCGCGACAAGCGAGGCCTGCCGGCATCAGGCCTTTATCTATAAAAACCGGGTATTCGGGTTTCAGTATCATCTGGAAAATACACCGGAGATCATTGCCGGTCTTATAGAGAATTGCCGGGATGAAATGATTCCTGCCGAATATGTGCAGACGCCGGCGGAACTGCTGGCTCATCCCGAATATATCGAACAAAGCAATACCTGGATGGCAATGTTTCTGACCCAACTGGAAAAAATGTACCGGCAGGGTACCCTGTAGGGAAGAGGCAGCGTTTGTATTAAAACCGGCTGGCCCCAAGGCGAAGCCGGTTTATTGCGCTGATAAATGAATTTTCATAAAAAAACAAAATAAAACAAAACAAAACAAACAAAAACAATATAAAAGCAATATTTATATTGACCTGAGTTAGTTTTTGTATTAAGATGAATAAAAAGTAAAATTGTGGATAGATACAAAGCGGTATCAACTAAACAACGCCGGTGCTGTGTGTTTAGTTGATTTTTTACATGTCAATGTGTAATATTTTTGAAAGTTTGGGTTTGAATTGAAATATTTATTTCAGAGGTTGTGAACTGGCTATGGGAGGCCGGAATGAACGATTTCAGCAAATCACCCTATAAAAAAACAGCCGGAATCTCGCTGCTGCTTCACGGGGCCCTGATTGCCTGGCTGGCGATGCTGGGCCCGCCAGGTCCGGTCGAACAACCGGCAGTGATTGCGGCGATCGCAGTTGATATCGTTCCTGTTGCTGTGACCGCCGCCGGGGATAGGGCAGCACCGGCCCCACCGGCATCATCCCCGCCGGCGGCGGACAACCGGCCGGCTTCCCGGCTGCTGCCGGTTGCAGCCCGCCCGGAGCCTGCCGCTCAGGCTCAGGCTCCGGCGGCAGCGGCAGACAGCAGCACCACGGCGACAGCTGCTGCTTCCGCGGCAGACGCAGCGGTTGCGCCGGCTTTGGCTGTAACCGCCCGGGGCGGGCAAGCAAACGCCGGTGACGGCGGGGGCAAGCCTGCTGCCGGCGGCGGCAGAACCAAACCGGCATTTATTGCCGGTTCCAGGCCGGCCTATCCCCAGGCCGCCCGCAAAGCCCGCTGGGAAGGGGCGGTCATAGTCCGTATTTTTATTGAAGCGGATGGAACCGTCACCTCGGCAGCGGTAAAGGCGGGGAGCGGTTATGACATCCTGGATGAGGCTGCCGTACAGGCCGTTAAAAAATGGCGCTATTCCCCGGCGAAGGAAGGTGGTGTGCCGGTTGCCAGTTTGCACGATGTAAGGGTCCGCTTCAGTCTGGACGAGGCCGATTAAGCGGCAGCACGGCAATAGGCCTGCAAGCAGAAAGAGAGATGATCCCGGTGCATGAACTGTTACAAGGCGGCTGGATGATGCTGCCCCTCGCGGCCTGCTCGATTGTGGCCGTGGCTGTTATTCTTGAACGTATGTACTTCTTCCGCCATAGCGGTGCCGCCAACCTGGCCGAAACATTACTGGCAATGATCACCGGCAACCAGCGGGAGGAAGCCGCGGACCGGGCCAAGGGGTCCCCGCTGCCGTTAATCCGCATCCTGGCGGCCGGTATGGCCCATCCGTATCAGCCGGCAAAAGCCATGGAGGCGGTGGTTGTCAATGAGCTGGCTGCGATGCGGCGCGGATTGCCGATACTGGATACGATTGTTACCTTGTCGCCGCTCCTGGGGCTCCTGGGTACGATTATCGGCATGATTGACTCTTTCCAGGTGATGGCCTTGTCCGGCATGGGACAACCCCGTGCCGTTACCGGCGGGATCGCGGAGGCCTTGATTGCCACGGCGACCGGCATCACTGTGGCCGTCATCGCCCTTATTCCGTACAATTACTTTCTGGCCCGGATCGAAAGGGAAACAGAGATTATCGAACATTATGCCACCCGCCTGGAATTGGCATTAAACCCGGCGGCGGAGCAGCAGCGATGAAGATACCGCGAAAACCGCGAAAAAAAGCCCGGATTGAGATTATACCGATGATTGATACCATGTTTTTTCTGCTGGTGTTTTTCATGCTGGCGGCCTTAGCCATGACCGCCCAGAACACCCTGCCTGTTGCTCTGCCCCAGGCCGCCGGGGTTCAGGACCGGAACCGGCCGGCAATCGTGCTGACTGTAACCAAAGACGGCAAGCTCTTCTGTGACGGGGAGCAGGCCGGGACGCCGGCGGAAGCGGCCCGGTGGCTGGTGCAGCAAAGCCAGGGCGATAACCAAATCTCTGTTATTATTAATGCCGACAGCGGGGTCGAGCACGGGCGGGTGGTGGCCCTGATGGCTGCTATCCGTCAACAGGGAATAGACCGAATCGCTATTGGTGTTCAGCCTGACGGACCAGGGGCGGCAGCCAGATAAATGCATTGATGGGGGGCTAAGCGATGAAACTTATTACCGTATCAGGGGCACCCTCGGCCGGTAAAACCTCGATCATCCTCAGACTGATTGACTGCCTCCGGGAGGGCGGCCAGGCGGCCGGGGTGGTAAAGTTTGACTGCCTGACTTCTTTTGATCAGCTGCGCTATCAGGAATATGGGGTACCGGTTCAGGTGGGGTTCTCGGGTAAGTTTTGCCCTGATCATTTTTTTATCAGCAATATTGAGGATGCTGTCGAGTGGGGGCAGCGTACCGGGCTCGATATCCTGATTAGCGAAAGTGCCGGCTTATGCAACCGCTGTTCGCCGCATATTCAGGGTATTCTTGCTATTTGCGTGATTGATAATCTCGCCGGCATTAACACCCCCCGCAAAATTGGCCCCATGCTGAAGCTGGCCGATATTGTCCTGATTACCAAGGGGGATATCGTCTCCCAGGCCGAACGGGAAGTGTTTATGTTTAATGTACGGCAGGTAAATCCCGGCGCCCGCATCCTGTTTGTCAACGGCATTACCGGCCAGGGGGCATTTATGCTGAGCAAGCAGGTCAGCAAGGCGGCTGATATTACCACCCTGAGAAACCGGCGGCTGCGTTTCTCAATGCCGGCTTCGGTATGCGCCTATTGTACCGGCGAAACCCGGGTCGGTGAGAGTTACCAAATGGGGATGCTGAAAAAGATGGAATTTAGGTGAAACGATGGGGGACAACGCAAAAATTAGAGAGAGCATCACGAAGCAGACCATAGCTGAGCTCATCAGCACTTATCCGGTCGTGCAGGATTTTTTTGTCAATTATAATTTGCAGAACCTGCAGCAGGATCTTACGGTAGCCGGGGCCCTGGCCAGGATACCGCCGGAGCAGTTACAGGAGTTCGGCCTTGATGTATTCAGTTTGACTGAAGAACTGGTGAAGTTCATGGCCACATTGATCCATAACCGGGAAGAACGGGAAAGCGTCCGCACCATTACCATCATCGGCGGCCGCAATAAGCAGGGGGAAGCGGAGAATGTGACCCTTACCATTGCCGCCGGCGAGGTTGTGAGTATTGTTGGCCCCACCGGTTCCGGCAAAAGCTGCCTGCTGGGCGATATTGAGTGCCTGGCTCAGGGCGATACGCCAACCAGACGACATATCCTGATTAACGGCCGCTCTCTGACCGATGAGGAACGCTTTGATATAGGCAATAAAATGGTGGCCCAGTTATCGCAGAACATGAATTTCGTCATGGATCTAAATGTTGCCGAATTTCTGGCCATGCATGCCAAAAGCCGGCTGTGTGAGGAGGCCGGACAGGTGATCCAACAATGTTTTACCTGTGCGAATGAACTGGCCGGGGAAAAATTTACCCTGGATACGAAAGTAACCCAGCTTTCCGGCGGGCAGTCGCGGGCCCTGATGATTGCCGACACGGCCTATATGAGTTCTTCGCCGATTGTGCTGATTGATGAAATCGAAAATGCCGGTATTGACAGGAAACAGGCGATCGGCCTGCTGACGGAAAACGAAAAAATTGTTTTAATCTCCACCCATGATCCCCTGCTGGCGTTAAGTGCCGATAAGCGGATTGTGATAAAAAACGGCGGCATTCACAAAATTATGAAAACCTCGGCTGCAGAAATAAACAGCCTGCGGGACATTGAAAAACTGGATGCCATCATGCTGGCTATCCGTCAGCAGCTGCGGTATGGCGAACGGGTTTCGCCTTTGGCGGTTAACTTTAACAAGCTGGCGCCTGCTGAACAGGGACCGGGCTCTGACCAGCAGGAAAAGGAGTGTCAACAACATGTGGGAATTATATGATGCCTTAATTGATGGGATACCGGACACGTGCCTTGTTGATGAATTCATTTGCGGCACGTATGCCGCCTTAGTCCGCAGCGGCAATGGGCTGGGCTTCAGCCATGTTCTGCCGGGCGATACCCTGCCGGAGGTGATGCGGAAATCACTGGGTATGCCGCTGAAACAACTGGCCCAGTGCATCAAATCCTGGAACTTTATTGAGGCCTCTGTTGGCATGGCGGCGATAAACGCCTGGTATAATGCCCCGGCAAAGGCGGCTGCCAACGGCATTGTGCTTACCGACAGCCTGTATAGCGAGGACCGGACCAGTGATCCTTTTATTTCCTATCAGAATGCCGTCAAAAATAAAAAAGTAGCCGTACTTGGCCATTTTCCCTATATTGAACAGCTGTATCAGCCGGTCTGTGAGCTGACCATTATCGAACGGGAGCCCCGGGAAGGGGATTACCCGGAGGCGGCTGCTGAATATATCCTGCCGGCCAGTGATTTCGTCATTCTCAGCTGCAGCAGCCTGGTATATAAAACGCTGCCCCGTCTGCTCGAACTGGCGGAAAATGCCTATGTCATCCTTGTCGGCCCGTTTACGCCGCTGGCACCGGCGCTGTTTTCGTTTGGGGTCAACGACCTGTCGGGGTTTGTGGTTAAGGACAATGCCGGTGCGGCCCGGATTGTTTCAGGACTGCAACGGACATCGATCTACAAAACAGGGCAGAAGGTAACACTGAGAGCGTAAAGGTATATTCCGGAAAATATCATGGAAAGGGGATTTATCATATGTATAAAAGGTTAAGCAAAATGGTTATTCCACCGGCGGTTTGCGTCTGTTTGCTAAGCTCATTTAATCCTGTCATGGCCGAAGAGGCGGTGGCGCTGGACGAAGTGGAGGTCCGTTCGACAGCACTGTCCGATTATCTGGTTACTACTGCGGTCATTACTGCCGATAAGATTAAAGAGATGGGGGCAACCAACCTGGCTGAGGCCATTGAAGGGGTGCCGGGCCTGTATGTTGCCCGGGCCGACAAAGGCAGCCGGCTGGCACGCATCCGGGGGGCGGCCTCTGACCAGACGAAAGTCTATATTGACGGTATGCCCGTATTTCCTTTGTCGGGCATTGCCTCGAACTCAGCCTCGAATCTGGAAACCATACCTATTGACAATATTGAAAAGATTGAAATCATCAAGGGGCCCGGCCCGGTGCAATACGGGACAGACTACAAAGGCGGCATTGTTTTAATTACTACCAAGGACGGCAAGGGGGCCGGCCAGATCAATCTGCATCTGTCGGCCGGTTCACATAGCACTTATAATACCTATGCCACCTATAGCGGCAGCGAGGGCACGACCAGTTATTATCTAGCCGCCGGCAAAAAACAGACCGATGGCCACCTGAATAACTCGGACACGGACAGCGATTATTTCAACGGCAAAATCAAGTGGCAGCTTAATGAGAATTCCAATCTGACTCTGAGCGGCTACTATATGAATACCGACCGCGAAATCCCCAATGATATTGACCAGCTCACCGGCCGGGAAGTGCCTTCTACTATTACATGGTCGGGCGATACGCCGGTGGACGGCAAGACAAAGGTCACAGATTGGAAATACACTGACTTTAAACAGTCCAATATTGCCTTGCAGTTTGACCAAAAGGCCAGCGACCGGTTTGCCTACAACGTCAAGGTATATCACGTAACCGATGAAAACGACCTGTGGGTACATAACGGCAATAATGCCGACAACCCGGCATTTGTCACCCCGGCCAGCCCGGTCTGGTATCGCAGCGGCTGGTATTCCAAAGGGAACGGCATGGAGTTTGCCGGCGACCTGCAGGCCGACAGGAATAATACGGTGACCTTTGGTGTGAAATACAATAAAATCGACTGGGACACAGATGAGAACAATTCCGACCTTGACGAAGGCGGGACCGACAAACGGCTTGGCTATTACATTCAGGATAACTGGCGTATTGACAATAAAACCAATTTCACCCTGGGCGTCCGGTATGACGAGGCCAAACAGTCGTATTCGTATGCTAAAACCGATACTGAGGGCAACTTCAAAAGCGAACGCAACAGCAGCAAAGTAGATGCCACTGATCCGGTTCTGAATATTACCCATCAGCTGGATGCGCAAAACACAGTGCGTTTTTCCGCCGGCAAGTCCCATATCTTTGTGACCGCCAAGCAGGTTGCCTCGAACCTCGCCAAAGGCGTGGCTTTGCCGGAAACGGAAAAGGCAACTAATTATGAAATCGGCTGGAAGCACGATTTTGATGAAAAGGCGTCACTGGATGTCGCGGCCTTTACCAATAAGATTGACAATCGCATCGACCGGCGGACCTCTGATAAAACCTACTATAATATCGCTGAAACCGATATAAAAGGCATTGAGCTGGAGTACACCCGTCAGCTTACCGACCGGGTAAAAGGCTTCCTCAATTATACCTATCTGGATGCCAAGGATACGAACGAAGCAGGGGTTAAGACCAAAGCCGTCAATCTGCCAAGCTCCCTGTTTAATTACGGATTAACCTATACGGTGGACAAGTTCCAGGCGACTGTTCTGGGGCAGGCCTTCGGCAAGAGTGATACCGATCACAAAACGTATAAAAAGCTGGCCGGCTACCATACCCTGGATGTTGAGCTGAAATATCGTGAGAATGACAACCTGGGCTATTTTTTGCGGGTAAACAATATTCTTGATTCTGACTACTGGGAAAAAGCAACCTATCCGGCTGATGGCATCAATTTTGCTACAGGGGTTACGCTCAGAATGTAATTAAAGTAGGCTAGTTATTGCCACCGCTTAGGCGCTGGGCGTAAGACAAAAAGTACAAGTAATGGCCCGGCGGGCTATTGCCTGTACTTTTTTCTTAGGCGGCAGGTTGGATAAAATATATTGCCGGGAAATAAAAAATGGCCTCACTGGGCCATTTTTAGTCGTGCCGGTGCGGCTTTAGCCAGCTGCCATTGATCAATTAACGCCCCGTCCTGTTGCCAGGCCTTTACCGTCAGTGTATCGTCCTGTACCTGGACGGTTAGATAATTGGGCTGGTCCAGGGGGTTGTAAAATGCCTCATCCCACAGACCGGCGGCGGCCCGGTCATGAGCTTTGGTGCCGCTGCGGCCGGCGGTGATATAAACGGTCCCCCGGTCGGGGCCTGGGGCGCGGTTGCCGCCATACAGCGGATAGGTCCGGGCGTAGATATGCTCATGGCCGGAAAACACCACATCCACCTGATATTTGTCGAAGAGGGGCACAAAGGCCGCCTGTATCCTGTCATTGTGATAGGGAGGGCGGTGCAGAAATACGATCTTCCAGGGCTTGTCCGTCCGGGCTAAGTCCTGGTCCAGCCACTCCCGCTGCCTCGCCAGCATGTCAGGGTTGAACAGCTGCTCTTCTCTTTCCTGGCTGTCGAGCATCACGAAATGCACGTTGCCGTAATCAAAAGAGTAAACCTGTTCTGTCAGCCCGGCCGGTCCGTTGCGGGGCAGTTGGAACTGGGCCGTGAACAAGGCCGGCGGCTCGTTGACTTTCCAGCGGGGCGTGTACATTTCGTGATTACCGGTTAACGGCATGGCCGGAATCCGGTTAATCACGCCCTGCGAGGCGGCAAACCAGGCCTGCCATTCGTTGAAATCAGTGCCGGTGTTAACCAGATCGCCTACGTTTGTAAAAAAAGCGGCGGCCGGCTGGGCCTGATAAGCTAGCTGGAGTGTCTGCCGCCAGGTGGTATAAAGGTCGTCGCTCTGGGAGTCGCCAAACACCAGGAAGGTAAACCTGGTTACCGCGTCGGCCGCGGTCTGGAAAGAATGGAAGTCACCCCAGGCGGTGCCGTTGCCAAGCCGGTACAAATAACGGGTGTCTGGCTGTAAATCAGTTAAACATGCTGAGAATACATGGACAGCGGTCTCCTGTCCGGGCAGATATTCCTTGGTGGCTGTGGCGGTTTTAGCCGCACCCGGCAGGCCCTGGCCAGGGCCTGCGATGATATACTGCACCTGGTCTAAGGCCGGGTCCGGTGTCTGCCAGGTAATGGCCTGCGTGGTCCGGGGATCACCGGACCAGGTCAGGGCGATGCAATCAGGTCCGGTCGGGTTCGACCGGGCCAAACTGCTGCCGGACACAAGCAGGACGGCAAGCAGCAGGGTGGTAAAAACCAATTTGGGCAAGCTTTTTTTTAAGAACACTGCTTTTCCCTCCCAATATTTTTGGGGACTATCACCTGCAGGCCCCGGCTGGTGGTATCTGTTTGAATATTATCGCCGAAGGCCTGCTGCAGACTGGTGTCGCTTAAGGCCTGTTCTATCGGGCCGGCGCTAATCAGGCGCCCTTCTTTCATGAGCAGGGCAGCGTCGCAGTAATTCAGGACCAGATTGGGATCATGGAGCGTGATCAGGGCGGTGGCATTCTTGCGTTTGATTATATCGCGGACCAGGGCCATCATTTTGTGCTGGTTGCAAAAATCCAGATGGGACGTGGGTTCATCCAGCAGCAGGACCGGGGTTTCCTGAAACAGGGCCCGTGCCAGCAGGACCAGCTGCTTTTGGCCGCCGGACAGCTGCTGAAAGGGCTGGGCGGCCAGGTGGCGGATCCCGATTTCCTCACAAATGGCCTGGGCTTTGGACCTGTCCTGCCGGCTGGGGGCCGACCAGGCATTAAGGCGGGCGGCGCTGCCCATCAGCACCATTTCCAGCACGGTAAAAGCAAACACGCTGTGCGTGATTTGGGGCACAAAGCCGATCAGCCGGGCTGTCTGACTGCGGGAAAGCCGGGCCACATCCTGATTGGCGACCAGGATACGGCCGCTGAACGGGGTAAGAATAGCATTAATGCAGCGCATCAATGTGGTTTTGCCGGAACCATTAGGGCCAACGAGGGCACAAAACTGACCGCCGGGCAAAGCGGCGCTGATATCCTTAAGGATTGGTACTTTAGTATAGCCGGCCGAAATGTTGTTAATTTGCACGGTCACTGCCGAGTGCACCCCCTTTGCGGCTTTGAATCAGGTAGCCCAGAAAGGGCGCACCAAATACAGAGGTAACAATACTGATCGGGATTTCCGCCACCAGCAGCGAACGGGCCAGGGTATCCATCAGTATCAGGAAAATCCCGCCCAGCAGGCCGGCAACCGGAATCAGCCGCCGGTGTTCGGTGCCCACCAGATAGCGGGCAATATGGGGAATAATGAGACTGACCCAGAGAATCGCGCCGACCGCGGCCACCGAGGCCGCGACAATTAATGTGCTTAAAAAGATATAGAACATGCGCCACCGGAAAACGGGGATTCCCAGAGCCAGGGCCTCTTCGTCGGCTAAAGTCAGCACATTCAAACGCCAGCTGAACAGGCAGATGAGCAGGGAGGAAACGGTGATAAGCGGGAAGATGCCGGCCAGCTTAAGCCACGAAGCCGTATGGAAACTGCCCATCAGCCAGAAGGTGATTTGGGCTAATTTGTCGTAAGGGTCAGCCAGGTAAATCAGCACCGACAAGCCGGCCTGAAACAAGGCAGACACGACAATGCCAGCGATGACGAGCACTGAGGCCGACGGGTCCTGGCTGCGCTGGGCCAGCAGGTAGGCCGACAGAACCGCAGCCAGACCGAAAACAAACGCCAGGCTGTAGACACCAAAGGTAATTTGGGTAAAAAAGATAATGGCCAGCGCCGCCCCGAAGGCGGCGCCAAATTTCACGCCCAGGATGTCGGGCGAGGCCAGGGGGTTGCGGAAAATTCCCTGAAAGACAGCACCGGCAATGGAAATGCCGCCCCCAATCACAAAACTCATAATGATCCTGGGCAGGCGGATGTTCGTGAAAATGAGATAGGTCTCCGGGGCTACGGCCGGCAGCCGCCCGTTCCAGCCCACGGCCGCGCAAAAAATACTGGCAATCTCCAGCGGCTTGATGGCATACCGCCCCACACCCAGCGCCACTGTGAGGGCGCAAACAAATAGTGCTGCCAGCAGCAAAATAATCTTGTTATTCATAGGCGCCTACAGTTTTCCACCCAATGCGGTAAAAGAATGTCCGAGAAACTCGGTATAGAATTCATCGGCGAGCCTGGTCAGGTCAATATCGGCGAATTTTTCCGGATGTAAGGTTTTAGCAGCCCAGACTATGCCCAGGACATGATGTGGAGCCGGGTAGTCCCACCAGCCGATCGTGGACGGAAAGGAATAAACCCGTTTATCCCGGGCTGCCTTGACTGTGGCAAAATGTGGATTGCCGTACAGGGTTTCCGGGCTGTAGGTATCCCGGGATGAGCCGAGGAAAATAACAGCAGGATTCCAGGCTGAGACTTGCTCCGGTGACGCAGTGATCCAGTAGCCTTTCAGTTCGGTGGCAACATTCCTGCCGCCGGCTGTTTCAATAATTGAGGCCTGCAGCATATCACCGGTGGCAACGGCAAAAATATCTCTTGGCCCTGAAAACATGACGGTGGGCCGCTGATCGGCCGGGATCGGGCCTGTCCGCTCCTGGACAAGCTGGAGCAGCTTGTTGCAGGCGGCAATATAGGTTTCACCCCGGTCCTGACAGCCGAGTACTCTGGCCATCAGCCTGACCGCCTCATAGCTATCCGCCAGGGTCTCGCCTTTGAGGGCAATGACCTTCATGCCGGCACTCTCAAACTGCTGCAGTTGTGTTTTGTCAAAGGAAGAGTTGATGAAGATGAGTTCCGGATTTAATGCGGCCAGCGATTCGGTGGTAATTGTTTTTTGCATCTGCCGCAACTGGGGTTTGGCGCGGAAACCGGCATCGGCCCCGAGCATGGCCTGGCCGAGCTTATTGTAAAGGGCCTGGTGGACCAGCTTGTCCTGCTGGCCCAGGGCGAAAGCAATCTGGCCCTCAAAATGATCCAGGGCTGCTATTCGCTGGATGTGACGGGGAATCTCCACCTGCCGTCCCAACTGATCGGTTACCGTGACTGTCGGACTGTCAGCAGCCTGGTTTTGATTGCCGCCGGCAACAGGGGTTTGGCCGCAGGCACTGAGTAAGAAAAGCAGGCACAGCAAGCTGAATACCAGGGCTGTTTTTCTCATTGTCGAATCCTCCCTGTATGTAATTTAGGGGCGGGTTGCTGTCAGGACAGCAACAATATCGGTGATATTGGCAGTCTGGATGTTGCTGAAGCCATATTCAGCCAGCCAGGTTTGCCATTCAGTCAGTGTATACATGGTTCGCTGGCCGTTGAGGGTGCAGAACAGGCGGTTAATACTGCCGGCCAGGCTGGGGAATCCGTCCTTGATATGAGTCCGCACAATCAATGTGCCCCCCGGCAGTACGGCTGAGTAGACTTTGGGCAGTACCGTGGCTAACGTAGACGGGGACAGCATCAGGGAACAGAGAACAGCATCATAGCCGGAACCGATATCTGTCGCCAGAAAATCGCCGGCCCGGGTCTGGACGCGGCCGCTTAAGCCGTAGTTAGCGATGGCGGCCGCGGCCAGGGCGGCAATGTCCGGCACATCAAATAAGGTAACCGTCAGGCCGGGGTATTTCTGGGCAAAAGCAATACTGTAAAAACCATGGCCGCCGCCTAAGTCCAATAAATGTTTTTTCCGGTCCAGGCTGACTGCCTGCACCGTGGTCTGGACGAATTCGCCGGTTACCGCGCGGGCACCGATGCCGCGCAGGCGTTCTGGCTGGTTTTGTGCTTTTTTATGGCAACAGGGGGTAACGGTCTCGTTGTTAAGCGCCGCCAGCACCCTGTGGGCAAAAGAGCCGGCCGGAAACTCGGACAGCAGGGAATCGGCCAGAAACCAGGGGCTGTTTCTATGCAGATATTTGGCCATTGCTGGGACCGCTGTATAAGCACCGCCGACACAGGTCAGATAGCCCGCCTGGGCCAGGACCTGCAGCACCCGCTCGGTGATGGTTTCGTCCCAGGCCAGCTCGCGGGCCAGCCCGGCTGCAGTTTTCCTTACCGCCAAAGCGGTAAACAGACCTTCTTTAGCCGCCAGGGCTGTTAATTCGTAAACAATGCCCTGCGTGAGCAGGTTTTGGACCGGGGAAGGATCAACAGGCAGTTTTTCGTATAATTGGGGGATCGGCATGTTTGCGGGGCCTCCTATCTTTCTGATGAACCTTGCCATAAGCGCTGTCTTGTTGACGGGGAAAACTGATAATAAATTAAAATAAACATAAACTAATTAAACTGAACTTTAATAGTATAATAAACTGTTAATAGTAAAAGTGCAATAAGTTTTTGTTAGTTTTTGGCCATTCTGGAAAATACTAAATGCTGCACTCGTCAAAAGCAAGAATACAAGGATAACCGGGGGTTTAGAATTAAAACCCAAGGGTAACTTTTCTGTGAATATCTGGTATAATAAGAATAGGAAGGATGAGAATGGATTGGCCCCCAAGAAATGGAGGAGATTGCCATGAGTGAACCAGCAATCCGCAAGGCTCTGACGGCTGAGGAAATCTTTCTCAAGCAGGACAAAGAGCGATATTTATATGAAATGAGGGAGAAGGCCCTGTTAGACCATGTATCCGCTATGGAAGGCGCCGGGAAAGGCAAAGAAGCAGGCAAAACAGAAATAGCAATTGCGCCTGTTAAAGCGGGGTATGAGGGTAACTGAAGTGGCAGAGTTAACCGGGCTGGCGCCGGCAGATATAGAAAAACTACAACCCCCGCAGTCTTCCGCCTGCAATTAGCCTTGCAAGAAATGGAGGGGATTGCCGGACTCAGCGGACTCAGGTAGGCGGAGTTCCGATAGCGGCCAGGGACGGTGGTTGTGTGTATGCTGGGAGAGCAGACACGACCACCGTCCCTTTGTCTTGAGGTGATTTCTGCCTGGCCAGGCAGGAGTTTTAGGTTGATTTTGGAATGTATAAGGGTTATATTCCGTGATAAAGAATAATGCGGAATAACTTGCTGTGATACTTGCTAAACGGAGGCCTTTATGTCAATCTGGTCAAAATTCATCCAATATTATAAACCGTACCGGTGGCTATTTTTTACCGATCTGGCCTGTGCATCGGTGGTTTCCCTGGTGGACATTACCTTTCCCCAGATCCTTTATTTTCTCACCCACGGTGTTTTTACCCGGAGCGCGGCGGAGATTAAAGGGGTATTGGGCCTTGTCGCCGCAGGGATGATCGCTTTGTACGGCATCCGCTATGCCTGTCAGTATTACATTACCACCTGGGGCCATATTATGGGCGCCCGGATGGAAAGCGATATGCGCCAGGACCTGTTTGATCATTACCAGCGGCTGTCTTTTTCCTATTATGACCGCAATAATACGGGCGAAATGATGTCCAAGCTGGTGGCCGATTTGTTCGATATTTCCGAGCTGGCTCACCATGGGCCGGAAAACGTCTTTATCTGTACCCTGAAGATTGTCGGGTCATTTTTATTATTGCTGCTCCTCAATGTTAAAATGACGTTAATTCTTTTTGCCGTTGTCCTGGTGATGATTGTGTTCAGTATTTATAAAAACCGGCGGATGAAAGCCGTGTTTATGGATAACCGGCAAAAGATTGCCGGCGTTAATTCCCGGGTTCAGGATAGCCTGGCCGGTATCAGGGTTGTCAAATCTTTTGCCAACGAGGATTTGGAACGGGAAAAGTTCTGCACCAGCAACCTGCAGTTTTTGGAGTCTAAAGTAAACAGCTACCGCCTTATGGGCAGCTTTCATGCCGGCAATGGTTTTTTTCAGGGTTTACTGTATACAGCGGTGCTGGTCAGCGGCGGTTTTTTTGTTGCCGGCGGTACGCTGCAGGTTGCCGATCTGGCGGTATATGCTTTGTATATCGGCATTTTTATGGGTCCCATTGATGTGTTGATTAACTTTACCGAGCAATTTCAAAAAGGCTATTCCGGTTTCAAACGGTTTCAGGAAGTTGTTGATACGGTGCCGGAAATTTTAGAAAAACCGGCCGCCGTACCACTGACCAATGTCAAAGGCCGGATCGTTTTCCAGGATGTTTCTTTCCGGTATAATCAGGCTGCCCAAGTGCTGGCTGGTGTGAATATTACCATTGAAGCCGGGAAAACAGTAGCCCTGGTGGGGCCTTCGGGCGGCGGCAAGACGACCCTGTGTTCCCTGGTGCCCCGCTTTTATGATGTGAGCGGGGGCGCGGTCCTGATTGACGGCCACGACGTGCGGGCGGTTACGCTCAAGTCCCTCCGCAGTGCGATCGGCATTGTCCAGCAGGATGTTTACATGTTTGCCGGCTCAGTACGGGACAATATCGCCTATGGCAAGCCGGCGGCCACGGAGGCGGAGATTAGGGAGGCCGCGAAAAACGCTAATATTCATGAGTTTATTATAGGCCTTGCCGACGGGTATGACAGCTATGTGGGCGAGCGGGGCACCCGCCTGTCCGGGGGCCAAAAGCAGCGGCTGGCGATCGCCCGCGTATTCCTGAAAAATCCGCCTATCCTGATTTTGGACGAGGCTACCTCCGCCCTGGACAACGAGAGTGAGCGCTATATCCAGGCATCGCTGGAACGGCTGGCCCAAAACCGGACGACAATTGTGGTGGCCCACCGGCTTAGCACCATTCGCAATGCCGATGAGATTATTGTTATTAATCGCAGCGGCATTCAGGAACGGGGCAACCATGAAGAACTGCTGGCGAATAATGGTCTGTATGCCAAATATTATCATATGCAGTTTGAAGGGCTGGATGATTTGGAGGGTGAATAGGTTGATGAGGCCGGGCTCGCCCATGATCCGTAAAGCCCAATGGTATTGGGACCTGCTGGCCGCTGAAAACAGCATGGGTTTCCATAATTTGCCCCAGGCGCTGAATACGCTGGGGCAGGCCAGCGAACCGGCCCGCCAGGCTGTGGCCGCCGCCAACCGGGCGGCTGGCATTAACCTGTTGTACTGACATAAAAAGAAAGCCCGGCCGGGGCTTTCTTTTTTAGGTCAGTCACTGCTTCCGTCCTCCTGCTGCTGCAGGAAGGTCATAAACTCCTGGCGGACCCGGCTGCTGTCCCGCAGCCCCTGCCGGTAGGCAATTTCCGCCGTCTGCCCGGACTCCAGCGCCGCCCAAGCCTCGAAATCCATGACCAAACCGGTCATTTCCGGCTGCTCGGCCTTCAGGGCCCGGGCCAGCTCCAACAGCCGGTCCAGGGCGGCGCTGACTTCGCTGGCTGTCCGGTTGTAGCCGGCATCCTGCGTGGCGGCCAGGTTGAGGATATGGTCGACCCTGGTGAAAATATACTGATCAAAAGCCTGGTTTAACATCTCTTTCAGCCCACCCCGGCTCGTCTGGCCGGCCCGCAGGCGCCGGGGGCCCGGCGCCTGGAGCCTGGGGCCGGGCCGGCAGAGCGGCCGCCGCTGCCCGGGTCTGGTAGCGTGGCCGGTTGGCCTGAGCCGGGTTCCGTTTTCGTCAGACACATGTATACCCCCCTATATGAGGCTGGGGCAGGAGGCTGCAGGGCAGCACTGCCGCCAGCTGGTTACAGGGGGAAATTAAAGCGCATGCGAGGTTGTTGGCCTACACATGCGCTTATGCTTCAATAGTTGCTGAATCCCCAATTCCAATAAGCCAGCAAGGCGGTCAAACCGGCAGAACAATGCCCACTGCTGCTGACAACTGGCTGGTGAGGAGCGGATAATGCGTTGCTGCGTCTAAGTCGCACTCACAGCCCGATGCCTGCGGCAACAGCCCTTATACCCGCGTGCTCCCCCGGCTTGTGCTGGGGCGGAAGCCCGGTGTATAATAGAAATGTCGTCGTGGACAGCCTGCTGTTACGTGTAGGTGTTTGGTACCTTGCGCGGGCCTGGAAGTGCTGCAACACTTCCAGGTCACGGCGACTTTAATTTCCACCTATTTCTAATTATAGCCTGTTTCCGGGGAATTGCAAGCAGAGATAAGGGGACCGCCAGGGATTTTTTCTGACGGTATAGAGAACAAATGCCCGCGCAAGCGGGTTTTTTCTGTCTACAGAATTTATAATTTTTGATAGGCTGAAGGTCCCCATAAACAAGGTGCGCCAAGGCCCCGCAACCCGGTAACCCCCCGGCCCTTTGCCGGAAAAAGCGTTCCGCAGGAGAAAAGCCGGGCGGTATGCCGTTAAGAAATCCGTACTGTTTGAGCGCAGCGAGTTTCGGATTTTAGGCATACCGTCCGGCTTTTCAGCTTTTGGAGGCTCCGGGCCTAGACCTTTTGTTACTTTTGGGGCGATGCCAAAAGTAAAACCATTCCCTTGTATTCCAGGATTATCTGCTATGCGCAAAGCCAAAAGACCGCGCGAGTGGTTTTTTTTCTGCTTTTAATGCCGCAGTGTATAAACAATTGCCGGTTGGCAATCTATAAGGTAAACAGGCCTGCAAGTCTGCAGCCGTGACCGGAGGGGCGGCTTGAGTGGGGTGGAAGAAATACCTGGAAAAGAACAGCCTTGGCCAGGCGATTGATTTGGCCCACCAGGCGATTGATGCGGCCAATAAGGCGCCGGTACCAATGCCTTATAGGCGAAACAGGCCGCCGGGAGAATGTACAGTCCAATTCTGCCGGCGGCTCTCAAGCCGTACAATCGGAGCTTATGTTAACATAGCATTCTACCGGCAGTAGCTGCAGGTTCTAAGGAACCTGTTTTTTCTTTGCCCCCGCAGCATTTATAAAGATTCGAGGCCATGATCTAAGGGATAAGAAAAATCGATACCCTAAAGGGCCCAGGCAGCTTCTGCCGGCGCTGGCAAAGCCAAGTTTTTCTAACCGCAGATTTGTATAGGCAAATTTAAAGGATGATGGAAAAAAATGGCGAAATACTTAAAATAACTGGAAAAAAACAGGAAATGTGCCTTATGGGGCCCAAGTGGGGTACTCAGATAAGACAAGCAAAGGAATGTTTACATTGCAACCAAGATTAAGTTATGACAGGGGATGTGGAAAATGATTCCAAAATCTGTGGCTAAACGGACATATCTTCTGACCACAATTATGTTTACGGTACTGATGCTTTTTTTTGTATACCGGAATGCAGAAATGATGAAAGAGCAGATTTTTCAGCAAAAAGAGCATGAATTATTGCTGCTTGCGGTTTATTTAGACCAGCAGATGCCCCGCCATGCAGCCGATCTGTTACAGGACGGGGCCGTACGCAAGCTGTCCCAAGCAGAAAAGATACGGTTATTGAACTCCCAGCTCCAGGCAGCTTTGGCTAAAGTGGGTCAGGAATATAAGCAGTGCGGCCTGGGCTATGGGATAAATAATGAGCGGCTTGCCGTCTACCCGCCCAGACCGGAGATCCTGACCCGGCCCTTTGCCGCTGCCGGCGTGGCTGCCATTAAGCAAGCCTATGCAACCAGGAAGACGGTTACCTTTACCAATGACCGCAATACGCTCTGGCAGCAACCGACCCTTAGTGTTTTATATCCCCATATCGTTGACGGCGAGGTCGCCTGGTTTACCTGGACAAATGCCAGAGTGGAATATATAAACAACACCTTTATGGCCGCTCTCTGGCAATCAGGGGCTACTTTCTTTTTATTATGGGTGGGGGCAATGCTGATTTTGCGCTATACCTTCCGCCAGTTTGATACCCTGCTTAGTAATGTGGCCAGGCAGGTTGTAACAAAAACTGACAGTCCCGAACAGCTCCGGCAGTTTCCTGAGCTGGCGCCGCTGCTTACCGCCGTCACCTCCCTGCGCAAAGGGCTGGAACAGGAGTGTGCTGCCAAAACCCAACTGAACCATACGCTTACTTTGCTAAATCAGCGGCAAAGAATATTCAAAATTTTTTTCACCAGGAATCTGGCGCCGATGGCGATCGTCCGGCAGGAGGATCTTATGATCCTTGATGTTAATTATGCGGCTGAGCAGCTTATGCAGGCCGGGCGGGAGGAGATTACCGGCCGCACCGTACCTGCGCTGAATTTCGGCAATGCCGATTCACCCACTACCATCGCCCGCCTGGCAGAGCTGCAGGCTAACGGCTATACGGCCGGCCTGGCTGAGTTTAGAACGCTGGCCGGCGATAACCGTTATGGCATAATCTCGGTCATCAAGACCGAGTATTGTGCAGAAGAACAGTATTTAATTACCCTTATTGACATTACCGAGCAACGGTTAAGTGAAGAACGGTTTTTGAAGGCCTTTCATGCCAATCCGCTGATGATGTCTATTGTTTCCCTGCAGGACTGGAAAATTCTTGCTGTGAATCAGGCCTATTTAACGGCGCTGGACCGAACTTATGAAGAGGTGGCAGGGAAAACCTCTGATCAGATTACTTTGTGGAAAGACGAAACCTGCTTGCAGCAGCTGCGCCTGCATATCCTCCACCAGCAGGGTAAATGTCAGAATTATGAGATAGATATAGTAACAAATAACAATGAGGTCCGGACGGTTCTGTTTTCCAGCGAAGTAATTTCGCTGGAGGATGAACAATGCCTGCTGGGCATGTTTACCGATATTACGGAAATAAAACGCTATAAATATGAGATGGCCCGCCTGGACCGTCTGGACATAGTCGGTGAGATGGCGGCCGGCATCGGTCACGAGGTGCGGAATCCCATGACCACAGTCCGCGGTTACCTGCAGATTTTTCAGCGTAAAGCCGAACTGGCCAAATACCATTCCCAGATAGCTATCATGATTGAGGAAATTGACCGGGCCAATGCGATTATTACCGAATTTTTATCGTTGGCCAAAAATAAGAAGATTGAGATCCGCCGGGCCAATCTTAATGCCGTTATCCAGGCGCTGGCGCCTCTGCTGCAGGCCGACGCGCTGCGCCGGGGGCATGATTTGCGGTTAACCCTGGCCGACCTGCCGGAGTTCGATTTTGATGAGAATGAAATCAGGCAGCTTATTCTTAATTTGGTGCGTAATGGCCTGGAAGCCATGACTGACAGCGGGCTGGTAACAATCAGTACGGCTGTCAGGGGGGCGGAGATTGAGCTTACGATCACCGATCAGGGGTGTGGTATGCCGCCGGCCATTCTGGAAAAAATCGGGACACCCTTTGTGACGACCAAGGATGAGGGAACCGGGCTGGGGCTGCCTGTTTGTTACCGGATTGCTGCGCGGCACAATGCTGAGATCTGCGTACACTCAAGCCCGGCCGGTACTGCCTTTCGGATTGTTTTCGCCGCAGCCGGTACAGATGAACCGGTCAGGGCAGACAGCTCGGGTGATTAAAGTCTGCTGTTTCAATCTGGATCGTGGTATGGTTAATTTGAAATTGGTCCCTGATGGTGCAAATGGCTGTTTGCAGGATAGCCTGGGGATCTTTGTCGGCCTCAATGACAAGATGACAGGTAAGGGAGGCCAGACCGGAGGTGATGGTCCAAATGTGTAAATCATGGACATCCCTGACGCCGTCAATGGTGCGCAGGGACTCTTTTACCTCCTCCCAGTTGATGGTTGGGGGTGTTCCTTCGAGCAGTATGTTTACCGATTCATTGATAACAACCCAGGCACTGCGCAAAATCAGCAGGGCAACAATAACACTAATAACCGGATCGGCCCAGTACCAGGAAAAAAAGTACATCAATAACCCGGCGATAATGGCGCCGACCGAGCCCAGTGCGTCGCCGAGAATATGAAGATAGGCACTGCGGAGATTAATGCTTTGCCCCATATCTCCCTTCCAGGTCAGGACCCGCGCACTGACCAGGTTGGCAAGCAGGCCAATGCCCGCAATCCCTATCATATAGCCGCTATTTACCAGGGGCGGCGCCCACAAACGTTCATAGGCTTCCCAGACAATAAAACCGGCGATAACAAACAGCGTCACGCCATTAAAAAATGCGGCCAGAATCTCAAAGCGGTAAAAGCCATAGGTTTTTTGGGGGGACGGCGGTTTCAGCGCCAGCACGGCGGCAAACAGGCTTAACCCCAGGGCGGTTGTGTCACTGAGCATGTGACCGGCGTCGGAGAGCAGGGCCAGACTGTTGGTAAACAACCCGCCGAAAAATTCCAGGACCATAATGCCGGCGGTAATGATCAGCGATGCTGTCAGTGCGGCCAGATTGTTTTTTTCCGGTGTGTGCCCGCTCTGGCTGTGGTGATGCCCCATGTTTGTTGCCTCCATATTAATGTATTTACGTATATTCACAACAATATTGTCTTGGAGTGAGGTGCGTTTATGAAACTTGGTACAGTAAAGGCTACTGTCGCTATGGCCGATAAAATCGGCTATATCCAAGCAAAGTCTTGGCAAGCGGCTTATAAGGGGATCGTCCCGGCTGAGTATTTGGCTACATTTACTTCTGAAAAACGTGCAGATATCTTTCGTAAGGTGATGCCAGCGCGGTCAGAAGAATTCTATCTTTTCAGTACGCATGATCAACCCAGCGGGATGGCAATTCTCGGGAAAGCCCGCGATGAAGACTTACCGGATACTACGGGCGAAATCAGCGCAATATATTTCCTCCCTGACGCGTGGGGAACGGGCTGCTCGGTTCCAGCTATTTGGTTTTGCCTTACCCGTTTGCGTGAACTCGGCTACGCGCAGGTTATCCTTTGGGTGCTTAAAGATAATCCGAGAGCCCGCCGGTTTTACGAAAAGGCCGGTTTCCATTTTGACGGCGCAATAAAAGAAATTAATATTGGCAAACCTTTGATCGAGCTTCGCTATTCTTTCACTTTTCCCTCTTGACTTTTTATAGTAGTGTTATTACCTATGTTGTTATTATTCCCCGGTTTTCAGCAAATGAGCGGAAGCCGGGCGAAAGGCAGCAGGACCAAAAATCCGCCGTTCCGTAGTCGCCGGAATAACGGCGGATTTTTTGCTCCTGCGGAACCTATACAGTGCAAGGCCCGTTAACCTCCTCGGCGCCGGCGGCCGTTGTTTTGGTGGCGGCCGCTGTATTGATAATATAATCTTTCGCTAGCCGGCAGCAATTACCTGCCGCTAAATTGCTAAATTTGCCGGGGATTTAAAAGCCGGACAAGCGCCGCTTGGCAAACCGGAGCTTGGTTTTTGACTCAAGAGAACCGTCCCCTTGAGTCACCCTTGAGTCGGTAGGTGATATAGGACTTTTAGCTCATTTAATAAAGCGGAATGAACAGGTAGAATATAATAGAACGATTTTTCTTATTATTCTGTTGGTTTTGCCAGGTGCATTATATAGAGATGAAGGCAGGAGTATGAGTTTAAAGGCAAGGAGTCTGATGCGCAACCGTCTTCTAAGGGGCAAGTTAATTCAGTAACTGTTTCAAAAACGAGGAGGCAATTTATGGATATCAAGAAGAAACTAACATTAGCCCTACTGGTTGCCAGTTCACTGCCGCTTATCATTTTTACGGGTATCAGCTTAAACAATTCGATGCAAACAGCAAAAGAAACGGCTTTATCGGAGAATTTAAAGCGAACGGAAATTGTTCAGGAAAAGATAAATAATTTTATTGACAAAAATTTATACGGGGTAAAAGTCCTGTCGACCAACCCCAGTGTGCGGGCCCATGATGCAGCCGGCATCAAGCCCCTGATTGCTGAGGCCGCCAAGGTGTATACGGATCTTAATCCGATTGTCGTTACCGGGGCCAATGGGACGCAGGTTGCCAGAAGCGACGATCTCCGGCTGACTAATGTGTCGGACCGCAACTTTTTTAAACTGGCCATGCAGGGACAGGCAGAGGTTATCTCGGAAGTGCTGGTCAGCAAGGACAACGGGCATCTTATTTCGGTGCTGGCCACGCCGGTGACAGGCAGTGACGGCAAGGTAAACGGGGTTATTCAGGGCACGGTCGAGCTGTCGATATTAAATGAATTTGTTAATGGGTTGTCCCAGGATCAGGTTACCGTCTATATCCTGGACCAGGAGGGCAAGCTGCTGGCCCATCCGACTAAGGACCTGCAAAAGCCGGAGGAACGGACAGATATGTCGGGGTTTGATTTTGTACAACGCGGTTTAGCCGGCAGCAGCGGGGCCGAGGAAGTGAAGATAGACAATCAGCAGATGCTGGTAAGCTATATGAAACATGAAAAATCCGGCTGGCTGCTCTGTACGGAAATCCCCTATAGCACGGCTGTCGCCAAAAGCATTGACGAGGCGACATATACGGCTTTTATTGGTTTATTCTTAATTGTTGTTACCGGCGGGATCGCTTTTGTTCTTGCCGGCATCGCCATTAAACCCATTCTCGCCCTGGTTGCGGCGGCCAAAAGTGTTGCGGCCGGGAATTTGTCGGTCAAAAAAATGGAGATAAAATCGACCGATGAGATTGGGCTGCTGGCCGAGGCCTTTAATGCGATGATCAGCAACCTGACCGAGCTTATCCGCAAGATTCAGGACAATGCCGGGCTTGTCGCCAACTCGGCCGAACAGCTTACGGCCAACTCGGAACAATCGACGCAGGCCGCCAACCATATTGCGTCATCGATTACGGAGGTGGCTGCCGGGGCTGCGGCCCAAATGGAGGTGGCTAATGAAACCTCAGACATTATGGAGAAATTATCGGCCGGAATTCAGCAAATAGCCGCAGACGCCAATCAGGTTGTCAGCCAGTCGGCGCAGGCGGCCGATAAAGCCAAAAATGGCGACCAGGAGGTGGAAAAGGCGGTTATCCAGATGAATCAAATCAAGGATACTGTCAACGCCTCGGCCCAGGTTGTGGTTCAGCTAGGGGAGCGGTCGAAGGAAATCGGTCAGATTGTGGACACCATTTCCGGTATTGCCGGGCAGACCAACCTGCTGGCCTTAAATGCCGCCATTGAGGCCGCCCGGGCCGGCGAACAGGGCCGGGGCTTTGCGGTGGTGGCGGAAGAGGTGCGGAAGCTGGCCGAACAGTCGCAGGAAGCGGCCAAGAAGATTGCCGAGCTCATTGGCGAGATTCAGGGCGAGACCGACAAGGCGGTAGCGGCCATGAACGAAGGCACGCAGGAGGTACAGCGGGGGACGGCCGTGGTCAACGGCGCCGGCATCGCTTTTAAGGAAATTATGGCGGTGGTAACCCAGGTCTCCGATCAGGTAAAAGCGATTTCGGCTTCCATTCAGCAGATGGCGGCCAGCAGCCAACAGACGGTGGTTTCGGTGAAAAAGATTGACGATTTCAGCAAAAAATCGGCCGGCGAGTCCCAGGGGGTTTCGGCGGCGATTGAAGAACAACTGGCTTCGATGGAAGAAATCTCAGCAGCCAGTCAGGCTTTGGTCCAGCTGTCGCAGGACTTGCAGGCGGCGGTGGCTAAATTCCGGGCATAATCACCGCAATACGGTTAAGGGGCTGTCTCAATGCTGTCTGAGACAGCCCCTTTTGCTGTTCGCCGGCAGTTGTATGCAGTTAACAATTCAGGATCGGAACCGTTAAATAAGCAGGCTGCCGGTGCCGTCAGGGGGCCGGTGCAAAGCTGGCCCGCACGGCTTGCAGCAGGATGCCGTCGCCGGTGACGGCGGTGGCCGCCGACTCGGCGGCCCCGGAACCAACCGGCAGGGTACCCTGCCAGAGTGCTGTTTTGGCCCATTTAATATTGGCCTCGGCTTTATAGACATAGGGACCGGCCGGAACCGCCTCGCCGGCCTGATTACGGCAGTCCCAGATGACTGAAACCGGGCCGGACTGCGGGGTCGCCGAGCTAACGGCATCCAGTGCCTGGCGGCCGGCACCGGCCGGTTGAAAGGCCTGCTGCCAGTGAGGCACAGTCTCGGCCCGTTTCTGATAGCCGCCATTGGCTGTGAACCTGGTTACCAGCAGGGTGCGGATATGCCGCCCCTGGGTGTCCTCAATCCAGACCGCCAGTTGGTCACTGGCGATCTCGCGCTGGCGCTGGTAATCAAAGCTGACCGTGACCTGACCCGGGCTTTGTACCGCCGGCGCCGCCGCCTCTGTCCCGGCCCGGGGCGAGTATTCCTGTAATGCGCCCTTGCGCACCGGCTGATTGGTATTGCCGCAGGCCGCCAGCAAGGCGGCGCTTAGCGCCAGCAACAGCAGCAGGTTAAAGATTCGCATGGCAAAACCTCCTGTGATTAAATATTTATACATTTATTAAAAAATTTCCGGCCGGTTGCCAGGCCTGCGAAATCTTTACTGGAAAGGGTTGTCAATTTACATGATATCATCTATAATAAACAAAAACAAATGAAAATGATTATCAATGACTTGTGATATATAGTGAGTGACATTCAAAGTCAGGCGGCATAACTGCTGGTGATAATTCTTTCTTTATTTATGATCGCAAAAGGGGGAGCACAAAGTGGCAGGGAAGGCAACGCTGCAGGTTCAGGATTTAATTGCCTTGGGTGTGCTGAATGCGGTATTTTTACGGTTTTTGCCTAGGGTAAAAGAAGAATTAGGGCACATTAAGAACCCTATAAAAATGCGTAATATAGAGTTAACTGGCCGGGGATTATTGTTTCAGCCGGTCAGAACCATGGAGTCTATACTGGTGCTCCAGCTGATGGGAAGCGTTAAAGTGGCCGATGAACTGGCGGCAGCACTGACGCGGGGCATTGACGGCGAGCGCCCAAGAACATCCCGGCGGGCTGGGCGGACTCTATTTGCCGATGTGGTGCTTGCGGCTGGCTTTACTCTGTTTGCCGCAGTACTCTGGTATCTTGACAAAAACATGTTTTCCGGCCTGTCGTTAGGGGGTTGGGCGCGTGATTGAGATAAAAAATGTAAAATTCAGCTATCACGGAAAACGGGCCGAAAGCGTTTCTGCCATTGATTTGCAGATTAACAAAGGAGAATTCGTTTTGCTGTGCGGACGCAGCGGTTGCGGCAAAACCACCGTTACCCGGTTGCTGAATGGTTTGATTCCTCATTTTTATGAAGGGGCTTTGCACGGTGAGGCCTTTATTGACGGGAAAAGTATCCGCAATATGAAGCTGCATCAGCTCGCACGGCTGGTTGGCTCGGTATTCCAGGATCCCCGTTCGCAGTTTTTTACGGTTGATACCACGTCGGAAATTGTCTTCGGCTGCGAAAATATGGGCGTGCCAAGAGCGGAAATGATCCACCGGCTGAATAATACGGTGGCGGTTATGAAAATTGAGCAACTGCTAGAAAGGAGCCTATTCAAGTTATCCAGCGGCGAAAAACAAAAAATTGCCATCGCTTCCGTCCATGCGGCGGGACCCTCTGTTTATGTACTGGACGAACCTTCGGCCAATTTGGATCATCAAGCTACGGAAGAACTCAGAGTACTTCTTGGCCTGCTGAAGGAAAAGGGCCATACGGTCATTATCGCCGAGCACCGCCTGTATTACCTGAAAGACCTTGTCGACAGAGTGGTTTATATGGAGGGTGGGAAAATTGCTGCAGAGTATGACCGGGAAAACTTCCTGTCTATGCCTGATACAGAGCGGATAGATAAAGGACTAAGATGTGTTTTCCCGGCAAAGCTGGTTTTACAGCGGAGCGGCAGCGAAATGTTTGCACCGCCGGCCTATTTGCAGCTGGACGCCGTATGTTTCCGGTATGAGGGCAGTCCCCGGATTCTCGACGGATTGTGCCTTAAGGCCGGACAGGGAGAAATTATTGGCGTTACAGGCTTGAACGGCGCCGGCAAAAGCACCTTTGCGAAGATTCTCTGCGGACTGGTAAGCGAGCAGCAGGGGAAAGTAAGTATTGAGTCTGGGCCGGCAAAAGCGGGAGAGCGCCTGAAAAAATCATACTTTGTTATGCAGGATGCTGACTATCAATTATTTACTGAAAGCGTAGAGGAAGAACTGGCTCTGGGCAACGAGAACATGCCCCATTTGACGGAAACAGTGGCGGAAACGATGGAAACACTCGGTCTGGCTGCCTTTAAGAGCTGCCATCCGGCCTCCCTCTCTGGCGGACAAAAGCAACGAGTGACCATTGCCGTGGCAATCGTTAAGGGGGCGGACATATTGATTTTTGATGAACCCACCAGCGGTTTGGATGCGGAAAATATGCGGCGGGTGGCTTCCCTGCTGCAAAGGGTTGCGGCCAAGGGAAAAGCGGTGTTTGTCATCACCCATGATTATGAGTTTATCGTGCACACTTGTACAAGAATTGTCAATTTGGCGGGAGGTAGAGTCAGTGCTGATTTTTTCCTTAATGACAGCAGTCTGGAAGAATTAAAAGAACTTTTTGGTTTTATATGAATTAGAAATGCGGGCACGCCACTGCCGGCGATTATCCTCGTATATCCATTGATATACTTATCGATACCAAGGGGGGATAACATGATAAAAAATGCCGGGCCAAAATATCAAATATTTAATCCGCAGGACGAAACTTGCCCAATATGTGTTGGGCTCAATCATATTTACAGAACCAATTCGTTTCAAAATGAGATGAAAGTACCGGAAGCGGTTGGCGAGGGCTATTGCCGGCGCATTGTTGTCAAACCTTCCATGAGAATATCAATCAGCGATATGACTTTTCATGAAAGGATGACAATGGGGGAAAGACAGGGCAGCTCCCTGTACAGTCTGGCTTTTTGTCTGGGAGAGGGATTTCTATGGCGGGTGGAGGGGAATCCGAAGCGGGAATATGGGATCGCCTGTGGGGAAAGCTGTATATTCAACCGCGACCAAGGCATCAGTATCAGCAGCTATGATCCGGGTTCCCGCTTTTTGGGGATTTGTGTGGAGTTTGATTTTGACATCATTACAAGTTTTATGCAACACAGAGAAAAAGACCAGGCACACAACAGATTGTTTACCGGCAGTAATTTTTTATATAATGGAAAAATTTCCCCGGCTATCCGCCTGATTCTCAACGAAATGATGAATTGCCGTTATCGGGAACAGCTCAAAAGAATCTATCTTGAAGGAAAAATACTGGAGCTGATTGCCGTCTATTTGGACGAGACTGTCTTTGAGGATGAGGCAATGTCTTCTGCCGGCGAGGTTTCGGCCTATGACCGGGAGGCACTGTATAAAGCCCGAAGAATTCTGGACGAAAATCTTGTAGCGCCGCCGACAATAGGAAAACTGGCAAAATTGATTTACCTGAATGAATATAAACTGAAAACCGGGTTTAAAGAATTATTCGGCATGCCTGTTCATGCTTATATTATTGATAAAAGGCTGGAACTTGCGCGTTTGCTGATAGAGGATAAAAAGCTGAAAGTCACAGAAGCTGCTTTACTGGTAGGTTATAACGATTTAAGCTATTTCGCGGAAAAATTCAGAAGAAAATATGGTGTTAATCCATCCAAGTACAGTAAAAACATATAAACTGGATCAATTTAGGCACAAGGGATATTGCATTCTTTGTGCCTAAATACTTTTTACCACAAATTTTATCCTTTTTGACCTAGAAGAAAGCTGGGACAATGCGGTATGATTCTTTTATTACCGACAATGAGAACCAATATCACCGAAATGAGTTGTCCCAGTGACCAATCGCTATGTTTGGCAGGTAAGACGACAAGGGGGAAGCTATTGTGGATGGGAAAGACAAAAAAATGCAGATTAAGGACATGGTTGTTTTAGGCGTGCTCAATGCAGTATTCATTATTATTTTTTTGATTATTGTCATGGTTCTGGGAATGATTCCGGTTACATCAATTTTTGCTCCGGCTATTGCTGCTATTCCACTGGGAGCGGTGTTTTTACTCCTGATAGTAAAGGTTTCGAAAATAGGCGCATTCCTGATCAGTGGTATTTTGCAGGGGACGGTATTTTTACTTTTCGGCGTTTCCTGGCCGTTGGTCAGTGCCATTGTCATTGCCGCAGTGCTGGGAGAAATTATTGTATGGGGAAACTACAAAAATCTTAAAAGAATTGCATCAGGCTACGCCGTTCTTATTTGCGGGTATTCCTTCGGTTCTTTTGCCCCGATGGTATTTTTTGCGGATGCGTATAAAGTAATGGCTGTCAGCAGGGGCTACGACGAAAGCTATGTTAATGCAATCATTGCGCTGTTAAACGGGCCGGTATTTTTTTGGATATTAACGGCGTCGGCAGCGGGTGCTTTCCTGGGAGCTTTATTCGGCAGGAGAGTTTTAAAAAAACATTTCATTCAGGCCGGTATTGTGTAACGCGGCGGGCTTTTTTTGCTCCGGCGGTACAAATCCGGACGGTGAATCGTGGCTTATGAAGGGAGGTGCAACCGATGAAAATGGTGGTTAAACAAGAAGCTGCCGGCCAGTGTTGGGAAGATAAAACGGACAGTTTGCTTATTGGCAAAACAAGCAGAGGCTTACGGGATATGGATCCCAGAATGAAAATCCTGATGTCGCTGGCTTTCAGTACGATGCTTTTCTTTACTGCGCAAAAAATGACTATGCTGCTATCTTTAATCGTAGCTTTTGCCATCTTGCTGCTTGCCGGCAAAGGCCGAAGCAGCAAGCCGTTCCTGCTGGCGTATGCTTTTTGTCTGATTATAGATACGTTAATTGGTTTGGCGGGTGTGGAGAATATCAAGATATTGTTAAGTGTGTTCGTCTACAGTTGCATGAAGTTTATTCCGGTTATCATGCTGGGACACTGGCTGGTGACCACGGTAAAAATAAACGATTTTATTACCGCTATGGAACAAATGGGATTCACACGGGCGGTGATCATACCGCTGGCGGTACTTCTCAGGTTTTTACCCACAGTAAAAGATGAGCTGGGCTATATTCTGGATACCATGAAAATGCGCAATATAGAGCTTTCTTTTAAGGGGCTGTTAGTTCAGCCGGTCAGGATGCTGGAATATATTTTGGTGCCCCTGCTGCTGCGGAGTGTGAAGCTGGCGGATGAATTGTCGGCGGCAGCGCTGACCAGAGGAATTGACGGGACTAATCAAAGAACATCACTGCGCGAGGTGCGGATTTTATTCGCTGACATGGTGATTGCCGGTTGCTTTGTTGCGATTGTTGCCGCGCTCTGGTATCAGGACAGCAAGACCGCCGGCCTGTCCCTGGGGTGGATAGGGCTGTGAACGCGGTCAAACCAGATTGCCTTAGCTGCGGCGAAAAGGGGAATACCGGCGTTTTGCAGTCTTTTGCCTGACACTGGTGGGATGATTGGAGGATGGGAAACATGGGTGGGTTCAAAAAAGTTTTATTTTATGCCCAGGAACACAGCAATAAGATATATTGCGCATTACTGCTTATTTTAGGCAGCGTTGTTGCGGGAATCTGCCCTTATCTAATTGCGTATGATATTATCTTACGGTTCGTGGAGACGCATACCGCCACGACGGGGTACGTATTGCTTATGAGCGGCGCCGTTGTTGTCTGTTTGTTATTACAGTCATTTTTGTATTACAAGGGATTGACATTGTCGCATGAGGCGGCTTATGACACGCTGATGGGAATGCGAATAAAATTTGCCGATAAGCTGACCAAATTGTCGTTGGGGGATATCCATACGAACGGGACAGGCAGTTATAAGAAAAACTTTGTCGATGACATCGAAAGTGTGGAGCTGTTGCTTGCCCATATGCTGCCGGAAGGCATACCTTATGTCCTCGCACCGGTCGTTGCTTATCTTATTTTCTTTATTCTGGACTGGCGTCTGGCCCTGCTTTCGATTGCCGCAGTGTCCATTGGCCTGCTTGCTATTATCATAATGACGAAGAGCGGAACTAAAAAAATGGAACGCTATTATAGCGCTGCGAGAAAAATGAACGCAACCATAATTGAATATATCTCGGGCATGGAAGTCATTAAAATTTTTAACAGGACGACAAGTTCTTACGAAAACTATGTGTCGTCGGTGGAAGATTATAAAAAGTATACACTGGCGTGGTTCCGTGAATCGTGGACGTATATGGCGGTTTACGGCGCGGTTCTGCCCTGCACCATACTGTTTTTACTGCCTGTGGGCAGTATGTTTTATCTCGATGGAACGTTAACCCTGGCTACCTTTGTTTTTGCCCTGCTGTTATCAATGAGTCTTGGTCAGCCGTTTATCCGGCTGGTGGAATTTTTCCCCACCCTTCCTGTCCTTAAGCATAAAATAGGCCAACTGGAAAAAACCTTTACCGGTGAAGAACTGACGCTTGCTGATCAGGGAATTGCCCCGGACAATTATAACGTGGAATTCCAGGATGTTACTTTTGCCTATGATCACAAAGAAGTCATTGACCGGGTCTCCTTTTGTGCTAAAGAGAATAATGTTACGGCCATTGTTGGCGCATCCGGGAGCGGCAAGAGTACGTTGGCTAAGCTGCTGGTGCATTTTTGGGATGTTAAAGAGGGCCGGATTACGATCGGCGGCGTCAATATTAACGATATGTCTTTTGCAAGACTGATGAATTTAATTAGTTATGTTTCACAGGACACTTTTCTGTTTAAGGATTCTCTCATGGAGAATATTCGTGTCGGCAAGCCTGAGGCCAGTGATGACGAGGTTATGGCGGCGGCGAAAATGGCTATGTGCCATGAATTTATTAGAAAAATGGAAAAGGGGTATTACACCAATGCCGGCGAGGCGGGAAATAAGCTTTCCGGCGGGGAAAAGCAACGTCTTACCATTGCCAGGGCGATCCTGAAAAATGCTCCTGTTATCATTCTGGATGAGGCTACCGCCTTTACCGATCCGGAAAACGAGGATAAAATCCAGGCAGCGTTAAATCAGCTGATTATCGGTAAAACCGTGGTTGTTATTGCTCACCGGCTTTCTACAATTGTGGAGGCCGATACAATTCTGCTGATGGATAAAGGGCGTTTGCTTATGCAGGGCACTCATGCCGAACTGCTGGTAAAATCCAGGCAATACCAGTCGCTATGGGATTCACACCAGCAAACGCTGGACTGGGGAATTCAGGTTAAGGAGGGACAAAATGCTTAGGATTATCGGCAGGATTTTACGACTTTCCGGCCAATATGCCGGGAGAATAAAACTGGCTTTTGTTGCCAGCATTTTTGAAGCCATCTTTACGCAGGTCCCTATTCTCGCGGTTTTATTTATCCTTATTAAACTGGTGTCCGGCGGTCTTGCGAGCCGCGATGCCTGGATTGCAGGCGCTGTTGTTGCCGCCAGCGTGGTATTACGGGCATTGTCCAAACGCCTGGTTGACGGCTTGCAGAGCAGCGCCGGGTACGAGATTTTTGCCGAAGAAAGAATCAAGCTGGGCGATCATTTAAAAAGACTGCCGATGGGATATTTTTCTGAGGGGAATATTGGCAATATTACGGCGGTAATTACTTCGGATCTGGTTTTTATCGAAGAACATTCCATGTCGGTGCTGGCCCGCGTTATTTCCATTTATTTAAGCGCGCCGATCGGCTGTATTATAATGACTGTTTTGGATTACAGAATCGGCATGATTGCAATCATTACCTTACTGTCGGCTTTTATTGCCCTGGAGAGGGTTCACAGGGTGGCCAAAAGGCAGACCGTGCTCAAACAAGAAAGCCAGTCCCGTCTGATTGGCGCCGTTCTTGAATATGTAAAAGGAATTTCCGTAATAAAAGCCTTCAATATGACCGGTCAACGGGGGGAGAAAATAAACCGGGAGTTTCAAAAGCACCGGGATATGTCTATCCGTTTTGAAGAAGAGTTTATTCCGCCCAGTCTGCGGTTTGACAGTTGCTTCGCCTGGGGAATAGGTCTTACCGTGCTGGCGGCCTGCTATTTTACCCTTAAGCAGACCATGGAATTGTCTTTTTTGTTGATGATGTTAATTTTTGTGTTTCAATTTTATCTTCCTTTTAAAATACTGGGGGTACTGGGCGTTATCATGCGAATTATGGAGGTTGCCCTTAACCGGTATGATGCCATCAAGCAAATAGCTATTATTGATGCCGACGGCAAGGATGTAAAACTGGCGCATTTCGCTATTGAGTTTAACAATGTTTCTTTTGCGTATGAGCGGGAAAAAGTGCTGCAGCAGGTTAGTTTCCGTATTCCGGAGCGCAGTATGACGGCGCTTGTCGGCAAGTCCGGGAGCGGGAAAACAACCATTGCCAATTTGATCGCCCGGTTTTGGGATGTTCAGGAAGGCGAAGTCAAAATTGGCGGTGTGAATATAAAGGAAATGACCTGCGACAGTTTGCTCAAAAATATCAGTATGGTATTTCAACAAGTATACCTGTTTCACGATACGATATTGAATAACATCAAATTCGGCAAACCCGACGCTACCCAGGAAGAAGTAACAGCAGCCTGCCGGAAAGCCGGTTGTCATGATTTTATCATGGAGCTGGAACAAGGCTATGATACCCTGGTGGGCGAAGGGGGCTCCTCCCTGTCCGGCGGGGAGAAGCAGCGCATTTCCATTGCCAGGGCCATTCTCAAGGATGCGCCGATTGTCCTGCTGGATGAGGCCACGGCCAGTGTGGATCCCGATAATGAAAAGCATATCCAGGCGGCCATCAATGCGCTGGTTAAGGACAAGACGCTGGTGGTCATTGCCCACCGGTTGTCCACCATCAGGGAGGCTGACCAGATATTGGTCATTGATGACGGGAAAATTATCCAAAAAGGCGTTCATCAGGAACTAATTGCGGAAGAAGGCCAATATTACGATTTTTGGCAGCGCCGCCTGCATGCGGGAAGCTGGAAAATCAGCAAGGCTTTACATTCATAGAGGGGGAGTAGGGAAGTATGGGTAAGAGGAAAAGGCAAAAACAGATATTGCTCATGGTGCTGAGCGGGGTACTGCTGTTGGGCGTGCCGGCGCAGGCGACCGCGGAGGAAGTGGAAGAGGCGGAATTCAGCCTGGAAGAATATGTGGTGACGGCCAGCCGTATGCCGACCAAGGTATCGGAAACCGCCGCCAATGTAACGGTGGTCAGCCGGGAGGAGATTGAAAAAAAGAACATTACCAGCGTCGCCGAGGCCTTGAATCAGGCCGGCGTTAATGTGACTGTAGAGGGCGGCAGTGTGGGAGACAGTTCTTCCATAATCCTCAACGGTGACAGCCGGGTGGTTATTCTGGTGGACGGCCGCCGGATCAGCTCGGAGCAGCGGACGGATAACCTGGCCGCCGGTTACAGTCTGGGGATGGTGCCCGATCTGAGCAATGTGGAAAGAATTGAAGTAGTGCGGGGCGCGGCCTCCTCGCTTTACGGCAGTTCCGGGGTTGGCGGTGTTATTAATATTATTACCCGTAAAGGAGCGGAAAATCGTACGTTGGCTTCGACCGAATTCGGCAGCTGGGGTTCCAGGCGCTACAATCTGCAAACCGGCGGCACGAGCGGCGATATCAGCTATATGGTAACGGCCGGGCGGTGGACGCAGGATCATTATGAATACAAAGACCCGCTTACCGGCCGGGTTGTTACTATGCCCAACAGTGATTTCAGCAGAGAGAACGCCTCGGTCCGCCTCGACAAGGATTTCGGCGGCAACCGGACCCTGACTTTTTACTTTGATCACTTGCGGGAGGATGCCGGCTCGCCGATATCCAAGCCGGGACTAGGTATGGCGGGTTACGAATTTTTCCGCCCTGACTCCAACCGTCAGATCACCCAGAATAATGTGTCGCTGGCCTACCGCTGGCAGCAGGGAGAAAAAGTGACCAACAACCTGCAGCTTTACCGCAATCATTACAAGCTGCGCTGGGCCAACATTCTTCCGGGTTCTCTGTCTATTTACATCAGTGAGGACGACGGCCTGGAATGGAATCAGACCCGAAAATTGAGCGACCGCCATACCCTGCTGGGCGGGGTTGAGTACCGCAATTCCTATGTCGACAATCGGGAAATCGACTACGTTAACACTAAAATGCGCAATTTGGGACTGTTCCTGGAAGACCGCTGGAGCTGGGATTCCCGTTGGACTTTCACCGGCGGCGTGCGTTACGATGACGCCAGTGAATATGACAGTGAATCGACGATGCGGATGAGCCTTAACCGGAAAATCAATGAAGACACCAATGTCTATCTGTCCTGGGGCGAGGTGTTCAGGGGGCCTAATGCGGTTGACTTATTCAGACCGGATGATCCAAGTTACCGGCGCAACCCCAATCTTAAACCGGAGAGCGGACATACCACCACCCTGGGCGCCAACACCAGACTGCCCGGCGGAACCAAAATCCAGGCCAGCCTGTTCAGCAGCTATTTAAAGAATGCTTTCGCCTGGGATATTATTTTTGTCGATCCAACTACCTATTACAGTCAAACAGTTAACAAAGCAAAACAGAAAAAGCGGGGGCTTGACCTGATGGTGACACAGCCGCTGGCTGAGCACTGGGATCTGACCGCCGGCTATTCATACCTGCAGGTCAGGGAGAATAACCAGGACGGACAGGGGTATCTGGCGGATGCTACCAACAGCAATCCCAATATGTATCGTCTTGGACTTGGCTATCACAACGATGCCTGGAATGTCAATGTTTCCCTTCGCGGCGCCACCGGCCGCAGCCTGGAGACCTTTACCTCCAAACAGTACTGGGTAACCGATATTGCGGCCAGCTATCAGGTCAATCCCGATGTCAAGGTGTATACCAAGGTCTATAATCTGGCCAACCGGGCCTATGAAACCTTATATCTGTTTGAAACGGTCGGAACCCAGCCTATGGCTTCCCGGCAAGTGGTTTTCGGCGTGGAAGGCCGGCTGTAGCAAACTTGCAAGCGGCAGGGGGGGCGATTTGTAGTGGATACATGGTTTTCGCGTCTGATGGCGGCGCCACTGCCGCCGCCCCGGCCGGGGGCGGCGGCAGTGGCGCTTGCCGGGGTGCACAAGGTATTTGTGACCGGTGCCGGAGAGTTCACGGCTTTACAAGAAGTAAACCTGCAGGTGGCGCCAGGCGAGTTTGTGGCTGTGGTCGGGAAATCAGGCAGCGGCAAATCTACATTGATTAACATGATTACCGGCATTGACCGGCCCAGCGGCGGGGAAGTATGGGTGGCAGGAACGCCGGTGCATACTCTGACCGAGAACCAAACCGCCGTATGGCGGGGCCGGACCCTGGGCGTGGTGTTTCAATTTTTTCAATTATTGCCGACACTGACGGCGCTGGAAAATGTCATGCTGCCTATGGATTTTTGTCATGTCTATGAAAAATCGGCACGGCCGGAGCGGGCGCTTGCATTATTGGAGCTGGTCGGTGTTAGTGCTCAGGCCGGCAAGCTGCCGGCCACTCTGTCGGGCGGGCAGCAGCAGCGGGTGGCTATAGCCCGGTCATTGGCCAATGACCCGCCGCTGTTGGTGGCAGATGAACCGACAGGTAATCTGGACAGCCGGACAGCAGCGGCCGTGCTTGCCCTTTTCCAGGGACTGGCCCGGGCCGGCAAAACCATTGTTATGGTTACCCATGACCAGGATATTGCCCGCCAAAGCAGCCGGATTATTACGGTAGCCGAGGGCCGAGTCGTGCCGGTTGGCGAAGGCGGGGGTCCAGCGTGAGCAGATCTCTGTTGCTATCGCCGCGCTGGCGCAAAGTCTGGGCTGATCTGGCAGGGAACAAGCTGCGGACCTTGCTGGTGGTGTTATCCATTACAGTCGGCGTGTTTGCCGTCGGGATGGTGTACAGCTCCTACCTGATGTTTCAGCGGGATCTGGCGGGCAGCTGGGGAGCGGCTTCACCGGCCGATGTCAGCTTGTATGCCGATCCTTTTGACGAGGAACTCATTGACAGCATTCGCAGTTTGCGAGGCGTCAGGGAGGCCGACGGCCGGTTCAATGCGGACGTAAGGGTGCGCACCGCCGGCGGCGAGTGGCGGCAAATGTGGCTGACCGCCATTCCGGACTATATTAAACAAAAGGTGAATGTGGTACGTCCCGAGTCAGGCTCCTGGCCGCCGGGGGACGGCGATGTCCTTCTGGAGCGGTCGTCCGTAACCCAACTGGGTATGGTCGAGGGGAGCCGCATTCTGGTGGAAACCGCCGCCGGCAATAAACGGTTGCTCAAGATAACCGGGATCGTATATGATTCCAGTCAGCTTCCCAGCCTGTTCAGCGGCCGTGCTTACGGCTACATCGATATGGATACCCTGGAAAAACTGGACGAAGAGCGGCGCCTCAACCAGGTGAACCTGGTGGTTGAACCCTGGGTGCTGCAGGGTAAAGAGAAGGCCCCTATTGAGGCGGTAGGACGGCGGGCTTTCAGCAAACTGGAGCAGGGAAATACGACGGTAACCTGGTTTCTGGTTAACAAACCCGGCGAACATCTTATGCACGGACCAATCAGTGCCATCCTTCTGCTGCTGGCAGTAATGGGAGTTTTATCACTGCTGTTGAGCACTTTTTTGCTGGTCAATACCGTCGCGGCCATTTTGACACAGCAGGTGCGGCAACTGGGAATTATGAAGGCCATTGGGGCGCAGCGGAACCAACTGCTCCGGATGTATCTGACGCTTGTGGGAGCGTACGGTATCCTGGCCCTGGTGGTGGCCGCCCCGCTGGGCGCCCTGGCGGCCAGCGCCCTGACCGGCTTTATGGCCGGGATGTTTAATTTTGATTCCGGCGGCCTGGAATTTCCGGGCCGAGTGCTCCTGCTGGAAACAGCGGTAGCGCTCGGGGGGCCGCTTGCCGCCGCCCTGTGGCCGGTTTGGCAGGGAACGGGCCGCACTGTGCGGGAGGCTATCAGCGACTACGGGATTGGCGGCGTGGTGCCCGGCGGGCGCTTTGACCGCTGCCTGGACGCTGGACTGGCCAAACTGAAAGAATTGCCCCGGCCGGTAGTGCTGTCTTTACGGAACACCTTCCGGCAGCGGGGCCGTCTGGTGCTTACGCTGCTTACGCTGACTATGGCCGGTACGGCGTTTATGGCGGTATTTTCCCTGCGGGCCGCCTTATATGCGGGTCTGGAACAGACCCTGGATTATTACCGTTACGATGTTATGGTGCAATTTACCGAAAGTTACCGGACGAACCGCATTGACCAGGCGGTAATGCGGGTACCTGGGGTAAAGGCCGCCGAGGTCTGGGGTTATACTCCCGGCAGAATATTGCGGGATGAACGGAAGGAATCGGAGAATGCGGCCAGCAGCGAAGTAACCGTTTTAGCGCCACCGGTCGATACAGAGATTATCCGGCCGGTAATTCGCTCTGGGCGCTGGCTTGTCCCGGGCGATGAGAATGCGCTGGTGGTGGATACCACAACGGTGAACGACAATCCGCAACTGACGGTCGGTGCGCCGGCGGTTGTAAAAATAGGCGATCATAAACTGCGGCTTACGGTGGTGGGCATTGCGCAGGGCGTGTTGGAAGGGACCTACGTGTATGCCCCGTACGGTTGGCTGAGCGGGGCGATACAGGAGGCCGGCCGGGCTCGTTCGGTACAAATTGTGGCTACAGACAGCGCGCCGCAGGCGCAGAAAACTCTGGGGCGCGCTGTGGATGAACATCTGAAACGTCAGGGGCTGAAGGTTAAACGGGTAACTCCTGTTTTTGAAACCAAGCAGCGTATTCAACAACGGAATGGTATATTGATTGCCTTTCTTCTGATTATGGTCGTACTGTTGGCTGTTGTGGGCGCATTGGGACTGGCAGGCTCCCTTGGTCTCAATGTGCTGGAACGGACGCGGGAAATTGGTGTGATGCGAGCCATCGGTGCCTCCAGTCTGGATATCGCCCGGGTGTTTGTGCTGGAAGCCCTGTGCATTGGCCTGATTAGCTGGCTGGCGGGAGCGCTGCTGGCCGTGCCTATGGCCGCGCTGCTTGCGCACCAGGTTGGCCTGCTGTTTTTCCATTATCCATTAGATTTTTATTTCAGTTTTACGGGAGTAGGCATCTGGTTGGGGGTGTCGGTCACGCTGTCGCTGCTGGCCAGCCTGTTGCCGGCCTGGAACGCGGCCAGAATGAGCGTACGGGAGGTGCTTAACTATGAATAATAGCGGGCCAACAGGAAAAAAAACCGGCTTCAGCAAGCTGGTTTTAGCAGCAGCAAGCAGCTTGATCAAAGGCCGCCGGCTGCCGGTGGTTCTGCTTTTGACGGTGATTATAGCCGGTATATGGTGGCTGAGCCAGGAGCGGCAGGCTGCAAAACAGGAACTGCCGCCGGTTAAGGCGGATGAGAGGGTGCTGGCCGAAGGTATTGTCTTTCCGGTGCGTTATGCGCAGATGGTGATGCCGGTAGACGGCACCATCGGTGAAGTGTTGGTCGAGGAAGGGGAGCGGGTCAGGACCGGACAGCCGCTAATCTGGCTGGTACGCCAGGATTATCAGGCCCGGGTGGGCAGCGCCCGGGCCGATGTAAGCCGGGCTGACGCCGCTGTGAAACAGGCTAGGGTTAATGTGGCGGACACGGAGCGGGAACTTGAGCGGCAACTGCGTCTAGACCAGGCCGGAGCCACCTCCCGGCAGCAGCTTGATCAGGCCCGGACCGCCGCCGAGCGTAGCCGGGCCGCTTTGTCCCAGGCAGAGGCCGATCTAAAGACCCAGGAAAGTTTGCTGGTGGAGGCCGAAAGCTTACTGGATAAGACCGAATTACGGGCACCAATCGATGGTACGGTGGCCTATCTGGATGTAAAAGTCGGGGAACATGCCGCCAGCGGGACGGTGCTGGTGCGGATCGCCAACGAGGCGGCCTGGGAAGTGCGGAGCGATGATTTGACCGAATTAATGATTGCCAAGGTACAACCCGGCGATGTGGCGCTGATGACCTTTGACGGCATTCCGGAGCTGGAGATCCCCGGCCGGGTCAAGTTTATCCGGCCCTATGGGGAAAAAAAGCGGGGGGATATTACGTATACGGTGACCATTGACCCGGAACGCTGGGATGACCGCCTGCGCTGGAACATGACTGCCCAAATCGCCATCAGCGGCCGGTGAATATGGCCTATAATAGGTTGAGCCATAAGGAAATGCAGCAGAAAATCTTCGCTGCGCGCTATAGAAGTCATAAGAAGAAAGCACCGAAAAGGTTTTCTGCCTGGAGTGAATTGATGCAGCCTCTTGTATTAAGGCTGCATCAATTCTTTTTACCATAGTAACAATCCTTTTTGCCGTAGCAGTATATAGTAAATATATGGTAACATATTCCTTGTGGAGATAATGATTATCAATATCAATAAAAACGTTTGCTTTAACAAAAGAGCAGAACTATTGTTTGCTGATTTAGGATTATCAAATCACAAGGAGGAATGGCAAGATAATGTCGCGGACGGAAGCATTCATGAATATAGGGTACAAAGGTTGCCACGCTGTTTCGCAATCGGACCCTCAAAACGCCGGGACGGTTAATGAAAAAATTTCTGTTAGCCGCAATGAATGCACAATTGGCAGGAGCAAATGGCAGGAAATTGAAAAACACGCACATCTTTATCGGGTTTCCTTATTGTCGGTATTATTGACAGCCTTTGCCGAAATAGTGGGCAGGTGGAATTCCGGTTGTGAACTGACTGTGATTATAAACGGTGTCGGCAGTGAAGCGGATGGTGGGGTGAAGGCGGCACAGCAGGTAGTTTTCCGCCCTATGCCTGGCAAGTGCTGGCTTGAGGTATGCCGCAGGACTGAACGGCAAATAGAGAAAATGGCGAGCCGGGGCAAGGCTGCGGTCTCAGACATGCAACACAATACTGGGGAAGATAGCTGGAACAACCGGAAAGCCAGTGTTGTTTTTTCCAATAGCCTATCAGCGCTTAACAGTTTTTCTGCCGGGAAACCTGGGAATGCGCTTGCCGACTGTAATGAGAATTATGATTCGGGAGCAGTGAAACTCAATGTTGGCCTGCATTGCCGGGTATTTGAGCAGGATGAGGGTATTGGCATTGTTTGGGAAGCAGATGAGCAATATTTTCCTCAGTACCTGTCTGTTGCTATGCTGGAAGCCTATTATCAGCTCCTGAACTGGCTGGCCGGGGAAACCTGGGAAATGCCGGTTCCCGATCTGCTTCCTGATAAGCAGAGAGCGATGCGGACGAAAACGAATGATACGCGTGCTCCAGTTAAAGACCTATGTATTCATCAGGAATTTTTTGTGCATGCCCGGCGGCATCCCGAACGCGAGGCCCTGCTATGGACAGCGAATACAATGAGGCGGAGTATGACCTATGGCGAGCTAGCCGACAAGGCCCTCCGGCTGGCAGCGCTTTTGGTGGAAAAAGGTATTAAAACAGGAGAAACTGTTGCTGTAACCCTGTTAAAAGGACCAGCGCAGGTGATCGCCGTCTTAGCCGTACTGGCGGCGGGCGCGGTATATGTTCCGATCGGCGTTGACCAGCCTGAAAAACGCCAGCGCCGGATTTGCAAAATCGGTAGAATACGGTATTTGATTGCTGATCATACGAAGGCTGGGATGCTTGACGGACAGGGCGAAATTGCCGCTATTTCAGTTGATGAGGCCGATGAGCTGCTGCCGTTGCCGCAACCTGTTTTGGTAAATCCGGATGAGCTGGCTTACCTTATTTTTACTTCCGGGTCGACCGGCGAGCCAAAAGGCGTGGAAATTACGCATAAATCCGCTATCAATACCATTCTGGATATTAATGCACGTTTTTCCGTAAATCAATTTGATCGGGTATTTGCCGTATCCGCTCTTGATTTTGATCTTTCTGTTTACGATGTATTTGGTTTGCTTTCTGCCGGCGGCGCAGTTGTTCTGCCTGATGAAGCTGTCAGGCGGGAAGCGCCGGTTTGGTTTGACCTTATTCATCAAATGCAGGTGACGGTCTGGAATTCGGTACCGGCGCTTATGGATATGCTGCTGTTTGCTGCCGGCGAGAAGAGGCTGCCGGATTCGTTACGTCTTGTACTTGTATCCGGAGACTGGGTTGGCTTGGATATCCACGGCCGGTTGCGGGAAAAAACACAGAAGTGCCGTTTGGTTGCGCTCGGCGGGGCAACAGAAGCTGCTATATGGTCAAATTTTTTTGAGATTGAGTTTGTCCGTCCATCCTGGAAATCTATCCCTTACGGAAAACCTTTACAAAATCAATGCTTCCGCGTTGTGGACAGGCTTGGACGCGACTGCCCGGATATGGTGGTTGGTGAATTATGGATTGGCGGTGCAGGCGTGGCGCGCGGTTACCGGGGAGATCCCGTATTAACAAACGAAAAATTCATTGATATACGAAATAAGCGGTGGTATCGTACGGGCGATATGGGGCGCTACCGGCCTGACGGAAATATTGAATTTCTCGGCAGGGCGGATCAGCAGATGAAACTGAGAGGATTCCGGATTGAACCAGGTGAAATTGAAACTGTTCTGTGTCAGTATCCGGGAATTAGCCAGGCGGTTGCGACTGTTGCTGACGATGGCGCGACGAAGCAGCTTTGTGCCGCGGTTGTCGCCGAGCCGGTCCCGGTACTTTATAGTGTTGCCGCGGTAGGTCCTGATGCATACCCTGATGAACTGCGAGATTTATCGCGGGAAATACAGTCGAAAGTTGCTGAAGCTCTGATGGCAGAAATCCTTAATTTTGCTCAATTGTCAGGGGCTGTAACAGAAAATCCGCGCTTTATGGAGGTGTTGCCAGTTGCTGACGAATATAGGCCTTTACTCAGGATGTGGCTCCAATGGCTCGAAACACGGCAGGTGATCTATCGCAGGCAGGACAGGATACTTCCTGGTCCCCGAATCCGCGAGGCTTTGCAATATGCCGAAAATTTAAAATCGGATACAGCGTATTTTGTGCATCAGCATGACCCTGGTTTTTGGCGGATAGGCAGACGCTTGTTTGCGCGTCTGGATATCTACCGGGCGATTTTGGGCGGCGAGGTTTCTCCTGCTATTTTGCTTGATGATGAACTCCTGTCACCGGAAAGTCTGGCTTTGGGGGATCGGGGAACAATTGAGGGAATACGGGTGATTGCTGAAAACATTCGGCTTCTGGCCCGGACTGCCGGCAGCTCGGTGCGAGTGGCACTGATTAACGGGCGTAGCGGTATGGCGGCATTCAAGCTGCTTGAAATGCTTGATCCCCAGGATATCCGCTTCACTTTTTTCGATTCTCAGCCGGCAATGATGGAAACGGCGAGAAGACGTTTTTCCTCATTGTTTCATACGGTTTCGTGCCAAAAGTTGCCGGATGGGAATGTCCCGGCACAACTCCGGTACTCATTTGACGCAGTGTTAGCGATCAATTCCTTACATCGTTACCGGGAGCCTCAGCAGGGCGTTGCTTATGCTTCCTTAATGGTACGGAGAGGCGGCAAGCTATTTGCGCTTGAGCATAGTGAACTTACACCGTTTGCCGCGGTGACTGCCGCCGTACTTGACAGGGCATTTACTGACTTCGATTTAACACGCCGGCAGGCATGCAGTCCAATGCTCACTGCCGGGCAATGGGAAAATCTGTTTATTAAAGCCGGGCTTTATCAGGTGCGGTCTGTTTCGATCAAAGGCTCCTTTACGGAATTTATTGAAGGAACTTGTCCGGGGTCGCGAACAGAACTTGATTCTGCAGACATACTGACGTTTGCCGCCAAACAACTTCCGCCGCATATGCTGCCAGACCGAATTGAAGTGCTTCCCTGGCTGCCGTTAAGCACTAATGGCAAAGTCGACCGCGTGGCCGTTACTGCCATACTTACAGCCAGGGTTCATGCAAATGGCGGTGAAGAAATTTATGCTGGTCTGGAGCGGGAAATTGCTGAGATGTGGAAAACGCTTTTAAATATCGACACGGTTGGCAAAGAACAGGAATTTTTTGAAATTGGCGGGGACAGTCTGCTGGCGACCCGTTTTCTTGCCGGCGTAAAAACTGAGTTTGGGGTCGATTTTTCATTAAGGCAACTGATAGAATCACCGTCATTATTTCAAGTAGCCGCGGCAATTGAAAATAAACTAGCGGACATAAAACAGCAAATGGAGTTGATGGAAGGAGGGGAGATATGATTGGCGTCATCGGTGGTTATGGCGATGTCGGGTTGCAGGCAGTACGAATGCTGCAAAAATGGGGAAAAGTGAGACTGAAGATAGGTGGCAGAAATCCCGCGGAGGCCCGGAAAAATCTGGGTGTTGAGTTTGCTGAGACCGAATGGGTTCCGGTTGATGCTGAAAATGTCCAGAGTGTGGAGCACTTTCTGGCGGGGTGTGAACTGGTCATCAATTGCACCGGACCATCTTCCCGGTTGGGAGGACGAGTTGCCGGAATGTGTTTGGCAAAGGGATGTCACCATATTGACGCCGGGGTTAATAAAGAACTGGAAAGTCTGCATGGAGCGCCGTACAATACGATTTCTTTATATGCCGCCGGGGCTGTTCCCGGTTTATCAGGGCTGTTGCCGCGCTGGCTGGCGAAATCTTTCGATCAATTAGAATCCATGCTTTGTTATATTGGCAGCTTGGATAGATTTACAGCGTCCGCAGCAGAGGATTATCTTGCCGGTGCTTCAGGCCGGGGCAACAAACCCTTGGCAGCGTGGCAAAACGGTAGTTGCCGTTTATCGGTTTTGCGTCGGCGAGAAAGAATACAACTGCCTTTTTTTGCACGCGAAGTGACGTTATATCCCTATTTTGATCAGGAAGCGGAATTCGTGGCGTCTTCCCTATTGCTCAATAATGGCGAGTGGTACATAGCCAGTGACGGTAAGCAGGTATCGTCGCTCCTGGAAGAAGTGTGCGGCCAATTTCTGACTGAGCGGGAGACTGCCATAAGACGTCTTTGCCGGGCTTCCGAGATTGATTCGGCGGGGCGCCAGAGATACATTAACTTTATTATACAACTTAGCGGAAAAATAAATGGCTGCAGGATAGACCGCACACTGGTTTTACAGGCTGACCGGCCTGCAGTTTTGACCGGTTTAGCCGCTGCTGCTGCGGGGATGGCCGTACTGGCAGGAGAAATACCTCCCGGCGTGTGTCCCCTTGCAGAAATTGTTGATCCCTGCAGTGTGGTTACCCGGCTGGTCAATGCGAACGGGATAAAACAGTTAAAAGTTTTTGAAGGCCCGATTGAACAGCTTTTACAGCAAGTAGAGGGCGAAATATGAAAAAAAAGTTGCGTACTGTGGTATGCGGTTCCACCTTTGGGCAGTTTTACCTGGAGGCATTGAAGCTGCTGCCGGAGGAGTATGATCTTGTCGGGCTGCTTGCCCAGGGAAGCCGCAGGTCGGAAAAATGCGCAGGATATTACGGCGTAAATTTATATACGGAAATAAGCCAGGTTCCGGACGATATTGATCTGGCCTGCGTTGTGCTGAGATCAGGCGTTATGGGCGGCAAAGGAACCGATATGTCGTTAAAGTTCCTGGAACGGGGCGTTCATGTTATGCAGGAAATGCCTGTTCATCACAAAGATATGGCGGCATGCCTTAAAATAGCGCATCAAAAAAAGGTCCTTTTTCAAACAGGTGATCTTTATGTTCATTTGCCTGCCGTCAAACGCTTTATTGCCTGTGCGAGGGCTATGCTGGCACAACAAAACGCACTGTATATTGACGCGGCTTTTGCCTCGCAAGTATCCTATCCGCTGGTGCATATTTTAATGGAGGCTTTGCCGACAATCCGGCCATGGAAGACCGGAACGGTAAGCAGGGGTGAAGGGCCGTTTCATGTTATGACCGGAACGCTCGGAAACATTCCGGTCATAGTAAGAGTTCATAACGAAGTTGATCCGGACGACCCCGACAACTATCTTCATCTACTTCACCGTATTACCCTTGGGTCCGAGGGGGGAAGCCTGACACTAACTGATACCCATGGGCCTGTCCTCTGGCAGCCTCGTCTCCACATTCCGGAAAACTTGCATGTCCTTGGTGATCTCGCAACTGCGGAGATTGACCACATGCTGGAAAACAGCACAGAAATTCTGGGGACCCCGTTTTCAGCAAATTACCGGGATATTCTCGCCAAACTGTGGCCACGGGCCATTGCCGACAATTTGTCGTTAATGAAAGATATGATTGCCGGGAGCATTAATGCCGTAATGCGGGTTCAGCAGGATCTTCTATGTGCCCGTCAATGGCATGAAATAACCTCTGCCCTGGGATACCCTGTCTTGCGCAGCGGCTGCAGGCATCAACTGCTGCCAGTACAGGTTCTGCAGGAAGCTGTTGCGAAGATTGCGGATGAGGGTATAAAGCATACTGGTGAAGGTTCTTGCTTTCCTGTTAAAACTGAGGTTTCTGCGTGCACAGAATATGCCGATCATGAGTTTGGCGGCATAAACCGGGATTGTGTGAATGTCTTTGTTGAGAAGATGAAAGATGCTGTTTTTGGTGTGATATTATATACTCTTCAGGCCCAAGGAGCTTTGGTCGGCAAGGAGCGGGAGTACAGCATGACGGAAATTATCTCCGCTTCGTATGTTGCACCCCGGCACAGACCGCTCATCCGGCGCTGGCTTGAACTGTTGGCTGAATACGGGTATTTGAGAAGCAGTGCAGACCGTATTTATGGTACCGATGTCGTGTCCCAGGAAATGCTGAAAGAACGCTGGCAGACGGTGAGGACGCTATGGGACGGTAAACTTGGTCTACCGCTTTCTATGGATTATTTGATTCGCAGCGCCGAACAGCTTCCGCAATTGATGAGCGGAGAACAGCAGGCCGTCTATTTGCTTTTTCCTGAAGGAAAGATGGATTACGCCAGTGCCTGTTACCGTGATATCATGGCCCGTTACTTGAATAAATCAGTGGCTGAAGCGGTTATCCGCATTGGCACCGCAGCAAAGTTGGCGCGGCCGTCAAATAAGGAAGATATAGTAAGAATTATCGAGGTAGGTGCAGGCACAGGCGCAACTACGGAGGAAATAGTTCCGCGCATAAAAGAATACAGGGGAAATCTAAAAGTGGATTATTTGTTTACCGATGTCTCCAATTACTTTCTCACCGCCGCGCGCAAAAACTTCAGGGAGTGTCCGTGGATGCGGTTTCAGACTGTGGATATTGACAAGGACTTTTGGCAGCAGGGACTGGAGCCGGCCGGCGCGGATATCATTATTGCGGCCGGTGTGCTGGATAATGCGTTTGATGTTGATAAAACCTTGGCCGGTCTGATGAGGGTTCTGACTCCCTCCGGGTGGCTGCTTGTTACCGAACCGGTACGCGACTTCCCGGAAATGCTTATTTCCGAGGCGTTCATGATGGTTCACCCAGAGGATAGCAGGAAGACAAAAACAATATTTATGTCAGCGGCAGAGTGGCAGGAGATTTTTTACAACGCCGGAGCAGCGGAAGTCTTAGTACTTCCGGGAGTGGACCATCCGCTTGATCCGCTCGGGCAGAAACTTTTTATAGTGAGGAAACAGAATTATGCTTAAGTGCAGTCATATTGTATGCCGCGTGAACAATATTGCCGATACCGTCAGGGACTATGAATTATTGGGATTTTCCATGGAATGGGGCAGTATTTCCGCCAAGGCTCATAATGCTCTGCTATGGTTTGAACAAGGTCCGCATATTGAATTCTGTCAAATGCCTAAAAGGTTTTCTTATTTTGCCTTTCCCTTTGGTTTAATTTACGGGAAAGCAGCGGGCAGACGCTTACGTCACTGGGCAGGTCCAGGTGAAGGCTGGCGGGATTTGGCGTTGGAAATACAACGCGAATTTGATTCCGAACCATTAAGTGCCGAAAATAATCATCAAGAATTGCAGCTTATTAAAGAGGCTGTAAATAAGCTGGGAATTTCAACTTCAAGGATCATTAGGGGCAAAAGGGTCCGCCCTGACGGTGTTACGGTGCAGTTCAGTTTGTTTGCTCCGGATGATGTAGGCTTGCCATTTGTGACAACACCGATTCTTCCTCGTCCCCAGCCGAAAATTACACACCCTAATGGCGCTACCGGAATTGAATGGGTGAGAATCGGGGTAACAGAAGAACTTAGCCATCATTTGGCAAAGCTCATTCCGCAAGATCAATGGCTGAAGGCAGAGCCCGCAGAGCAAAATGGCGTAATAGAAGTGAGGCTTAGCGGATTAAACGAGCATTTGGCTATAAATCTCCTGCATGGAGCTGTATTCTCCTCTACTCACGATGAAAAATGAACAGAAAATAAATAGGAGGATGGAAACATGATGCAAAGCAGCAAAATTGATGCTAATAAGCTGATTGCGCGTATCCGCGGAGCCGGTGTGTTTTTATGGGCAGAAAGCGGCAAGTTGCGATACAGAGCACCGCAAGGGATGATGAATGACGGTGATTTAGAGCAATTGCGAAGGTATAAACAGGATATTTTGGGATTGCTTCAAACTGAAGCAGGAACGGCAATCGTGGAATATCATCCTGAAAGCCGGCATGAGCCGTTCCCTCTGACAGACGTACAGTCTGCTTATCTGCTTGGTCGTTCGGAAGCATTTGAATACGGGGGTGTCGCCTGCCATATTTATCTTGAGCTTACTTATCCGGAATTGGATGTCAAACGTACCGGGAAGGCATGGAATCAATTGATTTTGCGTCACGATATGCTGAGAGCAGTCATGAACAAGGATGGGTACCAGCAGGTTAAAGAGCAGACGCCGCAATTGAATATCGCTTATACGGATGTGAGTTCAAGGTCGAAAGCCCAAGTTGAGACAAAACTGAATCAGATTAGAGAGGAAATGGGACATCGTATTTACAATACGGAGTGCTGGCCGTTATTTGGTGTAGCGGTGACGAAAACTCCAGCTGGGGCGGTAATGCACTTTTCCATAGAGTTTCTTATTGCCGACTGGGCAAGCATCTGGCTGCTTCTTTCCGAGTTTGAAAGCCTGTATTACCAACCGGAGAAAAAACTGCCTGCCTTAACTCTGAGTTTCCGCGATTATCTCATGGCCGAACGCAGTCTGCGGGAAAGCCCTGTTTATGTAAAGGATAAAGAATACTGGCTCAGCCGGATAGGGGACCTGCCGCCGGCGCCGGAGCTGCCTGTGGCGAGTACGAAGGCGCGGCCCGGAAAGGCACGTTTTAGTCGCCAGTCTCTCCTAGTCGATTTGCCAGTGTGGAAAACATTTAAGCAAAAAGCCCAGCAACGCGGTTTGACGCCAACGATTGCAATAATGACGGCATATGCTGCGACCATTGAACGATGGAGCGTCAGTAATAAGTTTTGTTTGAATCTCACCGTTTTGAACAGACTGCCTATTCATCCGGAAGTCGATCATATCGTTGGTGATTTCACCTCAGTCAGCTTACTTGCTGTAGACTGGGAAGGCGGAACTACATTCACTGAACAGGCAAAAGCCATGAATAAACAACTGTTTGAGGATATGGATCACCGCTTGTTTTCGGGAGTAGAAGTGCTACGGGAACTTGCCCGCCGGCGTGGGCGGGATGCTGCGCTGATGCCGGTTGTGTTTACCAGCGCTATCGGCCTTATCGGCGCAACAGAAGAAAACCGGCTGAAGGGAAACGTCGGGGTTCAGAGCATCAGCCAGACGCCGCAGGTTTTTATTGACTGCCAGGCAATGGATAACTCGTCCGGCCTTCAGGTTAACTGGGATATCCGGGAAGGTGTTTTTCCCGACGGAATGACGGACGATATGTTTGCTGCGTTTTCCACTGCGCTGCACTTGCTGGCCAGCAATGACCAGGCCTGGGATATAGGGGCAATTACGGCTTTGCCGGCGTGGCAGCTACAGGAGCGCAGGCTGATGAATGATACAAAGGTACTGCTGCCCAAGGGGCTGCTGCACGGCCAGATCCTGGAACAGGCAGCAATATCGCCGGACTCTCCGGCTGTGGTTGACAGCGAAGGGGTAGTGACTTATGGAGAACTCATGCGCAGAGCTGCGGCCATAGCTGAAAAGCTGCAGGAATCCGGCTGCAAGCAGCAGGACCGGGTAGGTATTGTGCTTGAAAAGTCCGGGCATCAGGTGGCCGCGGTGCTGGGAGCGCTATTGGCCGGGGCCGTTTATGTTCCGATTGATACGCAGCAGCCGGAATTGCGCCGTTTGGCGATCCTGGAGACAACTCAGATCGGTTATGTTTTAACCTGCTCGGCAATGAAAATCAAATGGCCGGCGAGTGTTACCACCGTTGCGGTGGATACGCTGCAACCACTCCGGGACAATAGGTTCACGCCTGCCGGCGATCCTGAGCTGCCGGCCTACATTATTCATACATCAGGCTCGACCGGTCAGCCTAAAGGTGTTGTAATTACGCATTGTGCAGCCGCCAATACCATTCATGACATCAACAGGCGGTTTCATGTTGACAAGCATGACAAAATCCTGGGGTTGGCCCAACTGGGCTTTGATCTGTCCGTTTATGATATTTTCGGTATTTTGTCCGCAGGCGGAATCTTGATCTATCCGTCTGCTGAAAGGCACACCGACCCTTCCCACTGGGCAGAGCTAATGGCTAAATATGAGGTTACAATCTGGAACTCAGTTCCGGCAATGATGCAGATGCTGGTTGCCTGCCTGAACTCCGACAATAAAATAAACCTGCCGAATTTACGGCTTGCACTGTTGTCCGGTGACTGGATACCGCTGACTTTGCCAGACATCCTGATTAACCGGGTACCTTCGGTACAGGTTATAAGCCTTGGCGGCGCCACCGAGGCGTCAATCTGGTCGATTTTCCATGTTTATCAGGGGCTAGCGGCAGACTGGCGCAGCATACCCTATGGGCGGCCACTTGCCAATCAGGGGTTTCGTGTGCTGGATAAAAAGATGCGGGACTGCCCTGTGTGGGTAAAAGGAGATCTTTATATTACCGGTGAGGGGCTTGCCCAAGGATATTTCGGGGATACCGAATCCACGCAAACGCAGTTTTTTCATCTTGACGGACAGCGGCTTTACCGCACCGGCGATACGGGCAGGTATATTCCGGGTGGTGAAATTGAATTCCTTGGCCGCGAGGATAAGCAGGTGAAAATCCGGGGTCACCGCATAGAACTGGGGGAAATCGAGTCGGCACTGCTAAAGCACCCTGCGGTTGCCGAAAGTGCCGTTGTCCTGGATGACCCGGGTGAGAACAAAGTATTAACAGGTTTTGTGACTTTGAACAGAATGCCAAGCGATGCAGCCGAACTGGCGGAATTTCTTGCAAGGCGACTGCCTGCCTACATGCTTCCTGCCCGCATTCAGATTGTTGACAAGCTGCCGTTGACCGGTAACGGCAAGCTAGACCGGAAAGCGCTTAAAAAATGGATAACGCAATCGGCAGCAGAGCCGGCTGCATCATCAGCACCCCAAAGCGCGGATGGCCTGGAAACCAAGCTGGCAGAGATATGGGCGGAAGCACTGAGTATAAAGGCTATTGGCCGATCGCAGAATTTTTATGATCAAGGGGCTGACTCGCTGATTATGGCCCAGGTTGCCGGAAAACTGCGCGATGTTTTTGCCGGTGAACCGTTTAAACTGGATATTCCTTTTGATACGCTGCTCCGGCAAATGTTAAACTATCCGACGGTGGCTGCGCTTGCTGAATTTGTACGCTCACAAAGTAATAACACGAAGAATGATTATGGTGTGTCTCAGGGTACGCAACCGGTAAATAATGCTGGCAACGCCGTGCTTACTTTTTATGGCGGTGGCGATGAAGGGCCTCTCAGAGTGATTTTTCATGCCGGGCTTGGCACAATGAATTGTTTTCATTTGTTGCTTGCGCATCTGGATAAACAGCTTCTTGGCCCGGTTGTCGGCATAACTGTAGCGGATACTGATATATATTGTTCTATTGAGCCTGCGGAATTGATTGAACACCTAGCGGATGATTATGCTAAACGCCTTATTGAAACCGGGTATAAAGAAATGCAGCTTATCGGTTACTGTCTGGGTGGATTGATTGCCATTGAAGTGGCAAGACGGTTAATTGAAAAGGGAATACAACTGGCGGATTTGGTGTTAGTTGACAGCCATCCTCTTAATATTGACGATGATTTGATTATGGAATCGCTCTTTGTACCGAATCTGCATATTTCCCTTGCAGACGCCGGCTTTGGCGGTGTAGATCCGGAAGACTTTGTACGTGGCCTGGTGTACGCCTTTGAAGCCAACCAGCAAAGCTTTCCGGCCGGAGTTTCACTGACTATCGGCGGGGATCCAGGTCTTGACAAGGTGGGTGGCCTGTTTAGAAAGCTTTCTTCTATATCCCCCCCAGAACGTTTTACAGCTTATGTAGATGCATTGGCTAATTTAAGAGGAGAGCATATGCCTGTAGAGATGGCGGCGGGGATGTTTAAAATTTATTGCCAAAGCCTGCGGTCTTCCCGGTTCAGGCCCCAGCCGTATGTGGGCGACATCCGGTTTCTCCTGGCCCTTGAGCCTTCCATGCCGGGCATGAATGAATTGACCCTGGCTTACTGGGAGCAGGCCTGCCTTGGTGAATTTTCCGTGCAGGAAATTGCCGGCAATCATCTTACCTGCATTGAAACCGAGCCGAATGCCGGCAATCTGGCTGAAATCATAGGTTCGGCCCTTATAAAAAAATGACCATGAGGAGTTTATTATGAAACCGCAGACAATGTTTACGCCGTGGCTGCATACCTGCCCCGACGCTAAAGATAAAATCCGTCTCTTCTGCCTGCCTTATGCGGGCGGGGGTGCTTCCAGCTACCGGGGATGGGCAAAAGCGTTACCTGAGGTGGGGGTGTATCCCATACAATTGCCTGGCCGGGAAACCCGGATAGCCGAACGGCCCTTATATGAAATGAACCAACTTGTGGAGGCGGTCGCTACCGCGATTTTCCCCTATTTACAACGTCCGTTTATTTTTTTCGGACACAGCCTGGGGGCGAGAATTGCGTTTGAAATTACCCGGAAGCTCCGTAAGCGATGGAATGTTCAACCCTGCCGGCTGATTGTTTCCGCCAGCCGCGCTCCCCATATACCGGAGCCAAAGCCGCTGCATCATCTGTCGGACGTTGAGTTTATCAAAGAATTGAGCCGTTTTTCCGGCACACCTGAGGCTGTTTTACACAACCGGGAACTCATGGAGCTTTTCATGCCCATTCTCCGGGCCGACTTTGCTGTTGATGAAACATATGTTTATGCAGAAGATACGCCGCTTAATTGTCCGGTTTCAGCCTTTGGCGGTACAGGCGACAGTGAAGCCACCCGCGAAGAGATTGAGGCCTGGGCCGGCCATACCAATGGTGACTTTTCTCTTGAAATGATTGCAGGGGATCATTTCTTTCTGCAGACAAAAAGGGATGCTCTTTTGCGGTCTGTCAGGCGAATTATTGCCCGGCATCTGGCTTCAATGCCGTTATCATTACGGTTAGTGGAAGGAGGCGGGTAGTATGGTTATGGCCGAGATTATTGACAGGTATAAAGCGTTAGGTGTTCAACTTTGGGCGGATGACGGTCAATTGCGTTTTCGTGCTCCGGCCGGTGTTCTTAATGAGCAGCGTGTGGCTGAACTGCGCTCTTATAAAGAAGCTTTGATTAAACACCTGCAGGAACCGGAACAATCCACTGTGCAGGCCGATCCATTTAACCGCTATATGCCTTTTCCTCTTACCGACATCCAGGCTGCTTATTTAATTGGCCGTAAAGACGACTATGCTCTTGGCGGTGTCGGCTGCCATGGCTATGTGGAGTTAAGTATGCCTGTTATGGATAAAGCGCGTTTGGAAAAGGCCTGGCATTTGTTGATCAATCGGCATGACATGCTAAGGGCTGTTGTTTTTGCACAGGGCTATCAGCAAGTGCGTTCGGAAATAACCCTGCCGTCACTGCCGATGCAGGATGTAAGGGGGGCGAATCCCGTTCAGGTGCAGGCGGCAATACAACAGGTTAGGGAAGAACTTTCGAACAGGCAGTACATACCGGATCAATGGCCTTTATACGAGCTTTTTTTGACGACAATAGATGACACCAGTATTTTACATGTTTCCATAGATATGTTAATTGCCGATTTTGTAAGTATCAATATTATCCTCGCGGAACTGAACCATTTCTATCATCAGCCGGAAAGACCGTTGCCAAAACTGGATATTACTTACCGGGATCTGCTCCTATATCAGCAGGCGCGGCAAAAGCAGCCGGCAGTAAAGGCGCGAAAAGAGCGGGACCGCCAGTACTGGCTGGCGAGAATTGATCAAATGCCGGAAGCTCCCGCATTACCGCTGGCTGACAGGCAGGTAGATATGCAAAAAGCAGCGTTTGAGCGGCATCCTTTTTGGTTGGAGCAGAATAAGTGGACAGCCCTCTGCCGGCAGGCCGGGAAAAAAAAGATTACTCCCGCCAGTGCGGTGCTGGGAGCTTTTGCCGAGGTAATCGGCTTATGGTCGGGTCAGCCTGACTTCTGTATCAATATCACTATTTTAAATCGTCCGGACCTGCATCCGCAGATCAATCGAATTATTGGTGATTTTACCGAAGTAAATGTTTTGCAGGTCTCGCCGGCAGCAGGCAGTACATATGCAGAACGGATTCAGGCATTGCAGCAGCGATTGTGGCTGGATATGGAACATCGGTCCTTCTCCGGCATTGAAGTGCTCCGGGAGCTGAGGCGCCGGCGCAACAAGAGCGTTATTATTCCTGTTGTATATACAAGTACAATCGGGGCAGGAACTGTTGTTCCCAAGGAGGGTGAACTTATGCGCAATGCCCGCCTGACCTATGGCATAACACAGACGCCACAGGTATGGATTGATTGCCAGGTTTCCGAACAAGCCGGTGAATTGCATTTGAATTGGGATGTCCGGCGGGGCATTTTTCCCGAGGGGATGATTGAAGAAGCATTTACCTTTTTTAAACACTTATTAGCCGAGATGGTTGCAGATGAACAGGTCTGGCGAAACCAGACACCGTTAACACCGCCTGCCTCTGCCGGCCAACGGTATGCCGCGGAATTTTATAAAGAAAATTGTCTGTAGAGAAGGGAGGGAAAGCGCAGATGCTCAAAGCGGTAAAACCTTTACGGGTAGTTGTTTGCGGCACAACTTTCGGCAGAATTTATTTGCACGGCATCCAACAAATGCAAGATGAATTCGAACTGGCCGGAATTCTTGCCCGGGGCAGCCGCCAGGCGCAACAATGCGCTGAAAAGTATAACGTTCCTTTATATACAGATGTTGAGCAACTACCAAATGACAGCATTGATGTTGCCTGCGTCGTTATCAGGTCAACAGTGGCCGGCGGTCAGGGAACTCAGCTGGCCGACAATTTATTACTGAAGGGCATTCATGTAATGCAGGAATATCCGGTACATCATGATGATCTGGTAAAGTGTATGCGGAGTGCTCGCAGATCAGCCTGTCACTATCGCCTTAACAGCTTTTATCCGGATCTGGAAACGGTTCGCAGCTTTATTATTACGGCTCGCCAGGCTTTGCAGCAGAGTGAAGCCCTCTATATTGATGCTGCCTGCAGCATCCAGGTGCTTTTTCCGCTTGTGGATATTTTAGGGCAGTCGCTGGGCGGTTTTAGACCCTGGTCTTTTAGGACAGAAGCCAAGCCTTTATCAGAGAGCCCATTTTGCTCTTTGTCCGGAAAAATCAGGGGCATTCCCATCAATCTGCGCGTTCAAAACCAAGTTGATCCCAGTGATCCGGACAATCACACGCATTTGTTACATCGCATTGTTATTGGCACTAATAACGGCAGGTTGATGATGACCGATTCTCATGGCCTCGTCATATGGAGTCCGCGCATGCACGTGGCACGGGGCAATGAAAGGGTTCCTGGTCTGGATGGTTCTGATCATTTGGTTGATTTTCCGGTAACAGAGTTGGTGACGCCGTTTAAAATGCAATCATTTAAGACGGTATACAACAATTTGTGGCCTGAAAGCATTCAGCAATCACTGCGCAGATTCCGAGCAACGATTCTTTCGCGGGAAGACGACCAGCAATTACTACAATACCATTTGACTGCCTGCCAGGTATGGCAGGATATCGGCCAGCAGCTAGGCATGGCGCAGTTGATAAAAGCGCAGCCTCCTCACCCCTTATCCCTGGCGGAACTGCAGGCTTTAGCACGTTAAATGCGCAGGGTAGCCGAAAAGAAGCAGAATAGACAATTTCTGATGCTCAATAGGATGGCTTTCACTGTGTCAAATAGGAGGTAGGCTATTTGCAGTATAAAGCAAAACAAATTAAATTGGACAACCCGCTTTCCTTCTGGAAACATTTTGTAAATGAAGAACGGATGTTATTCTACAATCCTTTAAAAAAAGAGTGTATTCTTGGCGCCAAACGCTTAAAAATATTGCCCAGGCAAAATGGTTATACAGACTATCCATATATTTTTTCCGCCATGACATTTTTTGGTACCGTTAAAGATGAAAAGTGGGCAGGCTTTGGCAATGAATCTATCGCCTTTCAATATTATTTGGTGGAAAAGGACGGCAGGCAGACGCTGCATTACCATGGAGATCCCATAAAAATAGAAAACCAGGAAATGAAAAAATACAGGCACGCTTACCATTACCAAGAAGACGATTATGAAGACTGGTCGCAGTTATTTACCAGCCTGACGGCAGCCATAGCCGCCAAAGAAGTAAACAAAGTAGTTATTTCGCGGGAAGTCAGAATTGAATGCGATAGGGTAATCCATATAGAAAGCGTATTACAAAATCTTTTGCAAAAAAATCAAAACAGCAACAGCTTTATATTTGCCTATTTTAAGGACGGAAAAACCTTTTTGGGCGCAACGCCCGAGATATTGGTGCAAAAAGAACAGGACAATATCTTGAGTTATGCTTTGGCAGGCACAATTTCCCGCGACAGCCAGAATGATGAAGTACAAAAGGCAATCCTGTTACGCGATGCTAAAAACCGTTACGAACACCAGATTGTCATTGATACCATCGCTGCCGGGATAAAAAAATTCACCGGTGCGGTGCAGGTCGGCGATACCTCTGTTTTAACGCTGCGTAATGTACATCATTTGCAAACACCCATTTATGCCAAAGATCAGCGCGGAACCCTGCTGGAGTGGGCGGCAAGGCTGCATCCCACCCCGGCCTTGGGCGGTAATCCCGTACACAGGGCATTAGCCTTGCTCCGCCGCTACGAAAAACATGAACGGGGGCTGTATGCCGCTCCCCTTGGCATAACTGATGCCAAGGGTGATGGTGTTTTTGTGGCCGGGATACGGTCGGCCCTCATTCAGGGCAATCTGGCGTTTGCCTACACAGGCTGCGGTTTGGTGGCTAAATCGGAGTCCAGGGCTGAATATCTGGAAACCAATGATAAACTGCGTACGATCGTTGAAAGCTTATAACAACCGGGGGGAAGCAATGACAAATTATATGGCGGCGTTAGTTGACGAATTGTATCAACTGGGGGTGCGCGAAGTCGTAATCAGCCCGGGCTCAAGGTCTACGCCCCTGGCGATGCTGTTTTGCGAGCATGCTTTTAAAACGTTTTTAAACATTGACGAGCGATCGGCCGGTTTTTTTGCCCTGGGTATTGCCAAAGGCTGCGGGCGGCCTGCCGTACTGGTTTGTACCTCGGGTTCAGCCCCGGCGCATTATTTGCCGGCCCTCACCGAGGCCAGGCATTCACGGGTGCCGCTTATTGTTTTAACGGCTGACCGCCCGCCGGAGCTGCGGCAGGTGGGCGCCCCGCAGACCATTGATCAAAACAGGCTGTTCGGCGGGTTTGTGAAATATTATGAAGAACTGGCGCTGCCGGAGGAGCAGGAAAGCATGTACCGCTATGTGCGGGTGGTAATGCAGAGGGCCTATGCCAGTGCCGTGTCCGGGGAATATGGCGCAGCTCATATTAATATACCGGTGCGGGAGCCGTTGATTCCGGATTTAAGCAGGCTTAATTTTGCCGCCGGCCGGGGCAGGGACAATTTTAAGTATGTGGCCGGAACCATGCAGCCGGCCTTTGACCCGGCCATCCTTAAAGACAAGCAGGGAATTATCATTTGCGGCGGGGGCGCCGGCGCCGATTATCACCAGGCCGTGCTGGACCTGGGAAAGCGTTTACAGGCCCCGGTGCTGGCCGATCCGCTTTCCAATCTCCGCAATTATGCCGAGGATATCATTATCGACAGTTATGACGCTTTTTTGCAAAGCGATACTGTGAAGATGGCACTAAAGCCGGACTTTATCTTCCATTTTGGCCAGGTTCCCGTATCCAAGCGGTTGCAGCAGTTTGTGGCCCGCCATCAGGACGTTTTATATTTTCAGGTCGATGAAAGCTTTGCCTACCGCAATCCGGCGCTTTCCACCACCAGCTACATCAGCGCTTCGCCCAAATTGCTGGCCGCGTCGATCACTATGCACAATAATAATGCCGGCTACGCGGCAAAGTGGCTGACACTTCAACAACAGACACGCAACCGATTAAATCGCGCCAGAGATGAAAAACAGCTGTTTGAAGGCAAACTGATTCAACTGCTGCAAGAGCTGCTGCCGCCGGGAACCCTGCTGGCCGTGGCCAACAGTATGGCCATTCGTGATGTGGATTACTTCTTTGCCGCCCGCAGGCAAAATATCAAAGTAATGTGCAACCGGGGGACCAACGGCATTGACGGTACGGTTTCGACCGCGCTGGGTATGGCCGCCATACACAGCCCCACGGTGCTTTTAACCGGCGATGTGGCCTTTTACCATGATTTAAACGGACTATTAACCGGCAAAACGCATGCCCTGAATTTGCTGATTGTGTTGTTCAACAATAACGGCGGCGGCATATTTAACTATTTGCCGCAGCGGGCGGAGAAACACTTTGACTATTTGTTCCGCACGCCCCATGATATAAACTTCCGGGGTTTACAGACTTTGTACGGTATTACGTATTATGAAGCAACCGGTTATCCTGCCTTTGAACAGGCCTTCCAAGAGGCCCTGACCCTGAAGGGAATCAAACTGATTGAAGTGAAGATTGATGCCGCGGTGAGTAAGGCGCTGCATGATCAATATACCACAGGCTTGGTGACCACATGCTCATAGAAATTGCCGGCATCCATTATCATACGCACAGGAAAGGGGCAGGCAGCCCGCTTGTTTGTCTGCATGGTTTTTCTGAGAATATAAACACCTGGAACTGTCTTCAATTGGAAAACTGTGAATTAATCCTGGTTGATCTTGTCGGGCACGGGGCCAGTGACAAACCGCAGGCCGGCAAATATTACCGGGTAAACATTATGCTCAGACATTTACATAAGCTTATGAACCGCCTGGGTTTGAGAAAATATTCCCTGCTAGGCTATTCACTGGGCGGGCGGATTGCCCTGGCCTATGCCTTAGCTTATCCGCAGGAAGTTGATAAGCTGATCCTGGAAAGCGCCTCTTATGGGGAATGCGGCTGGCTAAACCGGTTAAAACGGCGCAGAAGCGATTCCTATCTGGCCAGGAGCATTTGCCGGAATGGCATAGAATGGTTTAATGCGTACTGGTCGGACTTAAGTATTTTTACATCGCAAAAAAACCTGCCGGCAGCTACCGGCAAGGAAATAAGGGAGAGACGTATGCAGAATACAGCCCATGCACTTGCCAATACCCTGCTGGGCAGCGGGCAGGGGAGTTTTCCCTGCCTGAAAAACAAAATCGCCGAGTTGTCAATGCCTGTCTTATATATCAGCGGTGAGCACGATGAAAAATACCGGCAGGCAGGCCATGAATTTTCCCAGCTAAATCCCCATATAAAGCATGAAATCATAAAAGGCGTGGGGCACAACACCCATCTGGAAGACGGTCAGGCATTTACTGATATTTTACAAAAGTTCCTATCCATAAAATATGCAAAGAAGGTGTAAAGAGTTGGACAAACTGCTATGGAAAGACATGCAGCGCCATTATGAGGATGTTATTTATGAAACTTGCAGCGGCATTGCCAAAATTTCGATCAACCGGACTGAAGTCCGTAATGCCTTCCGGCCCAAAACCATTATGGAATTAATAGATGCTTTTACCATCGCCCGGGACGATGATGCCGTCGGCGTCATCCTATTGACAGGCGCCAATCATGGACAGGGACAGGAGCGGGAAGCCTTTTGCTCCGGCGGGGATCAAAGGGTGCGCGGCCACGGCGGCTATGTTGGCGACGACCGGATTCCGCGTTTAAATGTGCTGGATTTGCAGCGGTTAATCCGGATCATCCCCAAGCCGGTCATTGCCATGGTCAACGGCTATGCCATCGGCGGCGGGCATGTGCTGCATCTGGTGTGTGATCTGACCATCGCGTCGGAAAATGCGAAGTTTGGGCAAACAGGACCAAAAGTGGGCTCGTTTGACGCCGGCTATGGCGCCGGCTATCTGGCGCGGATTATCGGCCATAAAAAAGCGCGGGAGGTATGGTATTTATGCCGCCAGTACACGGCTGCGCAAGCGCTGGACATGGGACTGGTAAACACGGTGGTTCCTTTTGAGCAATTAGAAGCAGAGACGGTGAAGTGGGCCAAAGAAATTTTGCAGCATTCGCCTACGGCACTGCGGTTTCTCAAAGCAGCCTTTAACGCCGACACCGACGGCCTGGCCGGTCTGCAGCAGCTGGCAGGCGATGCCACCCTGCTGTTTTATACCACCGATGAAGCCAAGGAAGGACGGGATGCGTTCAAAGAAAAACGCCATCCCGACTTTCAGCGGTTTCCCAAATTTCCATAAGGTATAACAGGTGGAGACCATGGAATGGCTGAAAAAACATTACGACGAGCGGCCGGAGCAACGGTTTATCAATCAACTGACGTTTCGCGAGGTCTATGAGCGTGTCGCTGATTTGGCCCGGCAACTCTATCTTTATGTGCAAAATGAACAGCGAGTTGCCCTTTATTCTCCTAACTCCGCAGATATGGCCCTGTTTTTTTTGGCCCTGCAGGCTTTGGAGAAAGAAGTGCTCCTGCTGAATACCCGTTTAACAGCGGCCGAACTGGGCAAACAGCTGAAAGCGCTGAACATCCGGGTAGTCTTTTCCCATAATGACAGGTTTACCGCTTTTCAGGAAGTGCAGCAGAGTAAAAAAACGGCTGTAAAACTGGCAACTGCCTGGAATAGAGAACACATAGCGGTGATTATGCACACCAGCGCCACCACCGGTGAATACAAAGCCGTTCCCCTGCGGTGGAAACAGTTCTATGCCCATGTACAGGCCTCCCGGCAGCGCCTGGGCGTGACGGCGGCAGATAACTGGCTTATGGTACTGCCGATGTATCATATCAGCGGCTTAAGCATCTTAATGCGCAGCCTGTACAATGGAACACAGACCACAGTTGTGGAAAGCTTTGATGAAGAGCAGATAATCAACCTGATTGAAAATGGCGGCATCAATATGCTGTCCATTGTGCCGACCATGCTCAGCCGGATCATTCACCGGATCAGGCAACATAACTTACGGGTCGTGCTGGTAGGAGGCGAGTTTGTTCCCGATGCCCTGGTGGCAGCCGGTATCAGGAAAAATATTCCGCTGCACAAAACCTTTGGCATGACAGAGACCACCAGCCAGGTTGCCACTTTTTCCGTAGCAGAGCATCCGGGGAAAATGGCGTCGGTCGGCTTACCGCTTGCGGGAACAGCTGTCCGTATTTTAAATCCCGATGAACAGGGGATTGGCGAAATCAGCATTAACAGCCCCATGCTCATGGATGGATATCTGGGAGCCGAGGGGCATCCCGGCTTTTTTAATACCGGGGATGTGGGCTATAGCGATGAAGATGGGTTTATTTATATAGTGGATCGGCGCAGAAATATTATCATATCCGGCGGCGAGAACATTTATCCCCGGGAAATTGAGAATGTTCTCTATCAACTGCCTGAAGTAACAGAATGCGCCGTTGTCGGCCGGCCGGATAAAAAATGGGGGCAGGTTCCCGTGCTATATGTTGTTTCTTCCCTGGATGAAGCGGCCATATACAGCTATCTGGCCAAGCACCTGGCCAGCTACAAGCTTCCGAAAACAATCATCCATTTGGCTGAGCTGCCGAAAAACGCCGCCGGAAAAATAGTAAAACGAAAGTTAGAGGTTTTGGATGGTAAGCAGCAGCAATCTGATCGACAGCTTAAATATTGAGTACATCCGTGTACAGGGCGACACCCTGGAGGCCAAAATGAATTTGACCCGGTTTCACAGCCAACCTTTTGGCTATCTGCACGGAGGGGCAACCATTGCCTTTGGCGAGACGGTTGCCGGCTATGCATCAAACCAAAAAATTGCCGGCGATCAGGCCGCCGTAGGTCAAACCATTACAGCCAACCATCTGAAACCCAAAAAAACAACAGGTTATATTGTGGCCAGAGGGAGACTGCTGCAGCAGGGAAGGCATTCCCATGTTTGGCTATTGGAAATGGTGGATGAAACTAATGCGGTAATTGCCCATATGACAGTTGCCAATGCTATTGTCGGGTTGAATAAAGTAAAGTAAAAGTACAGCGGGAGGGACGGCATGGAGGTACAGGAACGCATGATTATCATGATGCTCCAAGGATTTACCACATCCTATTTAATATGTGCTGCCTGTGAGCTTGAGCTATTTGACCATTTGCACCAGGGGGAAATATATCACGGGGAAATGACAGTCGCAAAATTGAGCAGCCAATTAGCGGTTGAAGAGGAATTGCTGTATCGTTTGCTAAGACCGCTGCTGGCGCTACAGTTGATTCAGGAAGCGGACGGCGTTTTTTTTCTCACCGCCTTAGGGAAAAGGTTATCAAAGCACTCGGAAAACTCACTGAAAGATTTGGCTTTATTTTGCGGGCGGGAATCCATGCCCTGCTGGGCTAAACTGTATGAGGCCGTAAAACTTCGTACTTTGCCTTATTTGCTGGTGGAAAAGCAGCCATTTTTTGCAGCACAGCACGGCGATCGTGAAAAATTTTCCATTTTTAATTCCATGATGCGCAATTCAAGTAAGAACCTGAATCTGTCCGCTTATTTTGCACAGCAGCCGGATAAAAGCCAAATAAATGCTATTGTTGATATCGGCGGCGGCGCCGGTGATATCATGGCCAAATTTTTGCATTTCTATCACAAGGCCACCGGAATCATTGTTGATCTGGAGCATGTAAGAGATGAAGCCCAGCGAAACCTTACAATATGTAGTATAAATCAAAGATGCCGGTTTGCCACCGGAAATTTCTTCGAAAAGCTGGCTGTGCAGGCCGACTTATTCATCTTATCGCGTATATTGCACGACTGGGATGATGAAAAGGCCGGTGAAATTCTAAAAAACACCGGCCAGGCTATGACAGAGGATTCCCGGCTGTTAGTCATTGAAAAGCTAATGCCCGATTCCATCACGCGCGACTGCCTGCCTTTGTATCTGAATGATTTATATATCTGGTCCGTGTGCGGCGGCAAAGAACGGACAGAAGCCGAATTTATAAAACTATTCCGGGCCAGCGGGCTGGTACTTAACAAAAAGTACCGGCTGACAGCCGATGAATATGTACTGGAGGTAAAAAAAGAGTATTGCGGGGAGGAAATAGTATGATTACAAGCCAGGTAAGGTTTGAGCATATTGCCAGAAGATATGAGCAACTGGGCTACTGGGAACCGCTGACGCTGGGAGAACAGTTAAAAATGGCGGCTCAAAAATATCAGCGGCAAGTAGCCGTCGTTGAAGATAATACAAGGCTTACTTATGCCGAACTGGATCTGGCGGTTGACAGGCTTGCCGCCGGCCTGTTTAGACTGGGAATTCATAGTGGCGACAATGTGGTTGTTCAGCTTCCCAATAGTATTGCCTTTATTACGGTTTGTTTTGCTTTATTTCGTATTGGCGCGCGTCCCATTCTGGCCCTGCCGTCTCACCGGGAAGCGGAGCTGGACGCCATTTTTCAGCTGGCAGAACCGGTGGCATATGTTATTCCCCCGTCTTTTTTGGGATTCGACTATGAAAAAACAGCGGATTTTTTAATGACCAGACATTCGTCGGTCAAATTTCTCATTACCGACGGCCAGGGCAGGAAGAGCATTGATCTAAACCAGCTTCCCGCCGCCCCGGTTGCCTTTGAGCGGCCGCCTTCGCATAAAGACATTGCGCTTTTTCTGTTATCCGGCGGCACAACGGGAACACCTAAACTGATTCCCAAAATTCACGCCGCCTATGCCTATAATGCCAAAGCCACGGCGAAACGCTGCGGCCTGACAGACAGGAGCGTGTATCTTGCCGTTTTATCGATTGCGCATGACTATCCGCTTTGTTGTCCCGGCATCCTCGGGACCCTGTTTACCGGCGGGACCGCTGTATTATGCAAGACGGCAAGTTACGAGGAGGCTTTTCCCCTTATCGCCCGCGAAAGAGTGACAATCACGGCCATTGTTCCGGCCATCGCTGCTGTTTGGCTTGAGGCCCTGGCCGAGGATGAAACGGCGGAGGCCGCCAGTCTGGAAGTAGTTTTGGTAGGGGCGGCCAAACTGGAGAAAGAGACGGCCAAACAATTAATCGCCGGACTGGGCTGCAAACTGCAGCAGGGGTATGGCTTAGGCGAAGGAATTACCTGCTTTACATCCCTCGATGATGACGAAGAGATTGCCTGCAGTTGCCAGGGGCGCCCGGTTTCGCCGGCGGATGAAATAAAAATTGTCGATGAAAATGGCGATGAAGTGCCGGCGGGAGAGTTTGGCGAACTGATAGAACGAGGGCCCTACACGTTTCTGGGCTACTATAAGGCGCCGGAACTGAACCGGCAATGCTTTACGGCCGACGGCTTTTTCCGCACCGGTGACCGGGCAAGGCTTACGCCGGCAGGAAATATCCAGATCGAAGGGCGGATCAGGGAGCAGATTAACCGGGCCGGGGAAAATGTAGTTCCGGCTGAAACCGAGACCTATCTCCGCAAATATAAAGGGGTAAAGGATGCGGCCGTACTGGGGCTTCCCGATGAAAATCTGGGAGAGAGAACGTGTGCGTTTCTGATAGCCGATAACCGGACCATTACCCTGGCGGATATTGGTAAATTTTTCCGCGAATTGGGTATTGCCCAGTATAAAATGCCCGATCAGATTGAATTCATTGATAGTTTTCCCCTTACCAACGTGGGGAAAGTGGATAAAAAAAAGCTGCGGGCCATGGCTAGGCAATAAGCTTTTAAGGGAGCGTGCATAAATGAATAAACCGTCTTATGAAGATACAACAACTGTGTTTATTCTGGATTATGAAGCAGTGAAAGCGCAAATTTTGGACATGTTATCAGCACCTGTTGAATTGGATGAACGGCGCAATTTACTGGAGCTTGGTCTTAGTTCGCTGCAAATTATGCGGTTGGTGAACAAATGGCGTAAACTGGGGGCAGCCGTTACCTTTGCCGAATTGATTTCAGACCCCAGCTTGGGAGCGTGGTGGTCTTTATTAAACAAACACTATAGCCCGAGTTTCGTAAGACAGATTACTAGCACAGAACAGCGGCACATTGCCGATATGTATGCCCCGTTTCCTCTTACCGACGTGCAATATGCGTACTGGATTGGACGGCGCCAGGATCAATACCTTGGCGGGGTTGGCTGCCACGGTTATCTGGAAGTGGACGGAAACGCTGTTAACCCTGAACGACTGGCGGCGGCATGGGGACAGTTAGTGAGGCATCATCCGATGCTGCGGGTCCGGTTCTTGCCCGACGGACAGCAGCAGGTATTGCCGGCGCCGGCAGCCAAGCCGATAACAGTGCATGATCTGCGGGAATGCCCGGAGGATGAACTTCCCCAGGAATTACTGGCGATACGCCGGCAGCTGTCGCATCGCCTGCTGGCTATAGAAGACGGCCAGGTTGCGGAAATTCAGCTTAGTTTATTGCCGCAGGGGCGGACCCGCATGCATTTTGACATTGATTTACTGGTAGCCGACGTACAAAGCTTCCAAATCATATTGCGGGATCTGGCCGCCGCCTATGGGCGCAATGAGAGGCCCCAGGCCCCGGACAACTGGAATTTTGCCGAATATCTAAGGCAGGAAGAACAACGGCAGGCGACAGACAAAGCGAAAGCCGCCGAATACTGGCGTAAACGTTTGCCGGCAATGCCGGCGGGGCCGGCGTTACCCTTGCAGGTAAAGCCGGAAACCCTTAAAAACCCTGTGTTCAGGCGGAGAGAGCACTTGGTTGCGGCCCCGGTCTGGGAAGCGTTAAAAAAACGTGCTGCTGCCAATCAAGTGACTCCGGCCATGGTGCTTTTAACTGTCTATGCGCTTGTGCTGGAACGCTGGAGCGCCAACTCGAAGTTTTTGATTAATGTCCCGTTATTTGACCGGCAGGCTGCCGACGAAGGGATCGACAATGTTGTTGCCGATTTTACCAATTTACTGTTGCTGGCAGTGGATTGCACCGGCAGTGAATCCTTCCTGGGGCAAGCGCAAAAGGTGCAGCAACAGTTTTATCAGGATATAGCGAATATAGCGTATTCGGGGATAAAGGTCCAGCGTGATCTGACGCGGCTGCATCCCGGGGAGAAAACGTTTGCCCCCATTGTTTTCTCCTGTAATTTAGGTGTTCCCCTGATTGAGGATGAATTTCGCCAGGCTTTTGGTGAAATCAGCTATATGATTTCGCAAACACCCCAGGTATGGCTTGATTGTCAATTATTTGACATGGACGGGGGCTTGCTGCTGATTTGGGACAGTATTGAGGAATTATTCCCCGCTGAACTGGTGGAGCAGATGTTTAACGCCTACCGGCAGTGCCTTTACCGGTTGGCGGCGGCAGGGAACAACTGGTGGGAGATCCCTGACACCGTACCGGCTTGGCAGCATACTAACCGGCAAAGGACAGTTGCCGTACCGGCAATAGAAACCTGCCTGCATATGCCGTTTTTTGCGACTGCCGCCCGGCAGCCACAACAGGTGGCTCTGATCGAAGGGGCGACCAAAGCCGAAACCTCATACAGTCGCCTCGCCGGATATGCCCTGCAGGCAGCGGCCGCTTTGCAGGCGCAGGGGGTAAAGAAGGGCGATACCGTTGCCGTTACCCTGCCGCGGGGAATGGAGCAGATTGCGGCAGTATTCGGAGTATTGGCGGCAGGGGCCTGCTATGTGCCGGTGGGTCCGCAGCAACCGGCTGTACGCCGGGCAATCATCCACCGCAAAGCCGGCATACGCTATGTCCTCACCAACGAGGCTTTAGCCGGCGGTATTGCCTGGCCGGAGAATACGGCGGTACTTACCATGGAAGCGGCTGAACACAGCTCGCCGCTGGCGGAACCGGTCACAAATCCGGCGGCAAGCTCGGCCTATATCATATTTACTTCCGGCTCAACCGGCGAACCCAAAGGGGTTGAAATCACTCACGCGGCGGCCTGGAATACCATCGCCGACATCAACAGCCGCTATGGCATGACGGTCAGTGACCGGGCCCTGGCGGTTTCCGCCCTGGATTTTGACCTGTCGGTCTATGACATCTTCGGCCTGCTGGGGACAGGCGGTTCCCTGGTGCTGCTTACCGAGGATACCCGCCGGGATGCCTCTTTTTGGCTGGAGCTAATAACAGAATATCGGCTAACGGTCTGGAATTCCGTTCCCGTTCTGCTGGCCATGCTGCTGGTGGAAGCCGAAAGCCGCCGGCAACAGTTATTGTCCTTACGGGTGGTTATGCTTTCCGGCGACTGGATCGGCCTGGATATTCCCGCGAGACTGCAGGCGGTTGCCGCCAACTCCCGGCTTGTGGCCATGGGCGGCGCCACCGAGGCGGCTATCTGGTCCAACTATTATGATGTAACCTTGCCGTTGCCGGCCCACTGGACTTCGATTCCCTATGGCCAACCCTTAACCAATCAGTTGTACCGGGTAGTGGATAAAAAGGGACGGGATTGTCCGGACTGGGTGCCGGGAGAGCTCTGGATCGGCGGCGCGGGTATTGCCAAGGGCTATATTGGCGAGCCGGAACTGACGGAGCAGCAGTTTGTAACCGCCGGGAATATGCGCTGGTACCGTACCGGCGACTGCGGCCGATTCTGGCCGGACGGGAATATCGAATTTCTGGGACGGCAGGATTATCAGGTGAAAGTGCGGGGGCACCGTATTGAACCGGGGGAGATTGAAGCCGCTATCAAAAAGCATCCCGGCGTCGACAATGCCGTAGTTGCCGCAGTTGGCGATTTGCACGGGAACAAACAGCTGATCGGCTATGTGGTTCCGGCCGCTGCGCAAGACGCTGCGCTGTTCCAAGCGGTGGAAACGAATGCCGCAAGCAGGCAGGAACGCTGGGATGCACTATTGCGCATTGGCAAAAGCCTGGCCGCAGCCGGGACGAAAGAAGATGAAACCGAAGCAGCATTTGACCTTTTCCGTGAATATAGTGAAAAATTAACGATTGTCTATATATGCCGGGCTTTACAGCAGGCCGGAGCCTGGTGCCGGGCCGGCGAGAGCTATACTGTCGCCGATTTGCTGAAGCATTGTGATATTCAGCCGCGCTATCGGGAATTGATCGGGCAGTGGCTGGACAGTCTGGCGGAAGAGGGGCTTGTAATCCAAAAGGAAGCCGGCCTGCTGACGAACACCCGGGATTTTCCCAGCGACCCGGCCGCCGTTGTAAACCAAGAGTATCCGGGTCTTGCGCGCTATCTGGAGGACCTGGCACGGTTTCTCAGGCAGTTTGACAGCAACAGTGCGGCTATGCTGCAGGGAAAAGTGGATCCGCTGGAGCTTTTTTTCGCCGAGGCACATCAGGCGCCGGACGATTTCGTCCAAAGGCTGCCGGGAGCGGAACAGAGAAATAACATTGCCCGGGGGCTGCTGGCGGCAGCCGTTGACAGCCGCCAAACCGGCAAACCGGTCAGAATCCTGGAGCTTGGGGCAAGGGGGCTGCAACTGACCGGCAGCATGCTGGCTTTACTTGCGGCTAAACAGGTTGAGTTTTCCTGCACAGATACCTCGGCGTTTTTTATCAATAAAGCCAAAACACAGTTTAAGAACTATCCCTTTGTGGAGTACCGGCAGCTGGACATCAATGAAAATCCGCTGCACCAGGGCTATGAGGCCAACAGCTATGACCTTATTATCGCGGCCAATTCCCTGCATCGCGCCCGCAATATAAAAAATGCCTTGCATAATACATTGGCGCTTATGGCCCCGGGCGGAATAGCGCTGATTCTGGAAATGACGGACAATAGCCGTTTGCAGCAGATAAGCACAGGCTTTCTGGAAAATGGCTTTATTCATTTTGAAGATGAACGGCGTTTCGTGCGCGCGCCGCTGTTTTCCGTTGCGCAATGGCAGGCCCTGCTTCAAGCCGAAGACGGTGCGGCAATGGCTGTTTTTCCGGAAGCCGGTGAACGGATGAGCCGCTATAACCAGCACGTGTTTCTGCTGCAAGCTACCCGCCGGGCAAAAGCTTTTACAGGGGCGCCAATAATAAACTTTCTGCGGGACATTCTGCCTGAGTATATGATTCCGGCGGTATTTATCCCTTTGGAGCAATTGCCGCTTACCGAAAACGGCAAAATCGACAAAAAAGCATTACCTTTGCCAGCTACATCCAAGCACGAAGTTCCGGATAAACCGTTTGTTGCTCCCCGGACGCCGGTGGAATTGTTGCTTGCCGAAATTTGGACCGAAATTCTGCGTGTGGAAGCGATCAGCATGACCGATCATTATTTTGAATTGGGCGGCGATTCCTTGCTCGCAACGCAGTTGAATGCCATGGTCCGGCAAAAATGCAACGTGGAGTTGTCGTTGGAAACCATTTTTAAGAAACCGGTATTGGCCGAACTGGTCGAGCATTTGCAAAAATTAATGGCTGATAATGAGAAAGCGGACAAAGCGGCGGCCCCTATAGCGTTGCAGCAAATCATTCCCCAGCCGGCAGAAACCTATCTGCCCTTTCCGCTAACCGATATTCAGCAATCCTACTGGCTGGGCCGCAGTGGTGTTTATTCTTTGGGTAATGTATCGGCCCATTGCTATTTTGAATTAGATGGGCAGGGCTTGGACCTGGCCAAAGTGAATGCGGCCTGGCAGCGCTTAATGAATCAGCATGGAATGCTGCGGGCGGTGGTTTTGCCTGACGGCCAGTCCCAAAAAATCTATGAACCGGTGCCGGCTTATTCAATAAAAGTTTATGATTTGCGGACAGCAGCCGATGTAGACGCCGAACTGGAAAATATCCGCGAAAGTATGGCCCATCAGATATTCAAAACAGAACAATGGCCGCTGTTCGACATCCGGGCATCTATAACCGGTACGGGGCGCGTTCGCCTGCATATCAGCTTTGACAATATCGTTCTTGATGGCTGGAGCATTTTTCACCTCTTTCGCGAGTGGAAACGGCTGTATGATCAGCCTGAGGCGCTGCTGTTCCCGCCGGCCTTGTCGTTTAGAGATTATGTTATGGCTTTGGAGGAAATCAAAAAAACAGCTGCATATCAGCGGGATCTGAAATACTGGCAGGATCGCCTGCCTGATTTGCCGTCGGCACCGGAACTGCCGCTGGCAAAAAATCCGGATTCGCTTTCCGTCCAGCGGTTTAGCCGTCTGGAAACAAGGCTTAGACGCGAAGAATGGCAAACCATTAAGAAAAGAGCCGCCGAGGGCGGGTTATCTGCCGCCGGTATTCTGCTCACTGCTTATGCGGAGGTTTTAAGCGCGTGGAGCAAACGCTCCCGCTTTACGATCAATTTAACAAGATTTAACCGGTTGCCGCTGCATCCCCGGGTGAAGGAGCTGGTTGGCGATTTCACTTCCTTGACATTATTGGCGGTAGATACCTCAACCGGCAAAACTTTTCTTGAACGGGGCAAAAATTTACAGCAGCAGCTTTGGCAGGATTTGGATCATCCTTATGTCAGCGGCGTTTTAGTGGAACGTGAGCTGGGGCGGATTTCCGGCCCGCGCCAGGCAGTCACCATGCCGGTGGTATTTACCAGTGGCCTGGGCATTGAGCAGGACAGTGAAACCGATACCGGTCAAAGTTATCTGGGAAAAATCACTTACGGAATTTCGCAGACGCCGCAGGTATGGCTGGACCATCAGGTTTCCGAACAGGCGGGAGAATTGCTGCTATCCTGGGATGCGCTGCATGATATTTTCCCGGAAGGATTGCTGGCAGATATGTTTGCGGCCTATTGCGGGCTGCTTAAAGATTTAGCCGGGGATGCGGCAGCATGGTCAAAACCGGCTGCCAGTCTGATCAATGTACCACGGCTGGCGGCAAGGCTGGCAGCCAACAGCACCGGTGCGCCGGTTTCGCGGGAGACACTGATTAGTTTATTTGCCGGTCAGGTGGAAAAAGACGGCAAGAGACCGGCACTAATAACCGCAACACGTACTTTAACCTATGCGGAACTGGCGGTCAGGGCAGACCTCGTAGCCCGGTTCCTGCTGGCAGCCGGAGTGCAGCCCGGCACTCTGGTTGCCGTGGTGATGGACAAAGGCTGGGAGCAAATTGTGGCAATACTGGGAATTCTTAAGGCGGGAGCTGCCTATTTGCCACTGGAGGCCAGTCAGCCGGAGGAGAGAGTGCAGTTACTATTACGGGACGGTAATGTCAGGGTGGTGCTTACCCAGTCGGCTGTGGCTGCAAGGAGCGTCTGGCCGGAAGATATGGTTCGGTTAGACATTGACCAAATGACGGTGAACGGGGCGGGAAACGGCGTATATACCAGTGATGTCCGGCCGGAGGATCTGGCCTACGTAATTTACACCTCCGGTTCCACCGGTTTGCCGAAAGGAGTGATGATTGAACACCAGGGAGCGGTGAATACCATCTTAGATATTAATAAGCGGTTGGACATTGGTCCCGGCGACAGGACCATAGCCCTCTCCAATCTGAATTTTGACCTTTCCGTATATGATATTTTCGGCATGCTGGCTGCCGGTGGCGCTGTTGTTATTCCCGACGCCGAACGCGTCAAAGAGCCGGCCTACTGGCTCGAACTCCTGGCAAAAGAAAAGATAACCGTCTGGAACACAGTCCCGGCCTTTATGCAAATGCTGACAGAATATGCCTCCCAGGCCGAAACACCGCTGGCGGCTTCCATAAGGGTGGTGCTTTTAAGCGGGGACTGGATTCCCCTGGACCTGCCTGACAAAATCAAAAGGCTTTTTCCCGAAGTCCGGGTAATTGGCTTGGGCGGTGCCACCGAAGCCTCCATCTGGTCCAATATGTATAGCATTGAGACCGTTGATGCAGGCTGGAAAAGCATTCCCTACGGCAAACCGCTGACGAATCAGCGCTATTATGTGCTAAATGAGGCAATGCTGGACTGTCCGGTTTGGGTGCCGGGAAATCTCTATATCGGCGGGAACGGCCTGGCCAGGGGCTACTGGCAGGATGCTGAAAAAACGCGGGCAAAGTTTATTACCCATCCGCACACCGGCGAACGTCTGTATTACACCGGCGACCTGGGGCGCTACTGGCCGGACGGTACGATTGAATTTCTGGGAAGAGAAGATTTACAGGTAAAAATCAGCGGCTATCGCATTGAACTGGGAGAAATCGAATTTACTGTCAGGCAGGTTGAAGCAGTAAAGGATATTGTGGTGGGAATAGGGGAGGAATCTCCCGGACAACCGAAGCTGGTTGGCTACGTGGTGTTGGATGAAAATCAGGAAACCGATTTTTTCAAACCCCGGCATGCGGGCGGTGAGAAGGTATTTGATCCGGAAATTTTCTCGGCAGTGATCAAAGACAAGCTTCCACGCTATATGGTACCGGAACGCTATGTGATAATGAAGGCATTGCCCCTGTCCGCCAATGGCAAGATTGACCGCAAGGCCCTGGCCCAATTGACTCCTAAACAGGAACCGGCAGCAAGTAGGCCGAGCAGGGCCCCGGCCACCGCTGCCCAGATAAAACTTGCCGCGGTATGGGGAGAAGTTCTTAACTATCAAGCTCCGGGTCTTGACGACGATTTCTTTGAATTTGGCGGGGATTCACTACGGGCCATCCAGTTTGTCAATCTTGTAAAAAAACGGTATGGTATTGAATTGTCGCTGCAAACACTTTTCCAACAATCCAAGCTGGCTTTATTGGCGCAGACTGTTGAACCCGCAACAAACTCAACAAATACAGAGGATTTTGTTGAAGGCAAACTTTGACAGGAGGCTGAGTCTGGTTTATGATTGCACTGCTGGAAGACATCCGGGCTATCTACAGGCATGATCCTGCCTGCAGGAACATCGAGTTTCTGCTTTATCCATCCCTGCACGTTATTACGGTTCACCGGTATGTGATTCATCCGCTTTACCGCATAGGGATACCCTTTTTACCACGTCTGTTTTCTCAGTTGATGCGCTTTTTCACCGGGATTGAAATTCATCCGGGAGCAAAAATCGGACCAGGATTCTTTTGTGACCATGGCAGCGGGGTGGTTATCGGCGAAACTGTGGAAATTGGTTATAATTGTACCCTGTTTCATGGCGTTACCCTGGGGGGAACCGGCAAGGAGCAAAGAAAACGGCATCCCACTATTGGCGACGATGTGTATATTGGCCATGGCACCACTATCCTTGGTCCGGTCACTATTGGCAGCAGAAGTAAGATTGGTGCGCAAACGGTCATCGTCAACCGGGATGTTCCGCCAGACTGCACCGTGATCGGTTCGACACCCAGAATTGTAAAAATGGAAGGCAGGAAAGTAAATATTTCCCTGCCTGTGGCCGGCTACCGGCAAATGGAGCAGGAACGGGAAAAAATGACGGAACTGACTGCCTGGGCAAAGCAGGGATGATCAATGCCTGCCCAATAAACTGATAAAACCTGGCAGGAACAAAGGACTTGTTCCTCAGAAGGAAGTGGTCATTGTGGCTAAAAAATTGATGGAAGCCGGCTTGCAATATCAGTTGTTCCAGGGAGACACAGCGCCGGCTAACGGTGTGAACGACCAAAAGCAGTCCGTTGCCGGCGGCATAGCAGTTGATGGTTTTCCGGGAGTTAAAAAGTCAAATCATGTAAGGGAAAGCTGCAAACTTGTCAGCCGGGAATTCCAACAGGAAGACACAGTAGTTGATGTGCAGGGAGTAAAAATAGGCGGGCTGCATTTAGGCATCATGGCCGGTCCCTGTGCGGTGGAAAGCCAGGAGCAACTGCTGGAAGCCGCCAGAGCGGTTAAAAGAGCCGGCGCGCAGTTCTTGCGGGGTGGAGCCTACAAACCCCGTAGCTCGCCCTACTCTTTTCAAGGCTTGGAAGAAAAAGGATTGAATATGCTGGCAAAGGCCAGAGAGCAAACCGGTTTAAAAATTGTGACGGAAGTTATGGATGCCGCGGCAGTTGACATTGTCAGTCAATATGCTGATGTATTGCAAATCGGCACAAGAAATATGCAAAACTTCCATTTGCTTAAAACTGTCGGCAAGACCGATAAACCCGTGCTGCTTAAGCGCGGCCTGGCGGCTACCATCAGTGAATGGCTGGATGCGGCGGAATACATTATGTGCGAAGGCAACTATAATGTTATCCTCTGTGAACGCGGCATCCGTACTTTTGAGACTTATACCCGCAATACGCTGGATCTGGGGGCCGTCGTTGCTGTAAAGAGATTAAGCCATTTACCAGTCATTGTCGACCCCAGTCATGGCACCGGACGCTGGAAGATGGTAAGACCTATGGCCTGCGCGGCAATTGCAGCCGGTGCCGACGGGTTGATTATTGAAGTGCATCCGAATCCGGATGTGGCTTTGTGCGACGGCAAACAATCCCTGACGCCGGCAAACTTTTCCCTGCTAATGACAGAGGTCGGGGCTATTGCCGCAATCAGAGGCAAAACTATCCTGTATAGAGAAAAATAAGGTCAGCCCAAACCGGAACTGCTATTTCCTGCCGGTCAGTAAGGCCAACGGCGATTTGTTTTGGAAGCGTAATTACATTTGCAAAGCGTTGCTAATCTATATTTTTGGCACAGGCAAGCAGGGCACTTCCTGTGCCGAAAATACGTTTTAGCATAAAGATTTATCCTTTTTGTCATTGAGGCAAAAGGGGTAAACAGATATAATTATATTGATAATGAATATCAATTTCGCTTTGATCAGGCAACAATGACTGATTCGCTAATTCATTAAAAAAGTCAGGAGGAATTTCTTTGATGCAGGCAGCTGTGAGTGACAAAGAACAAGAGAAATATTTTATTTTAAACGGAAATCTGTGGAAGGTGATGACCGACTTGTCTTGGCCGGCAATTATCGCCATGATTCTTTATGGCTTGAACACTGTCATTTCGGCAGTTTTTGTCGGCCATTTCGTGGGTGAAACCGCGTTGGCGGGAGTTTCCGTAGCCTACCCGTTGACGCAGATCAGCATCGGGATAGGTTCCCTGGTTGGTGTTGGCGCCGGTGCCGTACTGAGCATTGCCATCGGCCGCCAGAACCAAACTACCCAGGAGCGCCTGCTGGGGACGGTCAACTATATTTCTGTGCTGGTAACGGCGGTATATATGGTACTAGGACTGGCATTTTCCACACAATTGGTGAAAATGATGGGGGGAGCCGGCGAAGTATTGATTCTGGGCGATATCTATTTCCGGATTACAGTGATTGGCGCTTTTTTCTGGATCTACGGGCTGGCGGCGAATATGATCGTCCGGGCCGAGGGCAAGATGAAGGCGGCGGCGGTGATGATGGGCATTGGCCTCTTAGCCGACGTGTTGGCGAACTACCTGCTAGTCGCGCTTCTCGGCCTGGGAGTAAAAGGGGCGGCCTGGGCAACCAATGTCGGCATGCTGGTATACACTCTGCTGGGCTGGTTTTATTTTGGCCAGGGTTTTGCGTCCTTCAGGGCCAAGTTATTTACCTTTAACTGGGATAAAAACACGGTTAAGTCCATATTCAGCCTGGGAATGTCTTCATTCATTATGGTCGTTATGAGCCTGGTGCAGGGGGTTGTTGTGTTTAACGCCCTGGCCCGTTATGGCACGGTGCTGGATATAGCCTTTTATGGCGTGGTTTACCGTATATTTATCTTTGCGTTGACTCCGATATTCGGCTTAATGCGGGCGCTGCAGCCGGTTGCCGGCATAAATTACGGCGCCGGGCAATATGAGCGGGTTATAAGCGCATATAAGATATTTACGGTTGCGTCCCTGCTGCTGACCCTGCCTTTCTGGCTTATTTCCATGGCGGCGCCGGCCTGGGCGCTGAACCTGATGCTACCTGACCAGGCCTTTACCGACACGCAGTTGATGTATTTCCGGATCTATATGGTGTTATTGCCCCTGCTGTCGTCTATCTTTATGGCGATGACTTTTTTTCCGTCCATTGATAAAGGGAAACCAGCGGCCATGATCGGGATTGCCCGGCAACTGGTTTTCTACATACCGGTCATGTTGATCCTGCCACAAGTGCTGGGTGTTGCCGGCATTTATATCGGCTCACTGGCCATCGACGCGGTGATTGTACTATGGACTGCCGTCATGGTGAAAAAAGAATTTTTGTTGCTCCGCACTGCCGGTCAAGCAACCGCTTTAAGTACATAACGCATTACAGAATATAGGCGGCTGGCTGGTCAATTAGCTGCGACCCCTGCCGGTTTTACAGAGGCCGGTGCGGTGGAAGGGGGGCGCTGGCCTGTCCGGTTTCAGCCTGCGGTGGTACTGCGGATATAAAGGCTGGCCCGGAAGAAATCGGGGTGTGGACGGGTCATACAAGGAGGGAGTTTATTTTTGCTAATCCGGATTATGGAATTGACTGCCACCCAGTTTATTTCAGACTCGCCTTTGCTGTTGCCGGCCGGTGAAGTCCAACTCTGGCCGGTTTCTATACAAGACTTCGCGTGCGGGAGCAAGGAACTGGCTATGCTGCTTTCGGCAGAAGAAACCGGCCGGATGAAGCAGTTTCGTTTTCCCCAAGACCGGTTGCGTTTTCTTGTGGCCCATGGACTGCTGCGGCGGATGATCGGGCAATATCTGAATATTGCTTCCGGCCGGATTTTGCTCGAAAGCGGCTCTAAGGGCAAGCCTGAACTATATGGAAAGCACGGCCAGGAGCTATTTGCCTTTAATATTTCCCACTCGCATAATCTGGTAGTTTTGGCTTTTGCCAGAGCTCACAAACTTGGTGTTGATGTGGAACATATCCGGTGTATGCCGGATTTCCCGGAAATAGTGGCGTGCTTTTTTCATCCCCAGGAAAAAGCAGCTTTTCAGCGCCATCCCTACGGTGCAAGGCAGCAGGCTTTTTTTGATTGCTGGACATGTAAAGAGGCATTTGTCAAGGCGACAGGGGAGGGTTTGAACCGTTCCTTAGATTCCTTTTGCATCACGAGCAACAGTGAAAATAACAATACCAGGCTCAACGTGACCGGCGAAGGGATCAGTACTGCAAGCTGGAATATTGCTCCCTTTAGACCTGCCCCAGGTTATGCCGGTGCTGTTGCTTTCGAGGTTTAACAGGAAAACCTGCGGCATACCGGGCCGGGGAACAGGATAACTGATCGGCTTGCGGCTAGGCCAGCAACCCGTATTCGTGCCAGGTGGTGTTTGCGCTATTTAACGCTCTACTTGCTGCCTGGCTAAAGCACTGGTGCAGCTATCAACCAGTGTCCCTTACGTTTGCAACAGAAGGTAAGGTGCTTGGGCAGCAGAAGGCCAGGTTGTTTGGGTAAGTAAAATTTGACAAAGAAAAAGAATGACCATATAATTAAACGCTGGATAGATAATGATAATCAATGTTATAAAAAGAGGGGTTTATTGCAGTGAGTAAACAGAGCAAAAATATCTCTTATCCGGCATTTATGCCCACGAAGCTATCTAAAGCCTAGCTTTTTGCAAGTGACTGTCAATAAAATATAGCCCACAGCCTGCAAATTCTTGAAGTCTTGCAGGATTTTTGTATTTTCCTGGGAATGTATTGGGTATGACGATCCGCAGTAGGAAATGGCAGTTTGCGCGAATTCGGCCCATTTGGCTAAATCTGAACAAATAAAAGGTAAATGGGACAAAGGCGGGATAGCAGTGATTGGAAAAACCTTTATTGAATTAGTGTATGAAAGTGCCCATATTCAGCGGTGGAATGACCATATCCGGCCCAAAGGCTTTACGGAATTGGACAAGCAGGCCCACAAAATGATTATTGCTTTTGTATTGGCCAGATTTGAAGAGGATGACCGGGGCGCGGTCATTAACTGGGTCAATTTAATTGAGGGGGGAATTTTCGAATTTCTGCACAGGATTTGTTTAACAGATATAAAACCTTCGGTTTTTCGTGAGCTGATGTCTACCCATGGTGATAAACTGAACCGCTGGGTATTGAATGAATTAAAGCCGAAAATAGACTGTATTGGAGAAGCGTTTTACAATAAATTTGCCAAGTATCTCCTAGAGGCACAATATTTTCACAAAGAAAAGAAAATCCTGCGGGCCGCCCATTATCTGGCGACTAACTGGGAGTTCCAGATTATCCACAACCTTAATTCGAACATCTATGGCTTAGAAGAAACAAAGGCCAGAATTGACAATGAGATTGAAGATCATTCCGACCTGGTTGGCGTGCAGAAAATCTGGTTAGGAAAAAAGACTAATCATTTTATCAATCTCGTCGGGCAATTAAGATTTCAGCAAAGGTGGGCTCAAGCGCCCAGAGTGCCGGAGACCTCGGTGATGGGGCACATGTTAATTGTAGCAATACTTGCCTATGTATTTTCGATACAGACCGGGGCTTGCGCCCAACGGATTGCCAACAACTATTTTGGCGGGTTGTTTCATGACCTGCCGGAGGTTTTGACCAGAGACATCGTTTCCCCGGTGAAAAGATCAGTACAAGGGCTGGAAGATCTGATCAAGCAAATCGAGAGCCGCCAGATTCAGGAAAAGCTGCTGCCGCTGTTGCCTTCAGGCTGGCATAAACAGATCTATTATTTTATTCAGGATGAGTTCAGCAATAAGGTTATTGTCGACAACCAGATAGTAATTGTGGGTTCAGGGGAAATAGCCGCTAACTATAATGAAGATCAATATTCGCCGATTGATGGTGAATTGCTGAAAGCCTGTGACCATTTTGCCGCCTACATCGAAGCCAAGCTTTCTTTAGCCCATGGCATTAGTTCGCGGCACCTCCGGGAGGGCGCTGATGATCTGTACAAGATTTATGAAAAGAAAAAAATAGCAGATATTGACTTTGGCCGGCTTTTTGATTATTTTAAGTAATAGGGATGATTGCTGCAAAATCAAATTGTAGCATAAGTTTTCAGGACAGGACCACCGTCCCGCGGCTTTTTGCCGGCCCAATTATCATACATAACCTGATAGACCGCGGGTTAAACTTCTAACACTGTATCACAGCATGCAAGCTAAGCCCCCTGTGCATTTTTGCCGGCCAAGATGACAGTAACGGCTGTCCTCACGGGCGGGGCTTGGTTATTTGTATGTATCATCGTTGAAAGGTATGTGACTGCATATGTGGTTCTCAAAAGCACCGGAACAGGCGCTGAACGAATTTACTGTCAACCCGGCGACCGGGCTGACTACGGAAGAAGCCAAAGCCAGACTGGCCAAGTATGGCGAAAATAAGCTAAAGGGCAAACCCAAGAAAGGGTTAATCGCGTTATTTTTCACCCATCTGCAGGATATGCTGATTTACGTCTTGCTGGGGGCAGCAGTTATTACTGTTTTTATTGGCGAATATGTTGACGCGGTTATTATCCTGCTGGTAGTTGTTTTAAATGCAGTTATCGGTGTTGTGCAGGAATACAAAGCGGAAAAGGCCATCGAAGCCCTGCAGGACATGACAACCCCCAGAGCACTTGTAAAACGTGATGGCGAGGTCAGGGAAATTAATTCCGAGGAGATTGTCCCCGGTGATATCATCGTCCTTGATGCCGGCCGCTTTGTCCCTGCCGATCTCAGGCTGATCGACAGCGCCAATCTTAAAATAGAGGAATCATCGCTTACCGGCGAATCTGTTCCGTCTGAGAAAAATGCCAATGCTATACATGAAAATTCTAAAACCCCGATTGGGGACCAGTCCAATATGGCATTTATGTCAACTTTAGCCACCTATGGCCGGGGGGAAGGCGTTGTTGTCGCCACGGCGATGGCTACGGAGATTGGCCGGATTGCCACGATACTGGATGAAGATATTGAAGAAATGACGCCCTTGCAAAAGCGGCTTGATGAGCTGGGCAAAATCTTAGGGTTTCTGGCTATCGGCATATGTGTGCTTATATTTATTATCGCCCTTTTCCAACAACGTGATTTATTCGAGATGTTCATCACCGCCATAAGTCTGGCAGTGGCGGCTATTCCGGAAGGGCTGCCGGCTATTGTTGCCATTGTTCTGGCCCTGGGGGTTACCAGAATGTCCAAAATCAACGCCATCGTCAAAAAACTCCCGGCCGTGGAATCACTGGGGTCTGTAAACATTATTTGTTCAGACAAAACAGGAACCCTGACTCAGAATAAGATGACAGTGGTAAAACTTTATACTTTCGGCAATGTAAAGGATATCCCGGCGGCGGGCACAGGACTGGAAGCCGGACAGGACGAGCAGGAGCTGATAAAATCCTTTGTATTGTGTTCTGATGCAACCTATGAAAATGGACAAAGCACCGGTGACCCCACCGAGGTGGCATTGGTTGTCCTGGGGGAAAAATATGACCTGGCCAGGAGAACGCTGCATGCCGAGTATAAACGGGTTGGCGAAAAACCATTTGATTCGGAACGGAAATTAATGTCGACCCTCAATAAAGAAGAAAATGCCTATCGGGTTCATACCAAAGGGGCGATCGATAATATTCTGGAATTATCAACCACGGCCTTAGTGAATGGCCGGATTGTTCCCCTAACAGCCGAGATGAAAGCAACCTATCTAAAGGTTGCCGAAGAAATGTCAGATCATGCCTTGCGCGTTCTGGGCGCGGCCTTTAAAAACACAGACCGTAAGCTTGAGCAGGCCGACATGGAAACAGACTTAACCGTGATTGGGTTAGTGGGTATGATTGATCCGCCCCGGATTGAGGTCCGCGATTCCATCCATGAAGCGATAAATGCCGGCATTACACCGATTATGATTACCGGCGACCATAAAAATACGGCAGTAGCCATCGCCCGGGAACTGGGGATCGCCACCAGCATCGAGCAGAGTATTACCGGTGCCGAGCTGGATCAATTATCGGAGGAGGAGTTTTTAAGTAAAATAAACAATTACCGGGTCTTCGCCAGAGTGTCGCCGGAGCATAAGGTCAAAATCGTAAAAGCCTATCAGGCCCACGGCAACGTTGTGTCTATGACCGGTGACGGCGTCAATGACGCTCCCTCATTAAAGAACGCCGATATCGGTGTCGCGATGGGGATCACCGGGACTGACGTTGCTAAGGGTGCCAGTGATATGATTCTTACCGATGATAACTTTACAACGATCGTCCATGCCATTGAAGAAGGCCGGAACATTTACAACAATATCAAGAAATCGGTTATATTCCTGCTTTCCTGCAATCTGGGCGAGGTTGTGGCCATATTCGTTTCCGTCCTGTGCTACTGGCCGTTACCGCTTATGGCCACTCATTTGCTGTGGATTAACCTGATTACAGATACCCTGCCGGCGATTGCCCTTGGTATTGATCCCGGCAATAAAGATGTCATGAAGAAAAAACCCCGTGACCCCAAAGAAAGCTTCTTTGCCAACGGAGACGGCTTCAGAGCGGTCATGGGCGGCCTCCTGATCGGGAGCCTTACGCTCGCCGCCTTCTATTTTGGCTTGCGGGAATACGGCTACAGCCTGGGCTCAAGGTCTATCCCGGACGAGGTGCTGACCTATGCCCGAACGATGGCGTTTGTAGTCCTGGCCGGTTCCCAGTTATTCTACTCCTTAGCCATGCGCGACCCGGACAAGTCCATTTTCCAAATTGGCTTATTCTCTAATAAGTTTCTGATTGGTGCAATCCTGGTCGGGTTTATTTTACAGTTTGCTGTCATCTCCGTACCGTTCCTGGCTGCGGCCTTTAAGGTCCAAATGCTTTCTGCACACGACTGGGGCCTGGTTATCCTGTTTAGTCTGGTGCCCTTGGTATTAAAGGAAAGCTCTAAATTATTTACGCGTACAAGTGGCAATTAGCATGGAAAAAAGCCGGAATTGACCTCCGGGAACCCGCTTTGTCTGGCAACGGACAATAGCGGGTTTTTTTTCCGGTTGCCCGGGACTCGGAGCAGCAGGCCTGACCACCATTGCTTTCGCCGAAGGATATTGGAATTTTATGGCGAACTAGTACCTTGTCAGCCCTAATCCAGTGAATACTGCCGGTCTATTTCCCGCAACCCTTCGTTGTCGTCAGTCGGCATACGTCCGGTATGCCTCCTTCCTCCGCCTTGGTTTGCGAAAAATAGCCTCGCCATTATTCTACCGTTTTAAGGCTGCCAAGGTACTAGTACCTTGACCACATTATATTTTAAAGCCCTCTTCCTGTTGGAGGGTTTTTAAGGAGATGATGATCAATGAGCCTGTGCCGGCAAATTTTATTATGGCTTCTCGTCCTTTGTTTCGCAACGGTTGCCGGGCCTGTTTATGCGCTTACCCCGCTCACAGTGGCCGTTTTGCCTGTTATCAATACCGCCCAGTACCGGTACGCGGATGATGTGCAGATCGTGCAGGACCTTATAAAAAAGCCGTTCAAATACCCTTATTATGCGCTGCTGCCGGCAGATACGGTTGCCCAAGCCACGCAGGCCGTTAGCACTGATAAGCATCCTTTCAGACTAACGGATGAGCAGGCTATGGCCGGTCTTGCCACCACCTTGTCCGCTGATATCGTTGTTGTTGTCGAATTGTCAAAAGTCCGGCTGAAACGGTTATATCTGCCCTGGTATGATGATACCTACATTGACTCCGACATCGTGCTGAAAGGGTATGCCTATTCGGCCGTAACCGGCAAATATGATGTAATCAAAGTGTCTAAAGCCAAATGGGAACCGGAAAGCATTTATACAGATGCCGCCTTTGTTTTTACCGAATTGACCGAGCAAATACTGGTTAAGCTGCCTTATAAACGCATCCCGGTGCAGGCCGGGCAATGAACCGGCTGCCGCCCGGCCTGCCATACGGCTTGCAGACAGCCGGAATACACCGAGTGAAATAGGAGAGAAGGGGACGGAATGCGGACCGTTGATCGTATCTTAGCGACTTCAGACCTGCACGGCCAAAACACACGCTTTGTTAACCTGTTGAAAAAAACCGGTTACGAACCAGACCAGGACCTGCTGGTGGTATGTGGCGATTTGATAGACCGGGGCGAGGAAAACCTGGACTGCCTGGCTACTTGTTTGGAGTTACAGCAGCAGGGGGCCGTCCTGCTTAAGGGCAATCATGAGCAGTTCTTAGAACACAGCCTGGTTGAAATGCTGACAACCGATACCTGGCGTACCCGGCCCTCTGACAGCCTGTATACCTGGATTAAGCATAACGGCGGCGCCCGGATGTACGAGGAAATAAAAGATTTGTCACCAGGCCGGCTAACGGAAATCCTGCAGTTTGTCCGCAGCCTGCCCCTTTATCTGGCTGTCGGCAAGTTCATTTTCAGCCATGCCGGCGCCAATACCGCCAAACCGATTGAAGCAAATACCGAAAATGAACTGGTATGGATGGAGGCAAACTTTCCTTTTTGCCCGGCCTATGCCGGCAAAGTTCTTGTATTCGGGCATATTCCCACCTGGCTTTTATATCATTACAACGACATCAAAAAGAGAAAACAGGCCAGGATCTGGTACGACCGCCAGCACCAGGACAAAATCTGCCTGGACTGCGGCGGGGTATTCGGCGGACAGCTGGCCGCCATCGAGCTGCCAAGCTGCCGCGAGTTTTATAATTAAGTCGCCTTATTTTATTGAAAGCGGTGATACCTGTGAAACTGCTGTATTGTCCCCAATGCCATGATATGTTTAGTCTGAGCTTTGTCGAGAAGCAGTGTACCTGCGGCGGCACTTACGGCCATTATGAAGCCGATGGGCTGCAGGCTGTATACAGTGGACCGGGAATCCCGCTGGGTATAGGTAATGATAGCTTCAGGGCAGCAGTCAGCCGGCAGCAGGAACTGAATCTAAGGCAAGAAATCCCCTTTCCTGGTGCTAAGTTTGAGGCCTGGATCGTGCCGGCTAACAGCAGTACCTTTACCGGCGTTTGTGGAGAGCCAAGGCTCAAGTTGTCAGGCGTACAGCTTATTATTGAAACCCTGCAACAGCAGATCACAGCCTATGATCAGGCGGCCGATGAATTCCCTGGTAATGATGATGCCTACTTAGGGCTGGAAGCAGAGCTGGACCGGCTTGAGAAAATATTAAAATACATCCGGAAACTAAAACACCGGCAGGATAAAATGCAGGCGGAAGCCCGCCAAGAGAGGAGCAAGACAAGATTAGATGAATGAAGTATTCTCTAATTTGATTGTTAAGTTACATTTTACGGGTAAGATTGAGACAGACGCCATAAACCTGCTGCAGGAATATGATTGCGGTAATATTGCCGACCATAGTCGCAAAGTTGCTGCTGAAGCCCGGCGACTGGCCGGCCGGTGTGGTGCCAATGAGCAGCAGGCTGTTATTGCCGGCTATCTGCATGATATTGGCGGCATTATCCCGGATGCTGAGAAAATTGCTGCGTGCAATAAGCTGGGAATTGATATATTGGCGGCAGAGCACCTTGTACCGGCTCTTTTGCATGGTAAAATCTCAAGGCTTATGGCTGCTGAGATCTTTAACATTAAGGACCCGGCCATTCTAAGTGCCATTGAATGTCATTCGACCTTAAAAGCCAATGCCACTTTGGCTGATATGATATTATTTGTGGCCGATAAGCTGCAGTGGGATCCTGCGCATAATGCAGGTTTTATAACAGATATTAAAGCGGCCCTGGAGGTTTCAGTGGCAGCCGGGGCTTTTGCCTATCTCCGGTATTTATACGACAACCGGCAACAGCTTAAGGCTTATCATCCCTGGGCTTTTGAAGCCTATCGCGATTTACAGGGGAAATAGGGGCAAGGTGCTTACAAGTGCATTAAGGTAGTACGTTGAGGGGCGTTGCTTGCGTATGTTTCCAAAGTAAAGGGTAATAATTTAAAAATATATTGACAAAATTTGCAATAAAGGGAATAATTAAACGTATTCATATGCCTAAAATTTAGTGGTGTATAGGTACGCAGAGGACTTGGCTGGAGGTTGATATTTTCTGGCACAATCCCGTTATTGAATAGGAAATACTTTAAAGCTGCATTGAGTTAGCCTGGAAACATGTAAGCATGGTCCGGACTGCCTGCGTAACAATCACCATTCGACCTGTGAGCGATGGGAAGGGGATTGGCTTCCTAAACGGTCATTTTCAATCTTTTGAGCAATCAGAAGATTTTTTTGTTTTAATCGGCAATAATCCAAATCATTTTACCATTTGAGGAGCTGAAGCAATTGATCTGCGACAAAAAAAATACCTGCAAACAAATTCTGCAAACTAGCCTGATTCTCTTTATTCTGCTGCAAATAAGCCTAAGCTCAGCCTGGGCTGCGCCGACTGTAGCCGACAAAGAAGAACAAAATCGGCGTGTCCGGCAGGAAGCCCTGGATAAAAAAGAACGCCAGGGACGCAGCGATGTCTTCCTTCAGCCCCCAAGCGAGGCCAAACCAGAAGTTGGATTGCCAGAAGAAAGCTTGAGCTTTCCTATTCAAACCATCATATTGCAGGGAGAGCACCTGGAGCAGTTTGCATGGTTGCAGGAGGCGCTGCGTAAGTACCAGAACCGTAATATCGGTCTGCAAGGGATTAATCTGATCGTAAAACAGGCCACCAATCTTCTCATTGAGCGGGGCTATGTCACCAGCCGTCTGCTTATCCCCGCGCAGGACCTTTCCACAGGGACCTTAACCCTTGTCCTTGTACCAGGTATTATTCACGACATCCGATTTCAGGACCCTGAACAAAAAGGCAACTGGCATACTGCTTTCCCCGTCCGCCCGGGCGATATACTCAACCTGCGTGACCTGGAACAAGGACTCGAGCAACTCAAGCGGGTACCCTCACAGGATGCCGAAATGCAACTGGTGCCGGCTGAAACCCCAGGTCAGAGCGATGTTGTAATTAATCTTAAACAGACCAAACCCTGGAAGGTTATTCTCTCTATTGACGATTCCGGCAGTAAAGCCACAGGCGAGCTGCAGCTCGCCCAAACCTTTATCTATGATAACCTGTTACAAGCCAACGATCTTTTCCATTTTTCCTTTAATCAGGACGGAGAACAAAGCGGCTCTCAATATGGCACAAAAGGCCATAGCATCTATTACTCCCGGCCGGACGGTAATTTCACCTACACTATAAGTCAAAACAGCTATGATTATCATCAGACTGTCCTGGCCGGATCCCAGCCCATTAGCTACTCCGGGACTAACCGGGATACGAGATTCACTGTTGAAAAACTTATCCAGCGCGATCAAACCAGCAAAACCCATCTGGAACTGGGGCTCGTTAAAAGGAGCAGCCAAAACTTCGTTGAGGATACTGAGATCCTCGTACAAAGAAAAAATACCACCGCTTTAACCCTTGCCTTACATGAGCGCCGCTATTTGGGACAAACCACTCTTGATACCCGTATTGCCCATCAGCAGGGCGTGCCCTGGTTTGGCGCCCAGGCTGATCTGACAGGCAGTAATCTGCCTACCACCCGCTACCATATCTGGACAATCGATGCCGCCATCGTCAAACCAGCTGCTGTTGCCGGCATTAAAAGCCAGTATAGAATGAGTATTAGTGGTCAATACAGCAACAATCGCCTGTATGCTGCTGACAGCTTTAGCATCGGCAACCGCTATACCGTGCGGGGGTTTGACGGGGAACAAACACTATCTGCCGAGAATGGTTGGTATTTACAGAATGAACTCATGGTGCCGGCAGGTGTTGCCAGTATCTATTGGGGGCTTGATTATGGGCAGGTCAGTGGGCCGCCAGCCGCCGGCTTAAGCAGCAAAGCCCTGGCCGGAACTGTTGTTGGAGTCAGAGGTGGAAGCGGCGGTGGGAGCTATGATCTCTTTATTGGCTGGCCGCTCAAAAAGCCGGCTGGTTTTACCAGCGCCACCCCCACTTACGGCTTTCAGTGGATCCAACAAATATAATAAAGCAATTTGGCGAAAAGAGAGCTAACGTAAAGCAGGCTGCTATCATGTAGAAAAGCATGTATAGCAGCCTGCTTTTCTGTTGCTAGAAACTGTTATCCGAGGACGATCAAAACGGCAAATTCAAGATAAATGAAGAATTAGCCTTAAGAAAACAGGACAGTAGTCCTACTAAAATCATATTTAAAACAAGTTATAATATAAACAACCATATGTTTCCAAAAATGGATTAAATTTTTGGAAACATACAATGATAATGATAATGATAATCAATTCAATATTGACAAGCCGTATGGATATTCAAATAGGTAACATCATATTGCAAGGAGGAAATTATGAAAAGCCCTGTCACTTACATAAAAAGCGCCAAATGGAAGAAAGCCATTGCCTGGACCACCTTAGCCGTTTATCTAACGCAGCCGGCCTTAGCTGCCGCGCAGGTAACGGCTGATGCCAGCGCCGCCGCCCAAAACCGTCCGGTTATCGAAAAAAGCGCCAATGGAACGGAAATTGTGCAAATTGCCGCACCATCGGCAGCCGGCGTATCAAGAAACCAGTACCTCATCTTTAACATTGACGCGCAGGGACTCGTCCTAAATAACGCAAAAATCATTACCCAGACGCAGCTGGCCGGCTATATCACCGGCAATCCTCACCTCACCGGCGAGGCAGCGCGGATTATCCTCAACGAAGTTACCGGCTCGGGACCAAGTTACCTGTATGGATATACCGAAATTGCCGGCCCAAAAGCCGACCTTATTATCGCCAACCCTAACGGTATTAGCGGGGCTGGGTTTGGCTTTATCAATGCAGGCCGTACTACCCTCACTACAGGCACGCCTGTCTTTGGCGGCAGCGGCAGCTTAGAAGCCTTCCGCGTCACCAGAGGCCAAATAGCAATAGCAGGAGCAGGGCTGAACGCCGGCGGCGTTGACCGGGTAGATCTCATCAGCCGGGCAGTCAGCGTCAATGCCGGCCTCTGGGCCAAAGACATCAACGTTGTTACCGGCGCTAACCAAGTAGGCTATGACAAGCTGACCACTCAGGCAATCGCCGGCGAGGGCGACCGGCCGGCCGTGGCTTTGGACGTTAGTGCCTTAGGCGGCATGTATGCCGGCAAGATCAAACTGGTCGGAACTGAAAAAGGTGTTGGTGTTAATAGCCAGGGAGTTTTGGCAGCTGATAGCGGTGACCTTATGTTAAGTCAGACAGGAAAAATCACGCTGGCCGGGATAACATCGGCAGCGGGAAACATAGATATTACAGCAAGCGAAGGTATTAGCGGCAGGGGAACGATTTATGCCGGGGAAAACAATAAATTAAGTGCAGGCGGGGTAATTGAAAACCGTGGGACCATCGCCGCCGGGAAAAACACCGAGCTGAGTGCCGCGGCCATAGACTCAAGCGGGACGCTGGCAGCGGGAACTGACAGCGAGGGCAGGCTAGGAGCAGCCGGTAACCTTAAGCTAACGGCCAGCGGGAACATCAGCGCCCACGGCCGGAATCTGGCTGGCGAAAACTTAACTATGACCGGGGCAAAGCTTGATTTAGCGGGCGCAACCAGCTATGCCGGGCAGGCTGCCAGGCTCAAAGCCACAGGCGGCAGTATCGACAGCAGCGATGCCAGGCTGGAGAGCGGGGGCGGGTTAAGCCTTTCGGCCGTTGACGGCATCAGTAATCAAAACGGACAAATACGAAGCGGCGGCGAACTGCAACTGGCCGCGCAAAACCTGGATAACGTTAAGGGCCAAATGAGTGCCGGGGACAAACTGGCTATTGAGGCGCAGACCATTGCCAACCAGGCCGGGTCTATGCAAAGCGGCGGGGCTTTGGCAGTGAAGGCCAGCGGCAGCGTGGATAACCGGGGCGGCCAAATGGAGGCCCGGTCCGGCCTGAAACTGGCTGCCCAGGCAGTGAATAACCAAACCGGCCGGCTTGTTAGCCTCGATGAGAGAGGGCTAAGTCTGACGGTACAGCAAGGCTTGGATAACAGGGCCGGTGTCATTGGCGGTAACGGCGCGGCGGACATCAGCGCCGGCCAGCTGGATAATGCCGGCGGTGAGCTGACGGCCCAAGCTGAGCTTACGGTTAACGTTGCCGCTGCTTTAGACAATGATAAAGGACTGCTTGCCGCCGGGAGCAATCTTACTCTAACGGCAGGCAGCGCGGCCAACAAAACCGGGCAAATCATGGCCGGAAAAAACCTTAACGTGACTACTGGCACTCTGGCAAATAGCGGGGCGATTAGCGCCGGCCAGGATGTTGCCGCAGCTATCGGCCAGACAGTGGTCAATACCGGCAAGATCCAGGCTGGCAGCAACATTAACATCCAAGCTGACGGGCAGATAACGAGCAGCGGCGCCATCGCCGGCGGCGGCAATGTGGCCTTAACGGCCTGGAGCCTTGATGCCAGCGGCAGCCTGGCCGCCGGCGCAACTGCCGACGGCAGCATGGGAACCAGCGGCAGCCTCATCATTAAGGCCGGAGGACAAATCAAAGCCACCGGCCAAAATCTGGCCGGCGCCGACCTTGAACTCAGCGGGACAAGTATTGATCTAACCGGCGCTGCTACAACCGCCGGCGGCAATATTATTCTCAAAGCGGCCCAAGGAGGACTAAACAACACGGGCGGGACAATTGCCGCCGGTAAAGAATTCAGCCTGCAGGCGGCCGGCAGTCTGATCAACACAGATGCCGCCCTCAGCGCCGCACAGCTAACCGTCAGTGCGGCCGCTATCGACAACCAAAGGGGCTTGATGAAACAGAGCGGGAGCGAAACAGTCAGCATCAGCACCGGCGGCAGGCTGGATAACCGCGGCGGACAAATCGCCGTCAATGCGGACCGGTTTATCCTTGCGACCGGCAGCCTCGATAACCGCCAGGGAAAAATCAGCCAGGCCGGAGCCGGGCTACTTAATGTGCAGGCCGGTACGCAGCTTGATAATCAAGACGGACAAATTGCCGCCAACGGCGAGATTCACCTGACAGCCGGGGACCTGGACAACAGCCGGGGGGAAATCCTCGCGCAACGGCAGTTGACAGTAAACACCGGTGGTTGGCAAAATCACAGCGGAAAATTAGTGGGTAAACAGGATATACAAATAACAGCCCAGGAGATTGATAATGAACAAGGCCTGGTTGAAGCGGGAGAAGGCTTAACCCTGCAAGCCCGGACACTTGTCAATGACCACGGGAAAATTACCAGCCTGGATGCAACCGGTTTAACGGTGAACGTCAGCAGGGAACTGACGAATAGCCAGGGGCTGATTGGCGGTAATGGTCAGGTAAACATAGCCGCGGCAGCAATAGATAACAGCGGCGGTCAACTGATTGCCAAACAAAAACAGAGCATAACCACTGGGGACCGGCTGACCAACACGGCCGGCACCATCTCGGCCGGTGCCGATTTAACCATAAGGCAAGCAGACGGAATTATCGTAAATCAACAAGGCCTTATAGCAGCAGGCGATTACCTCAGCCTCGCAGCCGGTGCTGCCGACGTCAGTGGCGGCGAGTTTGCGGCCGGCAGCAATCTGCAGATCAGCGCCGGCAACCTGACGGGCGACAAGCTGCTGGCCGGAAAAGATATTGACCTCAAGGTGCAACAGGACGTCGGCATCCGGCAAAAGATTGAGGCCAATGGCGCCCTCACCGTCAATGCCAAAGGGAAAGTAGTCAATGACGGCGCGATAACAGCAGGCAAAGATATTTCCATAGCGAGCAGCGTTTTTAACAATCAAACCGGCGCGGCGGCAAAAAGCGGCGGCAAACTTGCCGTGAGCGCAACTGCGGTAGAAAACAGGGGCACACTATACGGCAAACAAGCGGTGACGGTTACGGCGGAAAACGAGATAACCAGCAGCGCAACGCTGGCCAGCGGTGGTAATCTGGCCCTGCAGGCCGGAACAATTCAATCCACCGGCACGCTGGCAGCCGGTCTGGCAGATGACGGTGCGGTAGAAAGCGCCGGTGATCTTACCATTAACGCAACCGGAGCGGTAACGGCCACCGGCAGAAATCTGGCCGGCGGCGATCTTGTCATTAGCGGGACAGATATTACGCTGCAGGGGGGACAAACCCAGGCCGGTCAGTCGGCGCAGGTTATAGCGACCGCCGGGGATATCAATAACAGCGGCGGCAGCCTGGCGGCTCAACAAGAGCTTGCGCTGGCGGCGAAAAATAAATTGGTCAATGATGCCGGTCTTAGCAATGCCGGTCAATTGCAAATTGCTGCTCAACAGATTAGCAATCGCGGCGGTGTTTTGGCCCAATCCGGCGAGAGTGACCTTAAGATCATTACCGGCGAGCTGGACAACACGGGCGGTCAAATTGCCGCCAATAGCGCGAACCTGACCCTGGCGGCGGGAACCTTAACCAACAGCCAGGGCCAGATTCAGCATGCCGGCAAGGGAGCGCTGGCAATCGCGGTAGATGGCAAGTTAGACAATGCCACCGGCGAGATTGTCGGCAACGGCGGGACCACCATAACGGCAGCAGCTATCGACAATACAGCAGGAGCCATCTTTGCCCAGCGGCAGCTGGCTATGCAGGCCGAGCAGCTAACCAACAGGCAAGGTCAGATTAGCGGTAACGAGAAAACCGAACTTCACGCCGGTGTCATCGACAACAGCCAAGGCCTGCTTGAAGCCGGCAGCGGTCTTAGCGTCAAGGCCCGGACGCTGGACAATGCCGGCGGCAAGCTGGCCAGTCTGGGGGCGGCGGCTCTGACTGTGGAAGTCAGTGGCAAGCTGTCGAATGCCGCCGGCCTCATTGGTGGCAATGGCGCAGTGAGCGTGGCAGCAGCAGAGATTGACAACACAGACGGGCAAGTGAGCGCCAGGACTGATCTGGCAGTAGCCACTGGTAATGGGCTGAACAATACCGGCGGTGCGCTGGCGGCGGGCCATGATCTGACCGTGGCGCAGGCGAGCGGCATTTTGGCTAATGAAGAGGGAACCATGCAGGCCGGCAACAATCTTACGCTTGCGGCCAAAGCAGCGGATATCGCCGGCGGCAGCCTGGTAGCAGGCCAGGCTGTGGATATCGCTGCCGGCAGCCTGACGGTGAATCAATTGCAGGCCGGTGGAGATGTACAGATCAGTACCCTCAAGGACTTTGCCAATAAGGAGCAGGTGCAGGCCAATGGCCACCTGCGTGTCAAGGCCGGCGGCAAGCTCATCAATACTGGCGCTATGACGGGTCTGAATAGTGTAAGCATAACAGCCGCTGCGGTAGAAAACGCGGCCGCGGCGGCAATCAAAAGCGACGGCAATTTGTATATAGACGGCACAAACGTAGACAACCGGGGAACGATCTATGCCCGGCAGGCAGTGAACGTTGCCGTTGCTGACAAACTCAGCAGTGACGGCGCCATCGCCGGGGGCGAAGATGTTGCGCTCAGCGGGAAAAGCGTTGCCTCGACCGGAACGCTGGCCGCCGGTTTGAACAGCGACGGCTCGCTAGGCGCTGCCGGCAACCTGACGGTGACTGCTGGGGAACAGATCACGGCGCAAGGACAGAATTTGTCCGGCAGTCATCTTGTCCTGCAAGGCGCGAGCGTGGACTTAAGCGGCGCCAATACCCGGTCCGGCCAGTCTGCGAGCATTACGGCGACGGTCGGAGATATCGTAACCAGCGGGGGCGCTCTGAGCGCGACAGAAACGCTGCATATTTCCGCCTCCGGCCGACTGACCAATGAGGCGGCGGAGCTTAAAGCAGACCGGCTGACCCTGACGGCGGCGGCCATCAGCAACCGGGGCGGCACAATAGCCCAGTCCGGGCAGGAAAATTTGGCGCTCAGCACCGGCGAGTTGGATAATACCGGCGGGCAGATTGCGGCCAACAGCCGGAATCTGACGATTGCAGCCGAACAAATAACCAACCGTCAGGGCGTGATTCAGCATGCCGGTACAGGCCGGCTGTCCGTGGAGGCTGGTGGTGAATTTGACAATGCCGGCGGCCAGGTGGCCGGCAACGGCGAGACCACAATAACCGCTGCCAGCCTGGATAATAGCGAGGGTGTCATTTTCGCGCAGCGGCAGCTGGCTATCCGGGCCAGTCAGCTGAACAACCGGCAGGGGCAGATTGTCGGCAGCCAGGTGGTTGAGGTTAGCGCTGCCGTTGATAATGCCGGTGGTTTGATGGAAGCCGGCGACGGACTCAGCGTCAGTGCGCAGATCCTGAACAATGACGGCGGCAAGCTGACCAGCCTGGGGGCCGGCGGTCTGGTGGTGGACGTCAGCGGCAAGCTATCGAATGTGTCGGGGGTCATTGGCGGCAACGGCGCCGTGAGTGTGTCGGCAGACAGTATTGATAACACAGATGGGAAACTAAGCACCAAGACGGATCTGACGGTAGACAACGCCAGCGGGCTGAACAACAGGGACGGCGTGCTGGCAGCAGGCCAGGATCTGACTGTTACGCAGACGAGCGGCGTTTTGGACAATAATGCTGGAACCCTGCAGGCCGGGAACAACCTTCATATTGCGGCCGATGGCGCAAACATCACCGGCGGCAGCCTGGCTGCCGGCCAAACAGCGGGCATTAGGGCAAAAAACCTGACAGTTGCTGGGCTGCAGGCAGGTGCTGACATAGACGTTAGGACAGAACAGGACTTTGTCAATCAGGGCCAGATCCAGGCCAATGGCGAACTGAGTGTTGCCGCCGGCGGGAAAGTAACCAATACCGGCAGCGTGGAAGGATTGGACAAGATCAATGTGACTGGCACCGTGGTAGCCAATGAAACAGGCGCGGCGATCAAAAGCGGCGCGGCGCTGGCCGTGACTGGCGGCAACGTAGACAATCAGGGCCTGCTTTATGGCCGGCAGGCAGTGAAGGTAGTAGCCGCGGATCACCTGACGACAACCGGCACCATTGCCGGTGGGGAAGACGTTGTCCTTAGCGGGAAAAGCGTGGTTTCCGCCGGCACGCTGGCCGCCGGCTTGCATAGCGATGGTTCGGTAGGAAATACCGGCAATCTGAGAGTCACGGCCACAAAAGAGATCCTGGCGACAGGGCAGAATGTAGCCGGTGCCGACCTTGTCCTGCAAGGCGGCCAGGTTGACCTCAGCGGCGCCTCTACTCAGGCGGGGCAGTCGGTGCAGGTAGCGGCGTCGGCCGGGGATATCAAGCATAATGACGCAAGCCTGACCGCCCAAGGCCAGGTGAGACTTGCGGCCCAGGGCGCTGTAGTTAATGACGGGGCCGTAGTTAAAGCCGCCCAATTAGCCATAGAGTCCCACGGGCTTAGTAACCGGAGTGGTGTGCTGGCGCAATACGGGCAGGAAGAGTTAACGATTACTACCGGCGAGTTGGATAATACCGGTGGCCAGATTGCAGCCAATGGGGAGCAATTGACTATTGTAGCCGGAAAGGTGAACAACAGCCAGGGCGTGATTCAGCATGCCGGTGCCGGCACGCTGGCCGTTCAGGCTGGTGCTGAATTCGACAATACAGCCGGGCAAGTGGTCAGCAACGGCCAGGCCAGCCTAGTCGCCGCCAGTCTGGACAATACGGAGGGTATCATTTTCGCGCAGCGGCAGCTGGCTATTCAGGCCAGTCAACTGAACAACCGGCAGGGGCAGATTGTCGGCAAACAGGCCGTTACAGTTAGCGCTGCCATCGATAATGCCGGTGGCTTGTTGGAAGCCGGCGACGGGCTCAGCGTCAGCGCCCAGACGCTGAGCAATGACGGTGGCAAGCTGACCAGCCTGGGGGCCGGCGGTCTGGTGGTGGATGTCAGCGGCAAGCTGTCGAATGCCGCCGGCCTCATTGGCGGCAACGGCGCCGTGAGTGTGTCGGCCGAGACGCTTGATAACACGTCCGGGCAAATGAGCGCCAGGACGGACCTGACGGTAGCCAGCGCCAGCGGGCTGACCAACAGGGACGGCGTGCTGGCGGCAGGCCGGGATCTGACTGTCACGCAGGCGAGCGGCGTTGTGGACAATAACGCCGGCACCCTGCAGGCCGGGAACAACCTGCTTATGGCGGCCAAGGGAGCAGACATCAGCGGCGGCAGCCTGTTAGCAGGCCAAACAGCGGACATTAGCGCCCGGAATCTGACGGTCGATATATTGCAGGCAGACGCTGATGTGAAAGTTAAAACAGAGCAGGAATTTACCAATCGCGGCCAGGTGCAGGCCAATGGCGAACTGAGCGTTGCCGCCGGCGGGCAGGCAATCAATAGCGGCAATATAATCGGCTTGGAACAAGTCAGTGTAACCGGCGCAGCGGTAGCCAATGAAAGCGGCGCGGCGATCAAAAGCGGCGGTGCACTGGCTGTGAGCGGGCAAAACGTAGACAATCAGGGTATGCTTTATGGCCGGCAGGCAGTAACGGTTGCGGCCGGGGACAACCTGACGACCAGCGGCACCATTGCCGGTAGTGAAGACGTTGCCATTAACGGGAAAAGCATTGCCTCAACCGGAACGCTGGCGGCCGGCTTGAACAATGACGGCTCGATAGGAGCTGTAGGCAACCTGACGGTGACGGCTGGGGAACAGGTCACGGCACAAGGCGACAATTTGTCCGGCAGCCACCTTGTCCTGCAAGGAGCGAGCGTGGACTTAAGCGGCGCCAATACCTGGTCCGGCCAGTCTGCGAGCATTACGGCGACGGCCGGGGATGTCATAACCAGCAGGGGGGCAGTGGGTGCGCAAGAAACGCTTCATATTTCCTCAGCCGGCCGACTGAACAATGATGCGGCGGAGCTTAAGGCGGCGAGGCTGACCCTGGAAGCGGCGGCCATCAGCAACCGGGGCGGCACAATAGCTCAGTCCGGGCAGGAAGAGTTAACGATCAGCACCGGCGAATTGGATAATACCGGCGGCCAGATTGCGGCTAATAGCCAGAATCTGTCGATTGCCGCCGAACAAATAACCAACCGTCAGGGCGTGATTCAGCATGCCGGTACAGGCCGGCTGTCCGTGGAGGCTGGTGGTGAATTTGACAATGCCGGCGGCCAGGTGGTCGGCAACGGCGAGACCACAGTAACTGCTGCCAGTCTGGACAATAGCGAGGGTGTCATTTTCGCGCAGCGGCAGCTGGCTATCCGGGCCAGTCAGCTGAGCAACCGGGAGGGGCAGATTGTCGGCAAACAGGCGGTTGCGGTTAACGCGGCCGTCGATAATGCCGGTGGATTGGTTGAAGCCGGCAATGGTCTCAGCGTCAGCGCCCAGACCCTGAACAATGACGGCGGGGAACTGACCAGCTTGACTACCGGCGGTTTGACCGTGGCTGTCAGCGGCAGGCTGTCGAATGTGTCGGGGGTCATTGGCGGCAACGGCTCCGTGAGTGTGTCGGCCGAAACGATTGATAACACAGACGGGCAAATGAGCGCCATGATTGATCTGACGGTAGACAGCGCCAGTGGGCTGGATAATACGGACGGTGTGCTGGCGGCAGGCCGGGATCTGGCGGTGAAACAGGCCGGCGGTGTCATCGACAATAGCGATGGAACCATGCAGGCCGGGAATACGTTCACCCTCACGGCAAGTGAGGCTGATGTCTTCCATGGCCGGCTGTTGGCAGGCCAAACAGCGGACATTAGCGCCCGGAATCTGACTGTCGATGTGCTGCAAGCCGTTGCAGATGTACGTGTTAAAACAAAACAGGACTTTGCCAATCAAGGCCAGGTGCAGGCCAATGGCGAACTGAGCGTTGCCGCCGGCGGGCAGGCAACCAATAGCGGCAGCATGGTCGGCTTGGAACAAGTCAGTGTGACCGGCGCCGCGGTAGCCAATGAAAGCGGCGCGGCGATTAAAAGCGGCGGTGCGCTGACAGTGAGCGGCGGCAACGTAGACAACCAGGGAATGCTTTATGGCCGGCAGGCAGTGACAGTTGCGACAGAGGACAACCTGACGACAACCGGCACCATTGCCGGTGGCGCCGATGTTGCCCTTAGCGGAAAAAATGTAGCTTCTACCGGAACGCTGGCCGCTGGCTTAAACAGCGATGGTTCGCTAGGAAATACCGGTAATTTAACAGTTACGGCCACAAAAGAGGTCACAGCAACCGGACAGAATCTGGCCGGGGCCGACCTTATTCTGCAAGGAGGCCGGGTTGACCTTAGTGGCGCGTCTACTCAGGCGGGTCAGTCGGTACAGGTGAAGGCAACGGCCGGGGATATCAAGCATAGCAATGCCAGCCTGACTGCCCAGGGCCAGGTAAGCCTTGCGGCCCAGGGCACTGTTGTCAATGACGGGGCCGTAGTAAAAGCCGCCCAATTAGCCATTGAGGCTCAAGGCATCAGCAACCGGAGCGGCGTGCTGGCCCAGTACGGGCAGGAAGAGTTGACGATTACTACCGGTGAGTTGGACAATACCGGCGGCCAGATTGCGGCCAACAGCCGGAATCTGACGATTGCCGCCGAGCAAATAACCAACCGTCAGGGCGTGATTCAGCATGCCGGTACAGGCCGGCTGTCTGTGGAGGCTGGTGGTGAATTTGACAATGCCGGCGGCCAGGTGGTCGGCAACGGCGAGACCACAGTAACTGCTGCCAGTCTGGACAATAGCGAGGGTGTCATTTTCGCGCAGCGGCAGCTGGCTATCCGGGCCAGTCAGCTGAGCAACCGGCAGGGGCAGATTGTCGGCAAACAGGCGGTTGCGATTAGCGCGGCCGTCGATAATGCCGGCGGATTGGTTGAAGCCGGCAATGGTCTCAGCGTCAGCGCCCAGACACTGAACAATGACGGCGGCAAGCTGACGAGCCTGGGGGCCGGCGGTCTGGTGGTGGACGTCAGCGGCCAGCTGTCGAACGCCGCCGGCCTCATTGGCGGCAACGGCACTGTGAGTGTGTCGGCCGAGACGATCGATAACACGTCCGGGCAAATGAGCGGCAAGACGGACCTGACGGTAGCCAGCGCCAGCGGGCTGACCAACAGGGACGGCGTGCTGGCGGCAGGCCGGGATCTGACTGTCACACTGGAGAGCGGCGTTGTGGACAATAACGCCGGCACCCTGCAGGCAGGGAACAACCTTCATATGGCGGCCAAGGGCGCAAACATCAGCGGCGGCAGCCTGGTTGCCGGCCAAACGGCGGACATTCGGGCGAAAAACCTGACAGTGGCTGGGCTGCAGGCGGGCGCTGACATAGAAGTTAGGACAGAACAGGACTTTGTCAATCAGGGCCAGGTGCAGGCCAATGGCGAACTGCGCGTTGCCGCCGGCGGGCAAGTAACCAATAGCGGCAGCATGGTGGGCTTGGAACAAGTCACTGTGAACGGTGCAGCAGTAGCCAATGAAAGCGGCGCGGCGATCAAAAGCGGCGGTGCGCTGGCAGTGAGCGGCGGCAACGTAGACAATCAGGGCACCCTCTATGCCCAGGAGACAGTAACGGTTGCCGCTCAGGAGCAACTGACCACCAGTGGCACTATTGCCGGTGGGGAAGATGTTGCCCTTAGCGGGAAAAGCGTGACCTCCGCCGGAATGCTGGCCGCCGGCTTAAACAGCGATGGTTCGCTAGGAAATACCGGTAATTTAACAGTTATGGCCACAAAAGAGGTCACAGTAACCGGACAGAATCTGGCCGGGGCCGACCTTAGCCTGCAAGGCGGCCGGGTTGATCTCAGCGGTGCGTCCAGCCAGGCGGGGCAGTCGGTACAGGTGAAGGCGACGAACGGGGATATCGTAACCAGCGGCGGCATGGTGACGGCCCAAGACAAGCTAACCCTTGCAGCCACCGGCAATCTAATTAATGATGAGGCTGTAGTAAAAGCCGCGCAGCTAACCCTTGAGGCGCAAAAAATCAGTAACCGGGGTGGCGTTCTGGCCCAGTTCGGTCTGGCAGATTTGGCGATTATCACCGGCGAGTTGGATAATACCGATGGGCAAATTGCGGCTAACAGCCAGAATTTGTCCATTGAAGCAGGAACCCTTGATAACAGTGGGGGGAACATTCAGCATGCCGGTACAGATAAGCTGTCTATTCAGGCTGAGTCTAAATTTGACAATGCCGGCGGCCAGGTGGTCGGTAACGGGGAGACCACAATAGCCGCTGCCAGCCTGGACAATAGCGAAGGTGTTATTTTTGCGCAGCGGCAGCTGGCTATCCGGGCCAGTCAGCTGAGCAACCGGCAGGGGCAGATTGTCGGCAAACAGGCGGTTGCGATTAGCGCGGCCGTCGATAATGCCGGCGGATTGGTTGAAGCCGGCAATGGTCTCAGCATCAACGCCCAGACCCTGAACAATAACGAAGGCAAGCTGACGAGTCTGGGGGCCGGCGGTCTGGTGGTGGACGTCAGCGGCCAGCTGTCGAACGCCGCCGGCCTCATTGGCGGCAACGGCACTGTGAGTGTGTCGGCCGAGACGATCGATAACACGTCCGGGCAAATGAGCGGCAAGACGGACCTGACGGTAGCCAGCGCTAGCGGGCTGACCAACAGGGACGGCGTGCTGGCGGCAGGCCGGGATCTGACTGTCACGCAGGCGAGCGGCGTTGTGGACAATAACGCCGGCACCCTGCAGGCCGGGAACAACCTTCATATGGCGGCCAAGGGCGCAAACATCAGCGGCGGCAGCCTGGTTGCCGGCCAAACAGCGGACATTCGGGCGAAAAACCTGACAGTGGCTGGGCTGCAGGCAGGCGCTGACATAGAAGTTAGGACAGAACAGGAATTTGTCAATCAGGGCCAGGTGCAGGCCAATGGCGAACTGAGCATTGCCGCCGGCGGGCAAGTAACCAATAGCGGCAATATGGTGGGCTTGGAACAAGTCAGTGTGACGGGCAACGCGGTAGCCAATGAAAGCGGCGCGGCGATCAAAAGCGGCGGTGCGCTGGCAGTGAGCGGCGGCAACGTAGACAATCAGGGCACCCTCTATGCCCAGGAGACAGTAACGGTTGCCGCTCAGGAGCAACTGACCACCAGTGGCACTATTGCCGGTGGGGAAGATGTTGCCCTTAGCGGGAACCAGGTAGCTTCTACCGGAACGCTGGTGGCGGGGCTGAACAGCGACGGTTCGGTAGGACCTGCCGGCAAGCTGACCCTCACTGCTATGGAGCAGGTTACCGCAACCGGACAGAATCTGGCCGGGGCCGACCTTGTCCTGCAAGGCGGCCGGGTTGACCTTAGTGGTGCGTCCAGCCAGGCGGGTCAGTCGGTACAGGTGAAGGCAACGGCCGGGGATATCAAGCATAGCAATGCCAGCCTGACTGCCCAGGGCCAGGTAAGCCTTGCGGCCCAGGGCGTTGTAGTTAATGATGGATCTGTAGTAAAAGCCGCCCAATTAGCCATAGAGTCCCACGGGCTCAGCAACCGGAGCGGCGTGCTGGCCCAGTACGGGCAGGAAGAGTTGGCGATTACTACCGGTGAGTTGGACAATACCGGCGGGCAGATTGCGGCCAACAGCCGGAATCTGACGATTGCCGCCGAGCAAATAACCAACCGTCAGGGCGTGATTCAGCATGCCGGTACAGGCCGGCTGTCCGTGGAGGCTGGTGGTGAATTTGACAATGCCGGCGGCCAGGTGGTCGGTAACGGGGAGATCACAATAACCGCTGCCAGTCTGGATAATAGCGAGGGAGTTATTTTCGCGCAGCGACAGCTGGCTATCCGGGCCAGTCAGCTGAGCAACCGGCAGGGGCAGATTGTCGGCAAACAGGCGGTTGCGATTAACGCGGCCGTCGATAATGCCGGCGGATTGGTTGAAGCCGGCAATGGTCTCAGCGTCAGCGCCCAGACCCTGAACAATGACGGCGGCAAGCTGACGAGCCTGGGGGCCGGCGGTCTGGTGGTGAACGTCAGCGGCCAGCTGTCGAATGCCGCTGGCCTCATTGGCGGCAACGGCGCCGTGAGTGTGTCGGCCGAGACGCTTGATAACACGTCCGGGCAAATGAGCGCCAAGACGGACCTGACGGTAGCCAGCGCCAGCGGGCTGACCAACAGGGACGGCGTGCTGGCGGCAGGCCGGGATCTGGCTGTCACGCAGGCGAGCGGCGTTGTGGACAATAACGCCGGCACCCTGCAGGCCGGGAACAACCTTCATATTGCGGCCAAGGGCGCAAACATCAGCGGCGGCAGCCTGGTTGCCGGCCAAACGGCGGACATTCGGGCGAAAAACCTGACAGTTGCCGGGCTGCAGGCGGGCGCTGACATAGAAGTTAGGACAGAACAGGACTTTGTCAATCAGGGCCAGGTGCAGGCCAATGGCGAACTGCGCGTTGCCGCCGGCGGGCAAGTAACCAATAGCGGCAATATGGTGGGCTTGGAACAAGTCAGTGTGACGGGCAACGCGGTAGCCAATGAAAGCGGCGCGGCGATCAAAAGCGGCGGTGCGTTGGCAGTGAGCGGCGGCAACGTAGATAATCAGGGCACCCTCTATGCCCAGGAGACAGTAACGGTTGCCGCTCAGGAGCAACTGACCACCAGTGGCACTATTGCCGGTGGGGAAGATGTTGCCCTTAGCGGGAAAAGCGTGACCTCCACCGGAACGCTGGCTGCCGGCCTGACCAGTAGCAGCGCCGTGGGCAGCAGCGGCAACCTGACCGTGACGGCCAGCCAACAAGTGACCGCCAGCGGCCAGAACCTGGCCGGCGGCAACCTGGCTATGGCCGGGACCGGCGTAAATCTCAGCGGCGGCAACACCTACGCCGGCCAAGCAGCCAGCATCACCGCCACTGCCGGGGGCGTGGAAACCAGCGGCGGCACTCTTGCCGCCCAGGAAACGCTCACAATCAAGGCCAAAACCAAACTCAGCAATGAGCAAGCTGTGATCAAAGCCAATCAGCTCAGTCTTACCGCCGGGGCGATCGACAACCGCGGCGGCCTGCTGGCCCAGTACGGCCAGGGCGATCTGGACATCAGCACCGCTAGCCTTGACAACCGGGGCGGTCAGCTCGCCGCCAATAGTCACAACCTAACCCTGAATGTAAATCAACTTACCAACAGTCAAGGACAAATTCAGCACGCCGGTACGGGCCGACTTACAGTAAACGCCAGCGGCCAACTCGCCAATGACGATGGCCAACTGGTCGGCAACGGAATCCTTGACTTGAGCGCAAATCAAATCGACAACCGTCAGGGAACCATATCGGCCCAGGGCGATGTAACCGCTCAGGCCGTCGGTTTCGACAACCAAGCCGGCGTTCTGGTCAGCAGCGCCAGCGTCAGTCTGGAAACAAACAATGCGCTGCTTAACCAAAGCGGCACCGTCGAAGCCGGCCAGGGCCTGACCATTGCCGCCGGGGCCCTCAATAATGACGGCGGCAAGCTGACTAGTCTTGACCAGAGCGGCCTTACTATAAACGTACAACAAGGGCTCAATAACCGGCAGGGCCTGATCGGCGGCAACGGCGCGGCTAACATCCGGGCCAAGACACTGGACAATCGGGCTGGACAGGTAGTAAGTGCGGCCAGCCTGGACCTGGTGGCGGCAGGCGGCATTAACAATGAGGCCGGCAAACTGGCGGCCGGTCAGGATGTAACTCTGGTACAGCCAGAAGCGGACTTCAACAACCGCCAGGGAACCGTGGAAGCCGGACGTAACCTTAGCCTGCAGGCGGAAACCATCGCTAACCTCCAGGGCAAACTCGCCGCCAACACGGATACCAGCCTCAGCTTCACCGCCCTAAGCGGCGCCGGCAACATCAGCGCCGGCCGCAATCTGGGCTTGAACATAAGCGGCGACTTCACCAACGCCCAGAGCAACACCTGGCAGGCGGTTAACGATCTTACCCTGAATGCCAGCGGCACAGTCACCAACAGCGGGGCGCTGGAAGCCGGCGGCAGCCTGAGCGTTAGCGGCCAGCAGGTAAGCAATAGCGCCGGGGCCAGCATGGTGGCTAATGACCAGTTGAACGTAACGGCCGCAGAAACTGTCCTTAACCGTGGCAGTCTGTTCGGCGATACTGTCAAAGTAACGGCCAATAACATTATCAATGAAAGCAACACGGCTGCCATAGCGGCAACAGACAGTGTCAAGCTGTATGCCGGGGAGGCGATAAACAACCAGGATGGCGCGCTCATTTACAGCATGGGCGACATTGATATTGCTGGCAGCGAGACGAAAAGCAACGGGGTCTATGCCGTAAGGGCGAAGACTCTCACCAATCAATCGGCCAATATTGAGTCTGACGGGGATATTGCCATTTATGCCGATGATGTGGTGAATAAGAAGAGTGTGTTTGAGGTTGAGCAGACAGTGGTTTCGGATGAGTGGTATCCTTTGGAAGATGGCGGGCGGTATGAATTTGTCAAAGACATGCTTGGCTTCGACATAAATTCATTTTTTACCGAACTACAGGTTCGAGAATCAAAACTTCAAAGATTTTATGAAGGGGAATACGGAATTTTTAGGCCAAGAAGAGCGGATTATTTATTATTCCTAGGGCAAAGTGGCACTACAACTACAATATTTAAAGATTCGTCAGTGGGAAAGATTATTGCTGGTCAGAATTTAGTTCTTCAAACCAACAATACTCTAAATGATAATAGTTGGTTATTGGCTGGGCAAAATTTACTCAGCAGTGGCAGTGTTACTAATCAAGCGGTGAGCGGCAGTAGTGGTACGGTAAATCATTATGCGTTGGTTTATGTTGAAGATTATTTTGATGACCTTGATCAAGTTTTTATAACGATTAAAGTGAACGATCTTTACAACGAAGTAGCAGAGGATGAAGCGGCACTGGAAAGCATTACCACCGCCCGCTTCGGCGGCGGTCAGCAGGTCGTCATCGACGGTATGAGCGTCAGCAACGTTACTGTCACCCCCGGAGGCAGCGTCGGTCCGGTCAAAACTATCAATTCATCGGGTAAAACTGGTAATGCTACTAAAGTTCAAACAGATGGTAAAATAGTCAATACCGGCGTCAATACCAGTGTCAGCGGCGCGGCGGTTCAAGGTCCGGCTGTGGGCAGCATCACAGGATCCAGCCAAACCGGCGGTGCAAGTGTTGTCAAAGCTACAGCCGGCGATGCGGTAAACACAGGCATCCATACAGGAGTCAGCGGCACAACCATACAGGGTCCGTCAGTAGACGCCATCACCGGAGCCGGCCAAAGCAGCGGGGCTAGCGCAGTCGAAGCGGCAGCCGGTAATGCGGTCAACACGGGCATCCATACGGGAGTCAGCGGCACAACTGTACAGGTACCGTCAGTAGATGCCATTGCCAGCGCCGGCCAAAGCAGCGGGGCCAGTGTAGTTGAAGCGGCAGCAGGCAACTCAATCAATACCGGCATCCACACCGGAGTCAGCGGCACAACCGTACAAGGCCCGACTGTGAGTGCCATCACCGGTTCCAGCCAAAATAACGGGTCCGGCGCAGTGGAAGCGGCATCCGGTAATGCGGTCAACACGGACATCCATACCGGAGTCAGCGGCACAAATATACAAGGCCCGGCTGTAGACGCCATCACCAGCGCTGGTCAAAGCAGCGGGGCAAATACAGTCGAAGCCACAGGCGGCAATGGAGTAAGCACCGGCATCCACACCAGTGTCAGAGGTACGACCATACAAGGTCCGGCCGTAGATACTATCACCAATGCTGGCCAAACTAGCGGGGCCAGCGTGGTCGAAGCCGCGTCAGACACTGCGATAAACACCGGCGTCGAAACCGGCATCAGCAGTACGACCGTACAGGGCCCGGCAATGGATAACATCTCCCGCTCCGGTCAGCCCGATCCTGCCGCGGCAGTCGAAACCGGCAGCGGCAGCAATCACGGTGCCATGATCGACACCAGCGTGCCCATAGCCCAACCGGCAGCTCAGCCTGCCGGTGTTACCGCCCATACCACTGCCAGCGGCGTCAGCCAGGTAACGCCAACACCGGCCGGCGGCCAAGGTGCAGCAGGCAGCGTGGACCCTGCGGCCATCGCCGCCCTGCTGCCTGCCGCCCAGACGGCAGAAGTCAAAGCTCCTCAGACCAATGGCGGCAGCACTATCACCTTGCCCCAAAACGGCCTGTACACCGTAAAGACAGACCCTACCGCCCAATATCTGGTCGAAACCAACCCCAAATTCGCCAACTACAAAACCTTTATCTCCAGCGACTTCCTGCTGGACAAGCTCAACTATGACCCAGCCGCTGTTATGAAGCGCCTGGGTGACGGCTTCTATGAACAGAAACTGGTGCGCGAGCAAATCACTGACCTGACCGGCCGGGTTTATCTCAACGGCTATGACAGCGCTGACGCCCAGTATCAGGCCCTGCTGCAAAACGGTGCAGCCCTGGCCGGTAGTTTAAACCTGACCATTGGCACAGCCCTGACCGCCAAGCAACAGGCCGCCTTGAACCAGGACATCGTCTGGCTCGTTGAACAGGAAGTGGAAGGGCAGAAAGTTCTCGTTCCGGTTGTCTACCTTTCCGTCCTGCATGAAGGCGACCTAACGCCAAGCGGGGCCATCATCAGCGCCGACAACGTCCAAATTAACGTCAGCGGCGCCGTCACCAACACCGGGACCATCCAGGCGTTGGAGAGCGTCAAAATCGGCGCTGCTAACGTAAGTAACATCGGCGGCACCATCGACGGCGGTCAGCTCAACCAAATCAACGCCAGCCAGGACATCCTCAACCTGAGCGGCAGCATCAGCGGGGCTGACGTCAGCTTAATTGCCGGCGGCAATATTACCAGCCAGACCTACAGCACGGTCAATGAAAACCCCTATCTGTCCCAAACCATCCTTGGCAAAACAGCAACCATTACCACCGACAGCAGCCTGACCGTGAATGCAGGCCAGGACTTGAATCTACTTGGGACAGACATTAACGCTGGCACCAACATTGACCTCAGTGCCCAACACATTAACGTGGGCGTGGTTACTGACACCGACAGGCTGAATTTATTTAAAGCCACTGAAACAGTGACAAACTTAGGCACTACCATCACGGCCGGCGGCAATCTCAGCCTGCAGTCCGGCCAGGACATGAATATTCAGGCGGCCGAACTTAAAGCCGGCAGCGATCTCACTCTTATCGCCGGCGACAGCCTAACCCTCGGCGCCGTCGCTGATACCTCAACCTCCGGCTACAACCTGAACGCCTATAACTTCAATAGCCAAAGCACCGTTACCCAACAACTCACTACGTTAGACGCCGGCAGCAACCTCAAGCTCAGTGCCGGCGACGACCTCACCTTAACCGGCGTCCAGGCCGCAGGCACTACTATCACGGCCCTAAGCGGCGGCGACCTGACCTTAAACAGCGTCACCGACAGTAGCTTCAGCGACATCGCCACAGGCTCCAGCCGCAACTACCAGCGCAATATGACCTATGACGAAACTGTCATTGGGACAAACCTTGTTGCCACCGAGGAAATTAGGCTATCGGCAGCCGATTCTATCACTATTTCCGCCAGTTCCGCTATCAGTGAACAAGGGGGAATAAACCTGACTGCCGGGCAAGACATCACCATTGAAGCCGTAACCGGGCAGCATGAAGCCCTGACCGAAGCCAAGAAAACAAAATCCGGTTTCTTGTCCAAAAAAACCACCACAACACGTGATTACGCCTTGCTCAACGAAGTGGTTGGCAGCATGATTTCCGGTGAAACTGTTGATATGACAAGCGGCAATGACCTTACCGTTAGCGCTAGCAACATCGTGTCTACCAATGACCTCAACCTCACCGCCGGCAACGATCTTACCATCACCAGCCTGGCCGAAACCGGCGCGGAAGACCACTACAAAAAAACCAAAAAATCCGGCCTCTTCTCCGGTGGGGGCTTAAGCTTCACCATTGGCAGCAAAAGTGAAAAACTCACTGTTCAAGAACAAACGCTGGCCGAAATCGGCAGCACCATCGGTTCCATCGCCGGCGATGTTACCTTAACCGCAGGCAACCAGTTTTCCAGCGCCGGTGCCATCCTAAGCGCCGGACTCGACCTTGACATCACCGGGAAAAAAGTAGCGATAGACAACACCCTGGACATCTATGACAGCACCACCAAATATGAAGTCAAGCAAAGCGGCCTGAGCGTCTCCTTTGGCGGGAACATTATAAACAAAGGGATGGACGCCGTAAACAATATCGAACGGGCCAATCAGGTAGCTGATGAACGGCTGCAAGCTCTCTATGCTTATAAAGCCTATGAGGACCTTAAAGATCTTAATAAGGTGCAAGATCTCAAAGAAGAAGACCTGAAACAAGATATTAAGGTAAGCGTAAGCATAGGCAGCAGCAAAAGCAGCTCCGAGCAGACCGTTCATATCGAAACCGTGAACCCTGCCAACATCAGCGCCGGGAATACGGTAACCATAACGGCAACCGCCGGTGATGTGAACCTTACAGGCACAAAAATAGACGCCCAGGATATCACGATCAAAGCGGTTGGTGATATCAACCTGAAGGCCGCCCAGAATCAGCAGCAGGTACAAAGTGACAGTAAAAGCTCCGCCTGGGGCGCAGGCCTTGAGTTAGGCACCGGCATCTTCGGCAGCTATCAACAAGGCCGCAGCAATGAAAACGCCAGTACAACCACCCACAGCGGCAGCAGCTTAATCGCGGCAGATACAATCACCCTGGTTTCGGGACAAGACACCAACCTCATTGGCTCGCAGGTCGAGGGGGCCAAAGTAGTCGCCGTAATTGGCGCCGACCTCAATATCGCCAGCTTGCAGGATATTGACAACTACAGCGCGAACAGCAAAAATACTGGAATACGCGTTGGTATTGGCAGCGGCATAACCGGCTCCTTCAGTAAAGGCCAAACAAATTCCGCTTATCAAAGCGTGACCGAGCAGGCCGGAATCTACGTAGGCAAAGACGGCTTCAACATTGAAGTCGGCGGCAACACCGACCTGAAGGGTGCGGTCATTGCCAGCGACGCGACTCCAGATAAAAACATACTCTCTACTGAGACTCTTACGTACTCGGATATTCAAAACCATGCGGAGTACAGCGCAAGCAGTACAGGATTTAGTTTTGATATCAAAGGTAAGATACCTATTTCTCCTACTCCTGGTATGCCAGTAAGTGGTGATGGAAGTAGTACTACTAAATCTGCAATTGAAGCAGGTGCTACTATTACGATTACTGGCAATCAAACACAAGATCTTAGCGGACTTAGTCGCGATACTGGTAATTCATTAAACGTTCTTGGTAAGATCTTTGATAAGAAAACGGTTCAAGAGAAACAAGAATTAGCGAATCTATTTGGTGAAGTAGCCTATAACGAAATTCACCGATTAAGTGTACGAAATGGCTGGGCAGAAGGTGGACCAGAAAAAGAAGCTCTTCATGCAATAGTTGCTGGATTTATGGCCCAATTGGCGGGAGGTAATTTTGCTTCTGGTGCTGCTGCTGGGGCACTAAACGAAGCTCTTGCGGTTCAATTACTCAACATTAAAGATCCTGGTCTTCGGGAAGTTGCAAGTGCAATCATCGGCGCAGCAGCGGCAAAAGCCGTTGGTGGTGATGCACAGATTGGTTCCGCTGTCGCAGCGAGTGGAACAAAAAATAATATCAATCTTGTTGAACCACAGACGGTTCTTATTAATGGAGTAGCGACAGTTGTTGTTGGCTATGTATTATTGCAGGAAGGAACAAAATATTTATGCGATAAGGCTGGAACGGTTATAGCAACTTGGAATTCCGATTCTGATTCTTGGATAAGTAGCCCTCCTCCTACAGATACTTCTAGTGCTAATAGTCCCTTTAAATTGGATAATCCATTGAATCCTCTATCTCCAGGCAGTACGACAATTGAAGGGGAATTACAAGCATCAGGTTCAACGACTATTCCATTCGGTGACCCAAACAATAGAACCAGTACGACGATTCCTCTAGTGCCACAGGATAATAATCTAGTTATTTCATCTAGCTGGAACCAGGGAAGTTTTAACAATGCTGATAGTTCCCTTGAATGGCACTTTAATAAACATGGTGCCGAAGTTGGAGCGCAAGATGTTGAACAATATGTTAGAAAAGCGGAGGCTTTCAAACAGAACTTGAGAGGTGCTAATTCATATCCTGTATACGGAGAAGTTCCAGGTGTAACAAGATATGTAAAAAACGGAAGATATATTGATTTAGCTCCAGACGGAAGTATAGTATCTTTTGGTACACGATAAGGAGTGAGTAGAAATGGGAGACTGGAAAACAATTAATATCCAAGGAATAGCGTTCATTGAAAAATGTGTTGCTGAGTTCAATGTTGGAGAGCTTGTAAAAACCCCTTATTCAAAATTCAAAGTAAAAATCTTTGAGAAAAAAGATGGAACATATGTAGGTTTTACTAATCTTCAATTGAAAGACGAAGATAATATTCCGTATGCAGGGGTAGGTCATGGGGAAACAATAGAAACAGCACTCGAAGATACAATAAAATACTTTTTAAATATGATTAATAATAAAAGAGACTTATCTAATGATGATTTTGAGTGTGTTGATTCGTATGATTTTTAGATGAAAAGATAAACTTCATGTTCCAAAAGAGAAAAGGTCAGTGGACGTAAAAAGGGCTTGTTGACAAAAGGGTAGTAGATGAACCATATTGGCCTACGCGGACAGATTAAATGGCGAGTTTCTTCTGATCTCATAGCATAGCGGCGAAATGCCACCCAAAGCACTATGCCTTCTTCGGGTATTGTAATAGCTGATCCAGGCCTCGATACTGGCCGCAGCCTGTCCTTGCGTAGCAAAGGACCGTTTTTTAACATGCTCCACTTTTAAAAGCCGGAAGAAGGATTCCATCGGGGCGTTATCATAGGGATTGCCTTTCCGACTCATACTGCCAAGGATGTTATGTTCTTTCAGCAAGTCTTTATACTTGTGCGATGTATATTGACTGCCCCTGTCGGAGTGATGGATGAGACCTTCAGCAGGTTTTTCTTTTTCAATGGCCATTCTAAGCGCTTTACAGGCAAGGTCTGCTGTAGGGCGATTGCCCAGAGCCCAGCCAACTATTTTGCGTCTGGCTAAATCTAAGACACAGCTAAATAACACCACTGACCACCCACACGGATGTAGGTGATGTCAGCCAGCCACACTCTGTTTATTTCTTGCACCTCAAAGTTTTGATTTAAGGTTGTCAAAGGCTTGTTCGTTTGGGTCAGCTTTGGTGGTTTGCGGCGTCCCCCGTTCAATAGACAGAAAAAGCACAAGGATAACATAGTTTTTCACAGGATAGCTTACTATTTCGCTGATTTAAGCAGCCATAGCCAACAAATAGTACTCTTCGGGAGTTCGGTATCCATTGGTGGCATGAATTCGTTGCCGGTTATAAAAGATTTCCACATATTCAAATACGGCGGCCCTGGCCTGTTCGCGGGTCTGAAACCGTTGCCCGATCAGCCATTCATATTTCATCTTGCCCCAAAATGCCTCCATTGGTGCGTTGTCCCAACAGTTGCCCTTCCTGGACATGCTGCAAATAAATCCGCGCTCTTTGAGTACATCCTGATAATCCTTAGAGCAATACTGGCTGCCACGATCGGAGTGAATGAGTACGCCGTGGGGCGGCCGAGCTCGCTTGTGACTCAAGGGGACGGTTCTCTTGAGTCATTTGTTCTTCTACAGCCTGCAGTCCAGCCAGGACATGAAGACCTGAAACAAGCTATTAAGGTAAGCGTAAGCATAGGCAGCAGCAAAAGCAGTTCCGAGCAGACCGTTCATATCAGCGCCGGGAATACGGTAACCATAATGGCAAACGCCGGTAATGTGAACCTTACAGGCACAAAAATAGACGCCCAGGATATCACGATCAAAGCGGTTGGTGATATCAACCTGAAGGCCGCCCAGAATCAGCAGCAGGTACAAAGCGACAGTAAAAGCTCCGCCTGGGGCGCAGGCCTTGAGTTAGGCACCGGCATCTTCGGCAGCTATCAACAAGGCCGCAGCAATGAAAACGCCAGTACAACCACCCACAGCGGCAGCAGCTTAATCGCGGCAGATACAATCACCCTGGTTTCGGGACAAGACACCAACCTCATTGGCTCGCAGGTCGAGGGGGCCAAAGTAGTCGCCGTAATTGGCGCCGACCTCAATATCGCCAGCTTGCAGGATATTGACAACTACAGCGCGAACAGCAAAAATACTGGAATACGCGTTGGTATTGGCAGCGGCATAACCGGCTCCTTCAGTAAAGGCCAAACAAATTCCGCTTATCAAAGCGTGACCGAGCAGGCCGGAATCTACGTAGGCAAAGACGGCTTCAACATTGAAGTCGGCGGCAACACCGACCTGAAGGGTGCGGTCATTGCCAGCGAGGCCACGGCGGATAAGAATAAGCTCAGTACCGATACGCTGACCTTTAGCGATATTGAGAATAAGGCCGAGTACAGCGCCAGCAGTACAGGAGTAAATCTGGATACCAGAAAAACGGCAGATACAAAAGATGCTGGATACACTCCCAATATTGGTGTAAAAGTGTCCGATGATGCCGACAGCACGACGACATCAGCCATAGCGGCAGGAACCATTGAAATACGGAGTAATCCGAATCAGGATGTAAGTGGATTAAGTCGCGATACAGCTAATTCCCTGAATGCCTTGGGTAAAATATTTGATAAGAAGACTGTGGAAGAGCAGCAGGAACTGGCGCAGTTGTTTGGCGAGCTAGCCTATGAGCAAGTCCATAAAATCAGTAAGGACAATGGCTGGGATGAAAGCAGTCCTCAAAAGATAGCTTTACATGCTTTTGTTGGAGCAGTAATGGCTGATCTTGGAGGTGGGGATGCTTTATCCGGTGCTGCCGGCGCTGGAGTCAATGAAGCTGTACAAAAAGAATTAGCCAAAATATTCAAAGATAATCCTGATCTTCATCAATGGGCAAGTGCGATTATTGGCGCTGCTGCTGCGACAGTAGTAGGTGGCGATGCACAAACTGGCGGATCAACTGCAGCTAGTGGAACAAAAAATAATTTCCTCTCTGATTGGCAGAAGGAACAAAGAGAGCAAGCGATAAAAGATAAAGACTGGGAGACAGTAGCCTATTGGGATGCTATCGATAAAGCTCAAGACTTAGCGATTTACGATTTGGGGCTATATGGAGTGAATTTAAATGCTCCAGAGAATTCTGGTTTATTGCAAACAGTATCCAAACTGGGACAAGAAATAGCAGCAAGTCCTGATTTTCAGGGTTCACTTCTATCAAATGCTCCAAGTGTAGATTCCTCAACGTTAATAGCAGCAGGCGTTATAGGAACGGCTGTAGTTGTAGCAGGGGTTACATTATATAAATATAATGGTGTTTGGGTAAAAGTTGCTGGGTCAAGCACGGGAACTGCAGTAGTGACATTAAAATCACCGGAGCTTCTTAATGAATTGTCTCAAAGTGGGGCTAAGTATACAGCGGAGAATATTGTAGCGATAGAACCGCAAATGGTCAATTAGTTTGGTTGGAAACAGGAAGCACTGGAAGTAGAGGGGCGGGATTATTACACATTCTGGAGAAGCATGCAAGTGATTTTGTGGCTAAAGGTATTGAGAGTAATCAAATACCAGAGTTTATTATAACGGCATTAAGTAAGGGACGAATTGTTGGTTATCAAGGTCAGGGAACTGGAAGGCCAATATATGAAGTCATTTATCATGGTGTAAAGCAACAGGTTGCAATTACTGTGGGAAATAATGGTTTTATTGTAGGTGCAAATCCAACAACATTACCATAGGGGAGTGCAGAATGAAAAAATTAAGATTACTATTAGAATATCAGTGCTATCCATTATGGATCTATAATGAAAAGGGTGAAATAATACTAAATGATTTACCGGATGAGTTAAAAACCGAAGTTGATATACAAAACCTCATAAAAGATATTCAAGTTACATATAATAGCTTATTTATTGATAACAAAGTTGAATTTAGATATAAAGGATTTGATAACGAGGCAGAGGAAAATGAGTTCCGAGATAAACTAACTAAAATGGTTCAAGCGATTGAAAAAAATATGGGAAATATTTATAAAATAGAAAATAGTATAGATTTCTGATATCAACAGGAATCGAGTTATTGACATCCTTTCCCGATTAAATCAAAAGAGGTCAGTGGACGTAAAAATCCGCTGACCTCTCTTTTCCTCTCTGGTGTCGTCTGGTGAACAAACAGCAATTGGATAATATTACCTATTGGCATTCCATAAATTAGAATGACTTAGTCTCATTACCGCCACAAAACGGACACATAGCCCATAACCATTACCGGAGCAATTACCACAATAAGTACCACCACAAGGTGCATCACTATTCGGAAATTTCCTCACGTTATCAAAATGACTCAAGGGGACGGTTCGAAACCACTGATATATCCCCGTTTTTTTAGCCTGCTTGCCTAAATAGCGGAGTCAATCGGCGATAAACTGCAAAAGTGGCCATCCGTTTCCAAACTGCATGGCCACAAAAGGATATCAGGGCTGCTATCCTTTTCAAATTTACGGCTAAGGCCGTCAGTTTAGCTTGCAGGGACATGCTTTTTAGACCATACCCCCGTGCACGGTCTAATCCATGGAAACGTTTCATTTCCCCGTTCTTCCACTCATGGCTGGCTCGCTTTTTGTACTTTAGCTTGAACTGATCGCTCTTGGCAAGCTGACTATGTTCGTAATATTGCGCGCAGTGTTCACTGACGCGCAGTACTTTTTTCTTCGTATTCTTGCCAGCACAGGTCAGCCGTTGCGGACACTGCACACAGTGCGATTTCACAAAATGATAGCGGTACACGTCATTTTTGTTCTTGTATTTTTGGCGCACTTTCTTCTCGGTATGATTGCCCATTTCGCAAAACCACTGGTCGCTGTCTTTGTTGTAACTAAACCGGCTTTCGTCTAGCTTGTAGACACAGGCGTTTACGGGAATGATGGCTTCTACCGCCTCGGTTTGTAAGGTATCTAAGATCGGTTTGCGAAAATAGGCCTTATCTCCATACACCTCTTGGATGGGTAAGCCGCAGGCTTTACTTCGCTGATACAATTCCTCAAATTGGCTGCCGTCCACATAGGCGCCGCTTTCCACTGTTACCGCCGTAATGATCCTTGTTTCCGGGAGCATGGCAAATTCTACTTTATAGCCGTAAAAGCTGTCTGTTTTTGATTTGTAGCCTACGCGCGCCTCTTTGTCTACCAGCGATCGGACTCCTTTTTGGACCATAAATTTCGGATCTTCCAGGATTTCTTTGGCTTCGTTAACCGCTTGTTGGCTGTTGGGCAGGATAGACAAATCGACATGGCTTTCGGTTTTCCCGATCAGTTCTTCCACATAGGACTTCATTTTCTGCTTCGCTTCGTTGTGGTCTTCTATGAGCTTATAGTCGGGAACTTCGCTAATGAGCTCGGCGGGGATTACCCCGTTTTCTTTCTCAATGGCCCTTATGATTCTTCTTCCCAGATGCTTCATGATTCTTTCCGGCACTTTTTTTTTAGTATTGGCCTGGGTATGCGTGGCGTCAATGCTTAGTCCGGTTCCTTTAATTATGCCTTTTTCCACACACTGGCGAACCACTTCCTGAATCATATCATCCACACTGGTTTCTTTTAGTCTATGTTTCCTAAACTTGGCCAGCAGGCTGGCGTCCGGCAGATCCTCTTCGGGATTGAGTCCCAAAAACCACATATAGGCTAAGTTTAATCGGGCTTCTTCTATGACTTTGACATCGGATAAGTTATATAGATATTGCAAAATGAGGATCTTGGCCAGCATTTCCGGTTCTTTGGCCGGCCTCCCCAGATGCTGGCAGTACGAATCCTTCAGCAACTCGTTAATGAAGCTAAAATCCACATTACCAGCGATAATCTTCAGAATATGATTACTGGGAATTTTATCATAGAGCACGCTATATATACTTAATTGGTGCGGCACATTTTTTAGCAAGGCAAGCCCCTCCATTACGCAAATATCTACCGTTATATTTTACCATAATTCAGGGGCGCTTGCTTTATTGACTTTTTCAGTGCTTTCGGACGGTTCTGTTGAGTCTAAGTGATATTAATATAAAAGCAAAAACGGCGACAAAAGCCGCCGTTTCCGGGGAAGAAATAGGGAGATGCGGAGATTGATACTATGAGAACGTTACCGTTTGCCACCGCAGCCACCGCCACAATCTTTTTCATTGCGGCGTTCTTCTACGTTAGCTAACTCACAGGCGAAATCAAGGTTCTTATGAGCCTTTTCATTACGGCGCTGCTCATTATTTTTATTTTGGTTTTCGTTTCTCATAATCTATCACCTCCGCTATTTATTGTGTCCGTTTTCGGAGATTTGATTGATGGAAAATAAAAGTAAGACACTTTTTTGTTATATTAATTCAGGTTTTGGAAAATATATAAATATCCTGAAATATTCAGCAGAAAGGGGAATTACATTGCGCCAATTAACAGCAGTTGAAGTGCTGTCCTTAGCAAAACTGCTAGAGCTGGAAACGAATGCACTAACTGTAGCTCAAGCCAGTTTGATGGCGATATCGGACGAGCATTTAAAAACCATGACCCAGGCGGGAATTGCTGCAACCGAGGCCAGGATTGCGGGCTTACAGCAATTTGTGGTGGAGAACAAAATCACAGCTGCAGGTTCTGCCTTGGAAGCGCAAACGCAAGTAAGCAGGGAGGTGCAATAAATGGTTTCACTGATGGGATCAATTTTTCCCGAAAGTAGCGGTGAAGCTGGCGATAGAACGATTGCCTATAACGCTACCTATGGTGCCGCTGCCACGGCGCAAGCCTATTTTTCCGCAGCCCTGGCGGCAACTACCCCTGAGGTCCGGGCCTTATTGGCAGGGTATTGTTCGCAAGGCCTAACAGGCCATGAGGGAATCATGAACTATATGATTCAGAAAAAATGGGTAAATCCCTATGATCAGCCGGAGCGCCAATTATCAACGGCTGTCCAGGAGTCCCTGTCCTCCTTTAAAGCTCACTAATCACAGTACCACTAATTTTCAAAGGGCTGTTGCCTGTTTTTGCCGCTCATCTCCTGGAGATAGCGGCAATTTCATTGCTCTTGCCGGCTGGATAGCAGTTGTGTACCACAAGCCTTACACCTTTCATTAGCGGCTATAAAAAGTTTGGGCGCCGCATTGCTAATCGTCTTAAAGTGTTTATGTATCCTAAATATCGACGTCCCACCGTCTGTCAGGCAGGCGGTATTACTATTGTGGGTTCAGTATGACAGCGCCTGCCGGCGGGAGACTCCGGCCGGCTGCTGTCGATACAGCCGGTGAAGCGGTAGTGTGAAGAGACCGGGAGCGAAACTCCTGCTGAACTTTATTGCAGTTTAGCAGGAGTTTCTTTTTTTTGACCGGAATATTATAGTAGCAACCCTGGCCTTGATTTAGGTGATATACTTGCAGTTAAACTATTGAACGGAGGTATGTTTTATACCGGGTGGTCTTACTAATTAATGCAGATCTACAAACGGAGGGATAGATATGCTCTATTGCGCAATCATTGGGGATATGGTCAGATCCCGCCAAATAACGGACAGGCAGTTTGTGCAGCGGCAGTTTTTGGCAATGGCAGCTGAGGCGAGCAGGCTTTATGCGCCAGCGATTGAGTCTCCTTTTACGGTAACAATCGGTGATGAGTTTCAGGTGCTACTGAAAACCATAGACAGTGCCCCGCAGATTGTCGAGCATGTGGTGCAGACCATGAAACCGGTGGAGCTGGTATTCGGGCTTGGGATTGGTACCATTCATACAGATATTAATCCCCGGCTGGCAATCGGCATGGACGGGCCGGCCTTCCATCTGGCCAGAGAGGCGCTGACGCAAGCAAAAAAGAAAAAACCAAAAATTGTCTATAGGTCTGATGCTGCCGCCATTGATATGGTTAACTCCCTGAACTGTTTTATAGAAACCTGTGAGGAGCGGCGGACCAAACGGCAGCAGGCAGTTTTGCAATACTTACAGCAGGGGTATACGCAGGCGGCTATTGCCGGGCAACTGGGGATCAGGCAGCAGAGTGTCCACGATATTATCAACGCTGCTTATGTACCGGAGATCAAACAGGCTAAACAGGCGATCGCCCGTTATCTGGCCAGTATTCAGCAAACCGGACAGCTGGTTAGCCGGTCACAATAAAAAACAGGCTGCAAAACCTGTAAATTAAAATACAGGGGTATGAACCTGTAAGTAAGGCTGCAGGCTTCTGAACCTGTGTCGCTGACATCAGGTTTATACCGATAGGGGTTAGCCGGAGTATGGGGGTGGAGTGGGCGTGGATGTGTACATCGTGTTGGCTTTGATGCTGTTAAGCCATGTAATAACAGACTTTGTTTTACAAACAGACCGAATTGCCGAAGGCAAGCGGACCAATTATAAAATTATGGACAGCCATGTAGGCTGTTATTTGCTGACCAACCTTATCCTGTTAGCTCCTTATCTCAGCTTTGCCAATTACCTGTGGTGCCTTATAATCGGCCTGACGTTTGCCCACTGGCTCATTGATGTGCAAAAGGTCGAGTATGATCAGGGGCACAATAGTAATGGGCTGGCGTCATTTTTCCTGGACCAATTCGTCCATATCAGCTTAATCGGGCTAAGTTATCCCCTGCTTAGGGATATTCAGCCCACCGAATTATTTACGGCCCTGGCCAGGTTCTTCTCGGCCCACTATCCGGTATTTGACCTGCTGACCAAACAAGCTATATGCGTCTATATCTTAATCCTGTCAGGTTACCTTTTTAATTTTAAAGGGGCAACCATTATTACGAAGATGGTGCTTGATAAATATCTTCATTTAAAAGCACCGGCTAAGTTCTCCGTCAACCAACCAGCGGACAGCCGTACGGCTGTGGCCGAGGCGGCTGCTTCACACCTGCCGGCCGCGAATGCTAAAAATGCCGGCGAGACGATTGGCAATCTGGAAAGGCTTATCATCGTAACCATGGTAATACAGCAGAACTATCCCGCTATTGGGCTGGTGTTTGCTGCAAAAACCATTGCCAGATATAAACAACTGGAAGAAAAGAACTTTGCCGAATATTTTCTGATTGGTACCTTTACTAGTCTTGCTGTGGCTCTCTTCATCGGGGAAGCTATTGTGGCGCTGCAGGCTTTTGCCGGCCAGCAGTAACTGCTGACGGCAGAGGGCAAGCTGGATTTATTAACTTAAATGGGAGGGTTACGAACAGGGAAAATTGCGTATCCAGCGTGACCGGCAGCAGTTTTCCTTGCCGATATCGGTAAAGCTCATGCATACCTGGAAAGCCGCAAGGACGTCGGCAAGAGCTCCTTGATCAATTCGTTCAGCAATTAGGGCGGATAGTATGAACGCGGCGGCTGTTGGCCAATAGCCCTGTCCGTTTTTTTTGCATCTCCGGCCGGATAAAGTGCGATAACAGGAGAGCATGACACAAAAGAACCGTCCCCCTGAGTTGCCAGTTGCCCCTGAGTTGAAACAAAATCCCTGTCCCTGCGTTTCTATTTCATACCTGGAAAGCCGCAAGGCCGTCGGCAAGAGCTCCTTAATCAATTCGTTCAGCAATTAGGGCGGATAGTATGAACGCGGCGGCTGTTGGCCAATAACCCTGTCCGTTTTTTTTGCATCTCCGGCCGGATAAAGTGCGATAACAGGAGAGCATGACACAAAAGAACCGTCCCCCTGAGTTGCCAGTTGCCCCTGAGTTGAAACAAAATCCCTGTCCCCGCGTTTCTATTTCTCCGTCTAAAAATAGTTAGGGATAACATCTACACCAGCATTTATCAATTCAGGCCATACAAATTCATTGCAATAGGCCATACAAACACTGTTCTCGTATTTTTGCAGTTCTTTAGGCAATATTTGAAACCCCAATTTTTCGTAATATGATGGATTTATGTCAGAGTACAGAAAAATAATTATATTGTTATTTGGTATCAGATTAATACATTTTTTTACGAGTTCGCTGCCATACCCTTTACCTCTGTGGTTTTTCGAAGTCAATATAGAGCCTAAACCGTAAACGTCCTTGCCCTTAATGCTGTTTAATCGCATTAAAACTGCCGAGCTAAGGATTTGGCCGCTTTCCTCAATAACATATCTTGTACCGATAGCATCGTCTTTACTGTTATCAATACAATATTGCTCGAAAGTTCTAGATTTACTCCATTCTTTGTAGCCTTCTTGAAAAAGAAACGGTATTTCCGCTTTGGCTGCCTGTCTAAAGAGCATTAATCATCTCTCCTTACTTTGTTTGGTACATTAACCCGGCATACAATTAAACTAGGTACTAGTTTGGACATTATAATAAACAGCGTCTTTTTTGGCGCTGTTTGTATTTTATTGTTAAGTATTTCGGTGTAATTTTCGATGCATTATTTAATAAGGGATTTAGCGTGATGAAATAATGATTATTGGAGTGGATATATAATGCCTGTCGATCAAATGGGCTTAAATAACTTATTGGCTAAATTGAACCCTAAGAATAATTTAACTGCGTTAAGAGACTATCGCGATGGTTTACAAAAAAAGCTTGAACAAGAAGCTATTGGCAACAAAGAAATGCATGCTAAGCCAGACGCTAATCATACTACTACTGATATTAAGCAAGTTATCGTAGAACTGCAAGCGGCTGACAAGCAGATCCAGCAAACCATATATAAAGAAGAAACCAGGAAACTTGAGCTAGAGAGGTTGAAAAGAGAAGAGGCGGCGGCAAAAAAACTGCGTGATCGGGAAAAGGCCTTAGCCAGGCATGAGCGTGTTCTACTCAACGCCAGTATGGGTAAACTGCTTTCGGCTGCTGTCAAAGCGTCCCAGGGTAATACTATAGGCGGGACGGGTATGGTGGTTGCCTGTAGCCCGTCAGCAGCAAAGCCAAGCAATACCGAAAATTCGCCATATAGCCTGACCGGAAAGAGCGATGAAATCGAAAGAGATCTTAAAGAATCTGTTGAATTTGGGATTGCGGCAGCCGAGGTTGCCCGCAGGCGGAAAGCTAATGAGCTGAAGGCTGACCGCGAAGAAGCTGCTGGCAAAAAGGCCAAGAAAGAAAAAGCTAAAAAACGCAACATAAATATAACTATATGAAAAGCGGCGGTTTACACTAAAAATTGCAAGAACTGAAGAGAATTGGGTTCATATAGAAGCGCTAAAGCCTTGGGCGCAGCGCCTCGGCCGTAATGTGGGCTTCGTAAGTCAGCACTCCGCTCAATACCAGCAGGGACAGATAGGCAATGCCTATCTGCAGGCGAAACCCGGCAGCGGTGTCATAATAGGGATCATTGCGGTGCTTCCAGAACTCCCAGGCCCGGTGAACCGCCCCGAACAACACCAGGATTAGGATCGGGCTGAAGCTAACCCAAATTAGAATTACGATCAGGGGAATGCCCAGAAACCAGATATAGGGTGAGACAGCCCCGGCAATCCGCCCGCCATCAAGGGGCGAGGCCGGAATGAGATTAAACAGGGTCAGGAAATAACCGGTAAACGCCAGGGAGAAGAGGAGGGGCGACTGCAAGCCATAGGCGGCCGCATGCACACAGGCTGTCGCTGCAAAACCAAACAACGGGCCGCCTAAAGCGATGATACTTTCTGTTGCCGCATCCTTAGGCGGTTCTTTAATGCCAATCATTGCCCCCAGGAACGGGATAAAGACCGGCGCGGTTACGGCGATATTCTGCCGTTTCGCGGCAAACATATGCCCGTATTCATGGATGGCAATCAGCAGGATAAAACCGGCTGCCCACTGGAACCCATAGAACCAGGCGTACACGCCGATCGTCGCCAGCATCGATAAGGTTGTGACCCCAAACTTGCTGAACTTAACCACCAGAAAGATTCCTTTGAGAAAACTGAGAATGCTCTTCCATTTCAGCAGCGCCAGCAGTACTGTAACTGCCCCGCCCAGCCCTATTCTTTTATACCAGGGCTTCTGCGCCGGCGGCTGGGGATTGTCCCGCGACTCTATTATTTCATCTTCTCTATTCAAAGCAATACCTCAATTCTTAATTAATCGTATCGCAGGGAACTGGTTCGTCCCTTGGTTACTGACGAAATTCCGCCTTACATCACTTACCTCCATACACAAAGTTTACCATTGACTTGTATAGGTGTCTACACTCGGCGGTGAAGTCTGAAATATTGTCCTAAGGAATTCAAGCAGGAAAATGCGCATAGCAATAAACCATCAGCAAGACGCCCGATGGTAAAAAATGTAATTGATAAATGGCCGTTAACAGCATGCGCTCAATGGCAATGATGGCTCGCTTGTGGCCCCTTCTTTAATTGCAAATAGCGGTTCCCAGTTGAATGTTGCTATCCCTGTATTGTAAGCATACAAAAAAATCGCTCCAAGCTAAACGGATTTCATTCCGTTTTGTGCCTTGAGCGTAGCGAAAGGAATGGTTATAAGTATGAAAACAAGTATTATTGTTTTCAGTATATTGCTGAGTTTTTGCTTTTCCAGCCTCTCATTGGCTGCAGGCAGCAGAGTTTGCACATAACCGTCTCCTGCGTCATTGGTTGTTTTGGGAATATAAAATATAAAGGGATTAGAATATTATTTGTAGAAAATTACGTTAAACAAACTTAAAAAGCAATTTAAGCAAAGGAGACATTTTACCATGGAGGCGCGAGATCTGAGGCCAATCACTGAGGTCGCTTATCTAACAACTGAAAATGCCTGGCGCTACCGGTCAATATTGCGCTATTTTTATACCCAGCATGAAAAGCTGCGGCATTATCTCTATCCTGAGGAGCTTTACAGCCATCTAAAGCAAAATCCGTATTTTGACCAATATACTGTCGAACAGCTGCAATCAGACTTAAAACAACTTAGTGACTGGAAAAACATTATTCCCCGCCAGGAAACAGGACGGGTAGCAACCATTGAGGATTTTAAAAAAAAGAAATTTCGTTATCAGTGTACTCCCTACACCGTAGAGATTGAACGGATGGTAGAGCGGTTAAGCGAATTGGGTCAGTCGTTTGGCGGTTCGCTTGAAGCCACGCTTTTTGACAGGCTGCTGGCTGCTCTCAGACAGTTTGTGGCAGCGGCCGACAGCCCGGACGGTGCCCAGCTCAACCAAGCTTGGGAGGATGTCTATAGTTATTTTCGCAAAATTGTCGAAAATGCCTCAGACTATATTGCCTACTTAAAAAGTGAAAAAGTGGAAGAACGTATGATGAGTGAGGCGTTTCTTGTCTATAAAGATGCGTTTGCCGACTATATTAAGCGGTTTATTCTGGGTTTGCAAAAAACCTCCTATAATATAGAAACGGTGTTAAAACAACTTAATGCTGAACAGTTCGTCCGGGCTGCCGGTCGAATTGCCGACTATCAGCTCAGTATTCCCCGGCTGGATGAACGGCTTGACCATACCGGACTGGTGGAAAAGTATCAGGAGCAATGGGCAAGCCTGGGGGAGTGGTTTTTTGGTTCGTTCGGGCGGGACAGCGAATTGGCGTCGTTGGAACGGGAAACAACCGAAACGATTCGCCGTATTACCCGGTTTGCCCAACGGGTGGGCGAAAAACATCAGGCGCTGCGCAGCCGGCACCGGGACTACCTGTTGCAGGCAAACTGGTTTGCCTGTATTGAAAATGTCACCGAAGCCCACGAAGTGGCGGCCATGTTATTCGGTACGTCCGGCGCCCGCCACATCTATGCCGAACCTGCGGCCAGTGATGATATGTACCGGGAGTTATGGGAAAGTCCGCCAACGGTAGTCACGGTAAAACCCAGCCTTGCCGGTTACCGGGAGAAAACCAGACCGGGGGCTGTCCTCAATCACCTGGCCCAGCAACAGGCGGCTTTGGCGGAGTATCTCAGGGAGCGGGCGGCGGAGGAAGCCTTATTAAACAGTCTGGTTGTAGACAAGCGAATTACCATTGACAGTCTTGCCTGTCAGTCTCCTTTTGTCCGTAAGACCTTGTTGAATTGGGTTGGCCGGTGTATGGCCAATAAAGAGCGAATAACCAAGACTGAGACCGGGCGCAAGGTGCGGCTTATCACCTTAAGCAGCCGCCAAATTACCCTTGATAGTACGGATGGGCGGTTGACATTGCCCGATTTTGCTTTTGAGTTTTTAGCGTGACAACAGGACCGGAGGGCTGAAACATGGCCAGTTTGATCGAAAAATTTGATGATGACGACCGCGAAGCGGCGTATTACCTGCTGGAAAACTTCTGGATACTGCGGGAGCGTCAGCCTGAAGTCTACCAGCTGATTAGAGAGCGGGAACATAAGCTGCGCAACTATTTTTCGGATAAATGCGGCTTTCAGCTTATCCTGAACAGGCAGTTTGCTAAGCTGGAAAAGATCCCCGATAAACCGGAAAGCTGGATGGGGGTAACAAGCTTTCAGCACTGCCGGGACTATGCCCTGTTGTGCTGTCTCCTGGCTTTTTTAGAAGAAAAAAGTGTTGACGAACAGTTTTTGCTGAGCGAGCTGTGTGAGACACTGCTGTCTTTATACCCGGCAGAGGCCGACACCGGCGCGACTGTGATCAACTGGGAAAGCTATGAGTGCCGGAAATCATTAGTGCGGGTGTTGACTATGGCGATTGACTACGGCATTGTCGTAAGCGTAGACGGCGACATTGCCGGCTTTACCAGCAGTGCCGACAGTGAGGCTTTGTTCGAGGTTCCGGTGATGGCGCGGTATTTCATCAGGTCAACCCCTAAAGACTTAGCTCAGTATAACAGTATAGATGCCCTCATCAGGGCCGGCAGCCAGGAGGAAGAGGAATTAACCGGCCGCAGCCGCAAGCAGCGGGTGTACAGACAGTTGTTTCTAACTCCGGGATTTGAACGGCATGAAGCCAAAGATGAGGATTTTCTCTATCTTCGCAATCTGCGCAACCGGCTGCGGGAAGATATTGAGGACCATACCTGGTTTCGCTTTGAATTATATAAAAATGCTGCCTTACTCACTGTTCCCGCCGATAAACGGTTTCAAATGACATCTTTCCCGGACCGGACCGGCATGAGCGGCGTTATGCTGCATTTTGCCGCCACTATCCGTGATTATGTACACGCGGCTGAGCAGCGGCGGGACAGGGACTGTCTGACGCTGACACCAATAGAGTTCGACCGGATATTGGCTGCTTGCCGTCAGGCTACCGGTTCAGGCTGGACCAAGGAATACCGGGACATGAGTCAGAGTAAGCTGGTCCAGGAACTGGTCAGATCTCTGTCGGACTGGAAGCTGGCCCGGCAGGACAGCGAGCTTAACCTGATTGTGATAAGTCCGCTTTTAGGCCGGACAATCGGGGCTTATCCTGCTGATTATCAGCAAACCAAGACGGAGGAGAATGCTATAGATGAGTGAAAACAAGTGGGTTATGCACCGGGCCGGTCTGATTAATTTTTGGTATTACAGTGATGAAGAATATCATTTTGCCAATGGCAAGCTGCTTTTAAGAGGTCTCAACGGTTCCGGCAAGTCAGTCACTATGCAGAGCCTGATTACGGTACTGCTGGATGGTAAGATTACCGCCAACCGGCTTGATCCTTTTGGCTCGAAGGACAGACGGATGGAGGACTACCTGCTTGGTGAAAAGGATATTATCGACCGGGATGAGCGGACCGGTTATCTCTATCTGGAATATAAACGGGAAAATAGCGACCAATATCTTACGACCGGTGTTGGTTTAAAGGCGCGGCGTGGCGGCAGTCTGGATTTCTGGGGGTTTGTTGTCACTGATAACCGGCGGATTAAGCAGGAGCTGCAGTTGTTAAAAACCGAGTTTAGTGCTGTAGACGGTCAGGAAGAGCGAATTCCGCTGACCCGCCCTGAGCTTGAGCGCCTTATCGGCCCGCAGGGCGGTTTTGTCGTACGCAGCCAGGGGGAATATGCCGCCCTTGTGAATAAATATGTATTTGGCTTTGCCACAGTGGACGCCTACAAGGATTTAATGGAGCTGCTAATTCAGTTAAGAAGCCCCAAATTGTCCAAGGATTTTAAGCCCAGTGTCATTCATGAAATACTTACCAATTCCCTGCCGTCCCTGTCTGATGAAGAATTGCGGCCCCTGGCGGATACTATTGAGAATATGGAGCAAACGAAACAGCAGATTGCAGAGCTGCTACGCGATCAGGCCGCATTGGCGAGGCTTAGCCGCCAGTATCGTGAATATAATGCAGCCGTATTGGCGGAAAAAGCACGGGAAGTGGTCCAGTCCGGAAAAAGCAGGCACAAAGTCGAGCAGGCCTATCTGGAAAAGTCCAAAGAGCGGCAAATCAAAACCCAGGAGCTGATACAGCAGCAGGAACAGCGGCTGGTTTATGAACGGGAGACCGAGGTTCTGACAAGACAAAAAGAAGAACTGGACAGCCATGATGTATTTAAGGCTGAAGTCAGGAAACAGAATGTAGAAGAAACCATCAGGGTTATCCAACAAAAGCAACAGGATAAGGCCGCTGCTCTGGCCGGCAAGCAACAGATTGAAATTCGGGAAAAGTCTTTGCTTACCCGGGAAGAGGAGCAGCTGGACCAGGCCGAGACGCAAATGCTGGAAGTGCTGGATGAATTGAGTGCCCTTGCTGCCGAAAACTGTTTTACCGAGCATGATGCTTTGGCCGGCAGCTTTGAAAAAAACTACGCCGGCGATTATAGCTTCAGGCAGTGGAAACAGGAACAGAGCACTCACCAGCGGCGGCTGGAGGATATCCTGGCTAAAATCCGCAGTCATATTGCCGCCAAACGGGAGCAGCATGAAGCAGCGGTGAGTGCTGAAGCGGCGCAGCTGGCGTTTGACAGTGTGCGGGAGGCGGCAAGAAAGGCTGAGCAGGAGTTCTTTGATAACCGGCAGGAAATACTCGCTGCCCTTTATCAATGGATAACAGCCTGCCGGGAGGTCTTGCCGCTGGAAGCGGGAACGATCAGCCGTGTGGCCGGTGCTGTTCAGCAGTTATATGAAGGCGCTGACTGGCGCAGTGTGAAGGAACCGGTAGAGCAGGCGTATAAACAGCAGGAGGATTGCTGGCGCCGGCAAGCGCTTGAACTGGCTGTACAGGAGCAGCAAAAACAAGCGGAACGCCAAATACTGACAACTGAACTTGCCGGGTGGAAGACCAAAAAAGAACCGGAGCCGCCGCGGCATCCTGAACTGGTGGCAACCCGTAACAGGCTTGTTGAGGCAGGGATTCCCTTCGCACCATTTTATGCGGCAGTGGAGTTCAGGGCTGGTGTTCCGGCTGGCGAGCGGGAGCGAATTGAGGCAGTTTTGGGTGAAATAGGACTACTGGATGCTCTGATCGTGCCGCGTGAAAGTCTAAAAAAACTGCCTGACGGGATGATTGACAGAGTAATATATCCGGAGCCTGCTATTTTGAGCGCCACGTTAGCCGATTATCTGGAGCCAACGCCACCGGCAACCGGAACAGTCCGGGCAAGTGACATTGATGAGGTACTGCGCAGCATTATTGTCAATGAAGTTGAACCGGCCGGATTAACAGCAGCAGGTGCGATAACCCCTGTGGTATCTGTTCAATGTGGAACCTACCGGAGCGGCATTGTGGCCGGCCGTGCCCCGACGCAGGCTACTGCCCTGTATATCGGACAGGAAGCGCGGCGGCGGCATCGCGAGCAGGAAATGGTTAAACTGGAGGCCGCTATTGCCGCCATTGATGATGTCCTGAGAGGTCTGGCGGCAGAACAAACTGCTGTTAGGGAAGAGATAATTGCACTGGCAGCGGTATTGGACCTTTTTCCTCAGGCGCAGCCGGTGGAAGCCGCCTACAATCGCTGGCAGGACAAGCTGCGGGAGTCCAGGGTGGAAGAGGAAAATGCAAGACGTAAAAATGTTTTACTGCGGGAGATTATGAATAAAGTTCAGGTAATTATGAACCAGCTGCGGCAGGTGTCTGCAGGACTACAACTGCCACTCGGCGAGGAAGCTTATGTTGCTGCCTGCCGGCAGGCAGCGGCATACCGGGAGGAACTCTATAAGCTTGAGCTTGCCAGGCAGACCTATCTGCATAGTTTGAAAAATACCGAGCAAACAAAACTCCGGCTGGTGGAAGCGATGGATGATGTCAATGCGCTCAAAGGGGAATGCCTGGTATTGGCCGGTGAGTTAGCCAAATATGAGCTGGAGTACCAGCACCTGCTGGCCCTGCTGGTCGAAATGGGAGCCGCTGATATCCGCCGCCGGAGCGGGGAGATTATCAGGCGTCTGGCAGAACTTCCCAGTCAAATGGAAAATACGATTGAAGCGATGGCCCAATGTAAAGCAGCTCTTAGCGAACTTGACCGGCAACTGGCCGGCCTGGAGGAAGAACGAATCTTCAGTCAGCAAATCCATGACTGCTGGCGTGAGATTTATGCCGGAGAAGCCGCCCTTAGGCTGACTGACGAACAGCGCGATGGCGAAGGGGAGCTGCCTGAACCGCTGGCAGTAATCAGCCGGTATGACCCTGCCAGTCTGGCTGACTTAGACCGGCCTAAGCTGGCTGAACGTCTCAATGAAAGCTATTACCGCGAACAGGCCGTACTGGTAGAATACCGGCTGGAGCTTAATGATCTGTTTACCGAGGAGGTAGCGGTTCCGGAACTGCCACCTGCCGGGGATAACGAAAGCTATCAGCGACGGGTCAGTCTCTTAAAACAGGTGGCCCGCCGTAAACAGGTGACGCTGGAGTATGATGGCCGGCGCGTGAGTCCGCCGGCGGCGCTGGCCCTGATTGAACAACATATTGCCGAGCAGCAGGCCGTGCTCTCGGAGCAAGACCGGGAACTCTACGAAGAGGTTATCATGAACAGCATCGGGCGGCTTATTAGTCGGCGCATTAACAGTGCGGAAAAATGGGTGGCCCAGATGAATGACCTTATGGAAAGTTTGGATACCTCAAGCGGACTGGCTTTTTCCCTGCAGTGGAAGCCGCATACGGCAGATCATGACGACCAGCTTGATACCCAGGAGCTTGTCAGCCTGCTCCGGGCCGATCACCGCTTATTGAAAGAGGAGGATATTAAACGCGTTGTCCGGCATTTCCAATCCCGTATTGAGCAGGCTAAAGCGCAGGCTGCCGCCAGGACGGCCTCCTTTCAGCAGGTTGTGAAGGAAATGCTGGATTTTAGGCAGTGGTTTGCTTTTACCCTTTATTACCGCCGGGAAGGACTGCCCAAGAAAGAGCTCACCAACAACGTCTTTGGCAAATTCAGCGGCGGGGAAAAGGCGATGGCGATGTATACACCCTTGTTTTCGGCTGCCTATTCACGCTACCGCGAAGCCAAGCCGGATGCGCCGCATGTAATCTCACTGGACGAGGCATTTGCCGGAGTGGACGAGAATAATATCAGAGAAATGTTTGATTTGGTTGAAAAAATGGGTTTTAACTATATTATAAATTCCCAAGCCCTATGGGGCGATTACGATACTGTTCAGCAGCTGTCAATCTGTGAACTGGTCAGGCCCAAGAACGCTCCTTTTGTTACCGTCGTAAGGTATTTGTGGGATGGCAATTGCCGTCGCCTGCTCTATAATGAGGTGAGTTGATGGATACTGAAGCAAGGGAAAAGGCTGCCCAGGCGGCCGCTTTTTTCCGCAGTCAGCCAGGGTTTACCCGCTTTTTTGAGTTGCTTGGCCAGAAGTACCGGCGTCTGGGAAGATCGGGCGGCAGCATCAGGCTGCTGAAGCTTACTGCTGAGGAACGGCAGGCACTATCTGCTTTTTTTCGCATCAATTTTGAGGGTAAAGATTCGATCCGGATATCGTTTTCACAGTTTGCGGCCGGCTTGGGACAGACCTGCTTCTTTGACATTGATGTTATTGCGTTGCTTCAGGCTTATCACGGTGGTCAGTTGCTAACAAATCATGAACAGCTGGCGGCAGCAGAGACCGCCAGACAGCAGTTTTTTACTGAACTACGGGCAGCCAGCCGGGAATCGCTTAGTTTACTATGGCTGTCCGGGGTCGAAGCCAAATTGCCAGGCACCAGGCGGGCCCAGGCTGTGTACGAACAAGGCCGGCCGGAAAATATCGCCGTCTTCAAGGTAGTACTGTCAGCGCTGGACAGTCTGCCGGCAGACTACCTGCGGTTACCCTTATTTGCCCAGCAGATCGCAGGTCAGCCACACGCTCTTGATAACAATACCGGGGCGGGGCGACTATTTTTAGAAGCACTGCGAGTCATTAAGCAGGAACAGGGAGAGGCCACTGAAGGCGAAACCCAGGCAGGGCTTACAGCGGTGGAGCAGGAAGCAGAATTGCTATACAGTGTTAAACTGCTCAGGGATGATTTGCTTAATTTCGTAACCTGTGCCGGACTTGTGGCTTACGATAACCAAACCGGCGGCTGGCGGCCTGTTGCTTATTGGCAGCAGGCTTGGGAGACCGGGGCGGTTCTTAATGTACCTTTAAGGGAAACTGTAAAATATTCCGCGCTAGTCCCGGCTCAGCGTAGCGATACGGCTGAACAAACAGCGAAAAGGGTGTTTATAGTCGAAAACTCCGGTGTATTTTCGGCCATTGTGGATAAAGCCGCCGGGCAGGGATACCCCCTGCCGCCGCTTGTTTGTCTGCACGGTCAGTTTAAACTGGCATCATGGGCCGCCCTGGACCTGCTGGCGGCTGGTGGCTGTACTCTATATTACTCAGGGGATTTTGATCCTGAAGGGCTGCTCATGGCTGAGCGTCTCGTAAAGCGTTATCCTGAGGCCCAGCTTTGGCACTATAGTGTTGATGAGTACAATACCAGCCTTCTGCGCAACAATACCGGCTATGGAGATGAAGCAATTAGTAACAGTCGCCTTAAGCAACTGGATGGTTTGACTATACCCCAGCTTCGTGCTATTGCCGGCCGCCTGCGGGAAACAAAACGTGCCAGCTATCAGGAATCTTTTATCGAACGGCTCGCAGAAAACTGTATTTTGGGCTAGTCACTAGTGCCTTGACCACATTATCTTTTACCGTACTAGCCTCATTGCTGAGTAACTAAGGGGGGACTGCTGATTTTTATTTGCAAGTAGGTATAGCGAATTCCTATAGCCCACATTTGGGCCAATGTAATAAAAATGACTCAAGAGAACCGTCCGAAAGCACTGAAAAAGTCAATAAATAAAACAAGTACCCCTTTCATTATGGTAAAATATAACTGTAGATATTTGGCGTAATAAATGAACAAACCTGCGGCCGAAGGAATTTTTAATAAAGGAGACAAAAAATGGGTAAAGTTGCAAAATGTATGAAATGCGGAAAAGTATTTGATACCGAGGGAACGGTATTGAGACCAATAGGTGACGGTGGATATCTAGAATGTTGTCCTACATGCGGTAGTACTAATGTTTATTATACGGATTACTTCCCCAGTGAAGAGGAGAACTCATGGCGAGGTTTTTGAGCAGGAAATAAAAATGTTTATTATTTAAGGATTTGACAGCCGATTTAGCTAACTGTCTGCCGGATCTGGTGGGCGGCTGTTGTTGCCTGGGCCCCGGACTTTGGTTTGGGGCTTTTTATTTTGCAATAATTAAACATTATTTGTAAAAAAATGAAACATAATTGTAATATTTAGATGGTAAAATTCTCAAAAAGGAGGCTATAACATGAGTATATCGTCCATAGACAGTAGTAGCATGGCGGAATTATTGAGCCAGTATTACTACCAGAATCGAACAGCTAATAACAACACGAATTGCAGTAACAGCACGTCAACTGTTGACAGCCTGAAAGGAGTAACATCCATCAATTCCGATGGTGACACTTTTCAAATGTCTGGGCTGACGCAGCTGTCAATAGCGGTAATGTATAGTAAAATGGACACCGACGGTGATGATTCAGTAAGCAAGTCGGAATTTGGGGCATTACGTCCCAGTGATGTTACCGAGGAAAAGGCAAATAATCTTTATAGCAGCTTCGACACCGACAGTTCAGGATCATTGTCAGAATCGGAATTTGAAACGGCCATGAACAATGTACTTTCTTTAAATACAGTTTCAGCAACCAGTACCAATAACAGCACCGCATCTACTCAAAGTACAAGTGCGGGTGGCGGTGGTATGGCCGCAGCCAGTAGTTCATGTCCTGTAGGTAATAGTACCTGCACAAGCTGTGGGCAGTGTGGCAAAACAACACTAAGCAGCTCCAGTTCTACTCAGAATACAAATACCCAAACAAGTATATCTACCGATTACCTTTCATCTATTGCCATGATGGCTTATGAAATGAATTCTGTATATTTATAGGATTGTGCCGTTCCATATTTTTGGATGGTACGGCTTTTTTATTTTGGGCAACCCACATTGCTTTGGCGAATGCTTTTTTACCGTTTAACACAGATATAAATGTCGAAATTATAATCTTTATGGTATAATTTTAGCAGATATCAGTGGCTGGATGGTGATTCACTCTGAAATGGCTAATCGGTTGTATCCTATCAGGAATACTGGCTTTAGCGGGAGCTGTAGCTGTACTGACTTCTGAAGTAGGGGGGGAGAACTCTGCGAATAGTTTTCTGTTTACCATATTAATGTTTTTTGTTGGAATATGGTTTTATATGAAGTATGAGAATTCCCAATGATGATAAAATGTCTGCAGTTGTGCAGACATTTTTTGTTTCCATGCCTCGAATGACAATTTATTACATGAGAATTATCATATAATTTAATTAATAATTTGTCCACTTGTGGAAAGTAGTAATATTTTGCAGAACAAGGGGGAGGCGTACAGTGCGGAGAAAAGTACTGGTTTTATTGTCAGTAGCATCATTGGTTATTTCTATCATAATCGGAGGTTGTAGCGAGGTGGAAAAGGTGGCAATACCTGTGAAAACTGAAAAATATCCCGAGAGGCCTATTACTGTAATCGTTCCATACAGTCCTGGCGGTGGTCTGGATCTGACGATACGTTCATTAGAAAAATTTGCTATTCAGCATTTGGGACAACCATTGGTCATTATTAATAAGCCCGGGAGCGCCGGCGCCATTGGCTGGAATGAAACAGTGGCCGCGCCGACTGATGGCTACACCATGGGAGCAACTGCGATTGATATGCTATTATTGTCACTATACGACACCGGTAAATACAATTACGTAACAGCATTAAGCCCAATTGCCCAAGTCACAGCACTGCCGATGCTGCTGGCAGTTCAGTCTGGTCAACCATATCAAACCCTGAACGAGCTGGTTGAATATGAGAAAAAGCACCCAGGGAAAATAAAATTTGGCAATGTAGGCACAGGTTCATTTGGGCATGTTCTATGCGAGATGCTTAATCGTGAGGCCGGAATTAACATTGAGCAAGTTCCTTTTTCCGGCGGGGGTGAGACAATACCCGCGTTATTAGGTGGTCATGTTCAGCTTATATTTATTAATCCCGTATCCATCAAAGAGCATGTAAAAAACGGCACGGTAAGAATCCTGGCCGTAACGGGTGAACGCCGTATGGCTGACCCAGTATTTGCCCATGTGCCAACTTTAAAAGAACAAGGTCTTAATATCACTATAGACAACTGGCAAGGAATCGCGGTCCCGAAAGAAACGCCGGTTGCGATAAAAAATAAGCTGGCAGAAGGGTTTAAGGCTATTATCAATGACCCTGAATTTAAAGAAAATATGGAGAGGGTCGGAAATCAGGTCGAATATTTAGGACCACAAGAGTCAGTAGCCAAATGGCTTGCTGATAGCCAAAAGCTGCAGAAAACATTGCAAGAAAGCGGTATATTAGAGCAGATTAAAACCCAGAAAAAATAATATCGTCATTGAATGACTCACGGGGACGGTTCGAAACCACTGAATGACTCAAGGGGGACGGTTCGAAACCACTGATATAAGCCTGTTTTTTTTAACTAACCTTGGGTAAAAATCGGAGTCAATCGGCAATAGGCTGCAAAATTGACAATTTGTTGCATAAACGCATGGCCGCAAAAGGATATCAGGGCTGCTATCCTTTTCAAATTTACGGCTAAGGCCGTCAGTTTGGCTTGCAGGGACATGCTTTTTAGACCATACCCCCGTGCACGGTCTAATCCATGGAAACGTTTCATTTCCCCGTTCTTCCACTCATGGCAGGCTCGCTTTTTGTACTTTAGCTTGAACTGATCGCTCTTGGCAAGCTGACTATGTTCGTAATATTGCGCGCAGTGTTCACTGACGCGCAGTACTTTTTTCTTCGTATTCTTGCCAGCACAGGTCAGCCGTTGCGGACACTGCACACAGTGCGATTTCACAAAATGATAGCGGTACACGTCATTTTTGTTCTTGTATTTTTGGCGCACTTTCTTCTCGGTATGATTGCCCATTTCGCAAAACCACTGGTCGCTGTCTTTGTTGTAACTAAACCGGCTTTCGTCTAGCTTGTAGACACAGGCGTTTACGGGAATGATGGCTTCTACCGCCTCGGTTTGTAAGGTATCTAAGATCGGTTTGCGAAAATAGGCCTTATCTCCATACACCTCTTGGATGGGTAAGCCGCAGGCTTTACTTCGCTGATACAATTCCTCAAATTGGCTGCCGTCCACATAGGCGCCGCTTTCCACTGTTACCGCCGTAATGATCCTTGTTTCCGGGAGCATGGCAAATTCTACTTTATAGCCGTAAAAGCTGTCTGTTTTTGATTTGTAGCCTACGCGCGCCTCTTTGTCTACCAGCGATCGGACTCCTTTTTGGACCATAAATTTCGGATCTTCCAGGATTTCTTTGGCTTCGTTAACCGCTTGTTGGCTGTTGGGCAGGATAGACAAATCGACATGGCTTTCGGTTTTCCCGATCAGTTCTTCCACATAGGACTTCATTTTCTGCTTCGCTTCGTTGTGGTCTTCTATGAGCTTATAGTCGGGAACTTCGCTAATGAGCTCGGCGGGGATTACCCCGTTTTCTTTCTCAATGGCCCTTATGATTCTTCTTCCCAGATGCTTCATGATTCTTTCCGGCACTTTTTTTTTAGTATTGGCCTGGGTATGCGTGGCGTCAATGCTTAGTCCGGTTCCTTTAATTATGCCTTTTTCCACACACTGGCGAACCACTTCCTGAATCATATCATCCACACTGGTTTCTTTTAGTCTATGTTTCCTAAACTTGGCCAGCAGGCTGGCGTCCGGCAGATCCTCTTCGGGATTGAGTCCCAAAAACCACATATAGGCTAAGTTTAATCGGGCTTCTTCTATGACTTTGACATCGGATAAGTTATATAGATATTGCAAAATGAGGATCTTGGCCAGCATTTCCGGTTCTTTGGCCGGCCGCCCCAGATGCTGGCAGTACGAATCCTTCAGCAACTCGTTAATGAAGCTAAAATCCACATTACCAGCGATAATCTTCAGAATATGATTACTGGGAATTTTATCATAGAGCACGCTATATATACTTAATTGGTGCGGCACATTTTTTAGCAAGGCAAGCCCCTCCATTACGCAAATATCTACCGTTATATTTTACCATAATTCAGGGGCGCTTGCTTTATTGACTTTTTCAGTGCTTTCGAACCGTCCCCTTGAGTCACGTCCCTTGAGTCGTGGCGAGGAGAATAGCGTCCGGCATCTTTTATACTTCTGGTGGGCATGATATAACTATTCTACAAATCTAGGAGGTTATTGTACAATGCCGACAGCAAATAAATTGCCGTTGACTTCTGCCGAGATTAGTAATTTATGGAACATGTATATGAGTGATACCCTGGTGGTGTGTGTGAAGAAATATTTGCTTGCCAAAGCGGAAGACCAGCAGATACGGACGATCCTGCAACAAGCGCTAACCGTCTCGGAGAAGCGTTCCCGCGACATAGCCGCTATTTTCAGTAGTAGTAATGTGGCCATTCCGGTTGGCTTCAGCGACAAAGACGTAAATATAGAAGCCCCCCGTCTGTATTCGGATACTTTTGCGCTCTACCATGCTTTATCAAGAGCTAAATATGCCTTGCAAATGTCGGCCCTATTTCTTTTTCTAGCCGATCGCCCAGATGTAAGGAACCTGTTCCAGGAAGCGATTGCTGCTTGTGCAAAATTACTCGAAGACGCGAAGCAGGTTGCACTAACAAAAGGGATACTAATACGATCACCTATTGTCAGTATACCGCAAACGCCCAATTTTGTGGAAAAGCCTAGTTATATCGGTCACATAATTGGTGGACAGCGTCCGCTCCATGTCGTGAGCCTCATGCATATTTTTCTGTCTATTCAAGAGAATCTCTTAGGTAAAGCATTAATTTCCGGGTTTAGCCAGGTCGCCCGTGACACGGAATTAAGGAAGTTCTTCCTCCGGGGAGTGGAAATTGGGGCAAAGCAGATTAAAGGGCTAAGCTCCTTTTTGAGTGATGAGGACGTTCCGATACCGTCAAGCCCGGACTCTATGCTCACCAGTTCTACCATACCACCTTTTTCCGATAAACTCATGATGAATCACATCATCTTGCTAAACCAGTTTAACCTAGCTGATATTGGGGTTGCTGTAGGACAGAGCACCAGAACGGACATCGCCGCTGATTATATGCGTATGGCCGCGGAAATTATTCAATATGGAGAAGATGGGATAAATATTGCAATCAAGAACGGATGGATGGAAGCGCCCCCGCAAGTTGTGAGTCATAGGGAACTGGCTATGAGCGGTAAAAGCCGGTAGGCAAAGGGGGGCGTGTACAGCTGGTGGTTAATAAACGAACCGTCTCCTGCGTTAGCTGGCGCCAACCGGACTTGACACTTGCTATGGGCCTGAGGACGTCTGTAGGTATTAATATTTTTCATAGTGGATTCTAGATGAATCAAACCGATCGACAAACTTGTTAGCAGGGGAATAGCCAATGGCCAGCATGGAAAATGCTTCTACGCCCGGGGGGAGTTTAAACAATTCCCGGATATAGGACATTCGCTCTGCTGCCGGTGCAAGCCCCAGCCATACAGCTCCTAATCCAAGTTCTACTGCCGCCAGCAGGATATTTTCTGTGGCTGCTGACAAATCCTGCTGCCAGTATTTATCAGCTATTAAGTACTTTGCATTTAATAACACGATAATTCCCAGCGGTGCGTTTTTCATAGGGGTAGCATACATATGTGCATTGGCTAATTTTATCAGAGTTTCTTTATCTTCAACCACAATAAACTCCCAGGGTTGTTGATTGGCTGCGGATGGTGCCTGCATGCCCGCTTTTAATAACTTCGCAATAATTTCTTTTTCTACTGGCCGGTTCTCATACTGCCGAATACTCCGCCTGGTTTGTATTCCCTCGTATAAATTCATAAGTAGCACTCCTTTACTGGTTTATTTTACAGATGAACATACTTTAGGCTGAGAAAAGGTAAGCTTTTCGGTCTTGAGTCTTCATTGCGCTGCGCACGGAGTAACGGCTGCAGTCCAGTCCGAAGGGGCGGTTAAAGCCCCGCGTGGTTGGGGCAGCATCAGTCAAAATTATAGTAGTCGCGATGGCCGGTGTCACAATGGCCAAGGTTGTGTTCAGAGATATACCGGGGCTTCTCAAGACTAGTAATGCTGGATAAGGAAAAAGTGACTCAAGAGAACCGTCCGTAACCACTGAAAAAGTCAATATTAAAACCGATTTCCTACAATATATTGAGAATGAAATTATATTGGACAACTATATATAGTATGTATTCGAGGACGAGTGGCACTTTTTCAGCAGTTTCGAACCGTCCCCTTGAGTCTTGCTGCTGCAGGAAGGTCATAAGCTCCTGGCGGACCTGGCTGCTGTCCTTTAACCCCTGCCTGTAGGCAATTTCCGCCGCCTGCCCGGACTCCAGCGCCGCCCAAGCCTCGAAATCCATGACCAAACCGGTCATTTCCGGCTGCTCGGCCTTCAGGGCCCGGGCCAGCACCAGCAGCCGGTCCAGGGCGGCGCTGACTTCCCGGGCCGTTTTACTGTAGCCGGCATCGTTGGTGCCGGCCCGGTTGAGGATATGATCGACTCTGGTAAAAATGTACTGGTCAAAAGCCTGGGTTAACGTCCTGGTTAGCATTAGCCAATCCTCTTGTCCGGCCCCGGGCTGCTGGCGCCCCAAGCCCGGCGCCGGGCGCCGGCGGCCCGGCCGGCAGAGCGACCGCCGTCTGGATCTGGACGCGTAGACCGCTGGCCGGAGTTGGGTTCCGTTTTTATCAAACACATGTATACCCCCCATACTGAGGCTGGGGCAGAGTGCTGCAGGGCAGCACTGCCGCCAGCTTTTTACAGGGGGAAATCAAAAAACGCATGCGAGGTTTTTACCCTACACATGCGCTTGGCTTTGATGTCTGTTACATCCTCCATCCCAATAAGGCCGGACATAGCGGCCTGGCCAACAAGTTAGTCAGTGTTGGCCCTGCGGCCGACAATTGGCTGGTGAGGAGAGGCTGAATGCGCTGCTGCGTCCAATCGCACTCACAGCCCGGCGCCGGCGGCAACGTCTTTTATACCTGTTCTCCCGGCTTGTCTTCCAGGCGAACGCCAGTGTATAATAGAAATGTCGTCGTGGACAGCTTGGCTGTTACGTGTAGGTGCCTTGGTTCACCTGCGCGGGCCTGGAAGTGGTGGTGACACTTTCAGGTCACGGCGATTTTTAATTTCCACCTATTTCTAATTATAGCCTGTTTGCGGGGAATTGCAAGTACAGTTCAGCCGGCCGGCAGGGATTTTTCCTGAAAGGACGGAGACCGAAACTAACCCCCTGTAAAAGCAGGGGGTTAGAACTGTTTAATGCAGGCAGAGCTATTTCACTGAATTGGCATCAATGAACGGGGTCACGCCACCTGTTACAGAAGGTAGTTTACCGTCCCATTTCTCAATGGCTCGCATTTGCGTTTCAATTCGTCTTAAGTCAATCAGTTCCTGGGTAACCTCTTGTTTTTGCAGACGCAGGGATTCAGCCTCCGCTTTAGCCCGTTCAATTGTTTGCTGGGACTCAACTTCGATCCGCTGCAGGTCAAGTTTCGCTTTTAAGGCGTTTTGCTCAGCGATTTGTTTTTGCTCAATGGCGTTATTGTATTCTGTACTAAACTTGAACTCGGTAATGTTGATTTCGTCAAGCGCCATATAGTAGGTTGACAGTTTAGAGGCCAGGGTTTCCTTGACCTTAGAGCTAACCTCTGAACGTTTGGAAATCAGTTCTTCCGCCGTATATTGGGCAGTAACCGCTTTAACGGCTTCGCCAATGGCCGGGGCGACGATGCGGTCATCATAGGCTAAACCAACATTTTGATACAGCTTATTGACTTCGTCCGGCACCAGGTGAAAGTTTACCGCAATTGTGGTGGTAACAATTTGCAGGTCCCGGGAAGCCGCAGTCTGATCGGACTGGGCTTTGCCAACCCGCACGTCAATGGGGATAACTTTTTGAATGAACGGAATTTTAAAATGAAGTCCTTCATTCAAGACCAGCGGTTGCACTGCACCTAGCTGGAGTACGATTCCACGGGTACCGGCTTGGACAATAACGATGGAGTTAAAAGCCAAAAAAAGCAGAATAATCCCTACAGCAGCAATAGGAATTAATACTCTAGTCATTTTTTCGCTAGGCCTGAGATTCATTTTTAATACATTATCCTTGTCCATTAGTCAGCCTCCTTAATAAATCAGTAATTTTACTGTACTTCAGATTATAGCAGCATTATACAGAATATGCAAAAAGTTCTGCTTGTTTTATGCAAAAATTTATAGCAAACACTGCTTGCTATACCCTAAAGCTGCGTCGGAATGCTATGCTGCCTGCATCTGGGGCAGGTTTTCCGGAAGCCCCGGCGTCCAGGTCGGGCCAGGACCGCTGCGGTGGGCCGGTTAAGGAAAAGATTAAGCTGACAGAGGGGCTTCAAGCCATTGTTACTGATCCGGAATTTGCCAGGCAATATGTTTTTTAATGGTATAATTAGTTTAAATAAAAGAGATTCTCAATGGGAGGCAGTTATGGAAGTATTAAAATCCATGGGCTATTTTATTCTTGCCGGTTTGTTTGAAATCGGGGGTGGTTATCTGGTTTGGCTGTGGCTGCGGGAGGGAAAAGGGATTACTTACGCAATTGCGGGGGCGATCATACTTGTTATGTATGGCGTGATTCCCACACTCCAGCCAGCCAGCTTTGGCCGGGTTTATGCGGCGTATGGCGGCGTGTTTATAGTCCTGTCCATTTTGTGGGGCTGGGGTATAGATAAGGTTGCGCCGGATAAATTTGATATTATTGGCGGCTTTATTTCCTTAGTCGGGGTATTGGTGATTATGTACTGGCCGCGATAACTCCCGGCCGAACTTACTATGGCCGCAGTAAAGCCTGCCGGCAGGAGGCTTTTTTTACCCCGGCAGAATTTATAAAAATTTGCTGCTATTATCTAAGGGATAAGAAAAATCTTTACCCTAAAGGTCACAGGCGGCTTCTACCGGCAGCCAGGTTTTTCTAAAGTGATTATTTATCAGGTCCTGCCGACAACCGGATAATACAGGCAAATCAACCCCCGGGCAATGCGCCCGGGGTTGATTAAAGAGGTTAGTCGCGGTCATGGTGCCAGCGATGCATGGTTCTGAAGCCGACATACATCAGGGCGCCCACAGCCATGACTTTTAATAATGAGGAGCCTCCCATGTCGCAGCGATGACGGCGCGAATGCTTGTGACAGGACATTATTAACCACCTCCTAAGCTAGTTTGCCAATTATCGTGATAATTTATTGCTGGCGATGATAACGATTGCAGTTACAAGCGGGCAGCGGCAACCGCGGCGCAGAATTACCGGCCGCAAAATTTCACTAACCGTCACAGCCGGTGGTGCATACATTGCAATAAAAGCAATCGGAACCGGGAGTGTGACGTGATGGATATGGTTATTGAGAAACTATACATGACAGTGGTTATTGGCGTAATATCCTATTGTGCCTACAGTTTTGCGCAGGTGATAGGAGCTTGCGGGTAAAGGCGGGAATTTTATTTGGCCGGCAGCAGCGCCGGGAAGAAAAAAGTCTTCCCCGAGCAATAGAAAGCTGTTTTTTATCCTCAAAGTATAGTATAATAATATTGTTGCAACGGAGTGTGGGGGGCCGATAAGGTTGTGGAAGGCTTTAAAGGCTGGGTGGAGCTCCGTTGCTCGGTCGCTAGTCAGAGTCCTCGCTGTGGCGGGGGCTTTTTTGTCTTGCTAAAAAGGTTGATTTTCTCCCCGGGGCAGCATAGTATATATATAACTCAGCAATAAGTAAGGGGATGGTTATATGGCGTTCCTCTTTAACAACTGTAAGGGGGCCTTTCCAGGCAATTGCTGCAATTGTGGCGGCAAGTGCCGGCACGGTAACGGCTGGGGGATTATTATCATCATTGTTGTTATCCTGATCTTTCGCTGGTTTGAGGATACCTGCACTTCCGTATTTTAATTAAAATAGTTTAGGTGATGACAAAACAATCCATAATTTCTAAATTTATTCTAAAAATACTGGGTTATTATTAAGTCAGCTGATATCATTGATACCAGATAAAGGCAAAGGAAGTGGAGATATAATGAAGAGTACCGCCAAAAAACTAGTTATTTATTCAATGGTAGGGCTTCTGCAATTAGGGTTATTTGCTTCGGCGGCCGAAGCGAAAACCAGACACCCTGAACCGCCGCGTTATGAGCAGCGCAACGATCATCACCGGCAAGACCGGGAAAGGGAAAAAGAAAAAGAGCGCCGGCTGCACGAAGAAAATAAGCGGCACGAAAAAGAGATGAAGCGGCGTCCTTTTGAATCGCAGCGGAAATGGCATGACCGGCAAAAAAAAGAGATTGAACGTCATAAGAGAGCGATACACGACATAATGAGGATGGGCCGCAGGTAGCTTAATTTTGTACATAAATCAGCCTCTGGCCAACGCCAGGGGCTGATTTCGTTTTTGAATTTTTGGGGGTGAAGCTGGTATTGGCAGTAAAAATGGATAATAATAGAAAATTTTTAATGCAATGGTAAGAAAATAATGGTATAATAATATTAGTTATTTAATAATTAATGGCAATTACTATAAAAAATATATTTTAGGAGGGAATGAAAATGCCAGTTGATGGTAAAAGACCGGAGAAAAATTCCTGGCCGGTAAAAGGAAGTATCGCTGTGTTTGCCAGTATCATGTACTTGGTCCTAATGCTGGTATAGTGAGCCGGCGTTAGGGACAGGCTCCTGTTGACAATTTGAGAATACTTGATGCAGCCGCTCTTGTTGACCAAGAGCGGCTTTTGGCCTGCCGGCGGGGCTGCTGCAGGCGTTATCCCGGTGCCAAACGTTTATTTACTGCCCGCTTTGGCGCTGCTGCCAAGCTTAATGCCAAGGTCGACCAGCCGGCATACTCTGGCCGTTGCCGCCCGGATCAGCTCCTCGGCTGAAGCCATGCATTCACTAAGGGGCATGGGGCGGGGAACGATGCTCATCAGTCCGGTAATCCCCTGTTCGAGTACTTGCTCGGCCCCCTGGCCCAGGCTTCCGGAAAGACATATTGAAGGAATGTTATACTGGCGGGCAACTTTAGCCACACCTACCGGCGCCTTGCCGCAGGCTGTCTGGAAATCGGTAGAACCCTCGCCGGTAATTACAAAATCGGCCTGTTGCACAATATCAGCAAACCTGGTAGCGTTGAGGACAATCTCGACCCCTGGTTTTAGTTCCGCATTCGTAAAGAAGAGCAGGCCGGCCCCTAACCCGCCGGCGGCGCCGGCACCAGGCAGCCGGGCCACATCTTTGCCGGTTGCCGTTTGGGCAACAGCAGCAAATTGTTGAAGCGCCTGGTCCAATTCAAGGACCATTTCCGGTGTGGCGCCTTTCTGGGGACCATAGACCGCCGCTGCTCCCTGCGGCCCGCAGAGCGGGTTGTCGACATCGCAGGCCACCAGGATGGCCGCTTCTGTTAAGCGCGGGTCGATACCGGCCAGGTCAATACTCGCCAGTCCGGCCAGGGCGGCGCCGCCGGGCAGCAGCAGGTTGCCGCCGCTGTCAAGGAATTTGACGCCCAAGGCCTGGGCCATGCCGGCCCCGCCATCATTGGTAGCACTGCCGCCAATGCCGATAATAAGCTTGCGGATACCCCGGTCAAGGGCAGCTTTGACAAGCTGGCCGGTGCCATAGGTAGTTGCGGTCCGGGGATCGCGTTTATCTTTGGTTAGCAGAGTCAGGCCTGAAGCGGCCGCCATTTCGATCACGGCCGTTGTGCCATCACCCAATATTCCCCAGCAGGCTTCGGTACTGTCGCCCAATGGACCTGTTACATATTGCCTGATGATTTGTCCGGCCGTGGCTGTGACTAAGGCCGCCACTGTTCCTTCGCCGCCGTCGGCAATCGGTACTTTAGTTACTTTGGCCCGGGGGTAAACAGTGAGAATTCCCTGCTCCATGGCTGCAGCCACGGCAACCGCCGTCAGGCTGCCTTTATACGAGTCCGGCGCTACAACGATATGCACTTTACCACGTCCTTCTTTGGCTTCTGGATAACCTACACTAATTGTACTCATTACGGCCGTTTTTTTCAATTGTCTACAGGTAAAAGGGTGATTTAGGTCGGCTGATCCGTCACAACAGGCTGGAAAAGAAATATCCCCGGGCTAGATACTCGCCGGGGATTGCAAAGGAGAGAGTAATGTTACTTTACAAGTATTTCCGGAAGCAGGTAAAAATAACCGTTAAATATTAATTATTTATAAATAATTAATATTGACAAACTCTAGTAATTAAGGTAGTATTTAGTCAAGAAAGCAAATGCCGCTTTCTCCTCTCCTTTTGAAGCATGCATTTTCATGTAAGCCCTTTGCTGTTGCAGAGGGTTTTTTTGTCCGGGACGGTGCCAATAAGATCGCGCTAATTAATAAAAAGGCCCAGGTAGCAAAATCTCTTACTACATCATACTATACAATATCTCCCCCTACTATACAGTAAAGGAGGTCTACCTATGGGATTTGGATTTGGTGGCGGTTGTGGTGGCCGCGGTGGTGGCAGCTGGATTATTATTATCATTATCATTATCCTGCTGTTCTGCTGCTTTGAGGACGATTGCAGTCCAACCTGCTGATAAGTTAAGTGTTTTATCTGCGTTAAACACAACTAATCTGTAAGTACCGCCCGCATAGTTAGTTAGTTAGTTGTGTCAAAAGCCGTCTGCCTGAAGGCAGACGGCTTTTTTCGGCGGCAGCCGGTTTTTCCGATTTGCGGTGATAAGAAATATGACCAGTGGCAAAATACCGCAATGATTCATACTATACAATATCTCATCCTACTACATAATAAAGGAGGTATATCTATGGGATTCGGATTTGGTGGCGGTGGCGGCGGCGGCCGTGGCGGCAGCAGTTGGATCATCATAATAATTATTATTATCCTGTTATTTTGTTCATTTGACAATGATTGCAGCCCAACCTGTTAATAAGTAATAAGCGCTTAGTGGGTAACACCATGGCCGTCTACCTTTGGGTAGGCGGCTTGTAGTTTTTCCGGTGGCCTGGATATTGTTCAGCGTGATGAATTCACTAAAAATGAAATAATTGGCAGGATAATGGGGGTAGATAGCCAATATGTATATTGAATATTCAAATAAATAGGAGGCCGATGATGGAAAGTGAAATTGCGAACCGTTTAAAACTAAGGTACTCACCGATTGCGGTTTTATTTGCCAATGCGAAGCCAGCGGCGGCGCTCGAGTTTGCGGCCGGGCGCTGGGGTTGTGTCGCTGCTCTGTTAACAGCAGCCGCTAAGGGCCGCCAGGCCGTCTTTAGCCGCAGCAGCTTCGGCTGTTTGGGCGGCGGGGTAGGCTTGGGCTTTGGCAATATGTATCCGCAATTTCCCGGCGGCTTTGAGCACTTTCTTTCCACCGGAAAAGAGGGCTACCGCGAGGGGGAGGCGTACAAAAAAACACCTGAACTGGCCAAGAGTTTTGTTGAATCCCTGCCAATTACTGATATCCCTGAACAATTCGTTGTTTTTAAACCACTGTCTGCTGTCGAGCCACAGCGGGAGGAACCGCGGGTTATTGTGTTTTATGCGAATCCGGACCAGCTTTCGGCGCTGGTTGTTCTGGCTAATTACGGGCGCCCCGGCCATACCAATGTTGTTATCCCTTTTGGTGCCGGCTGCCAGAGTACCTGTTTGCTCCCCTGGCATGAAGCAGGTCAGGAATATCCTAAGGCCGTTGTCGGGATGACGGACATATCGGCGCGCCCGGTAATCGACGCCGATTTATTAGCTTTTAGTGTACCCTGGGTAATGTATCAGGAAATGGAAAACAATGTACCAGGCAGCTTTCTGGATAAGCCGGCCTGGCACAAAGTCGCTGAACGTATCCCTGAAGCTAAATAGTTATAACGGCAGGATGCCGTAGCTGCAGGAGACTTGAGAATTGCAGGTGTAGTTAGATGGAGTTTGTTGTGCATGTCAGTACGCTCATTGAACGTAACGGTAAGATTCTGTTTGTGCAGGAAAAAAAGCCCCAGGCCTACGGGCAATATAATTTGCCTGGCGGGCATCTGGAGCTGGGGGAGGATATCATTGCCGGCGCTAAACGGGAGGTGCAGGAAGAGGTTGGCTTTGCTGTCGAGCCCGCCGGCTTTCTGGGGGTCTTTGAGGGGGCCAGTGATAATCATTATATTAATTTTGTTTTTTATGCCCAGGCCAAAGCCGGTGATACTCCCCGGCCACAGGCTGATGAAATCCTGGATTGTCACTGGTTAGCGGTTGCCGATATTGAAGCCATGGCTGATGCGGAATTTAGAAATGCCAGGCGAATAAGGCTGATTGTCCGTGAGTTTCAGCAAGGCAGAGTATATCCCCTGCCGGTACTTCACCGGATTTAAAGCGGCGTTAGCAGCCGCCACCGCTAAGTGTTAGCGTAGGTGGTGGGAGTGTATGCCGGAATTTATAAAAATTCGGGGCCATGTCTAAGGGATAAGAAAAATCTTTACCCTAAAGGGCACAGGCGGCTTCTGCCGGCGGCCTAAAGGGACTTGGCATAAGCCGAGTTTTTCTAACAGATAACAGGCGGGGAGATTATGAGGCTGGAGCAGATCTGAGGACAGGCCTGCCCATATGCGCGGGAATACTGGGGGCTGGATTTTGCTGCCGTCATTGGCGTGAAGCCGGTCTTGGCAGCTGAACTGGAAAGAATTGGGGCCGGCAGCTGGACCGACCCCCTTAGGGCAAACTGTATACGGAATTTTATTTACGCCTGACGATTGGCCCAAATTGCTGCTGTTTTATAGGGGAATTTATCAAAAAAAAGTTAATATTTACAGAATGGTTACAGTCATTGTATAATTTCAATGTTAACCAATTTTATTTTCATGGTTGACAAATAGTAAATTGGTTAACCGAATTTTATATTTTGGTTAACGATGGCGGCTGATAAGCGGTATGGAGCAGGCCGGTAGGGAATAGTGGGACAAAGAGGGGGGCTAAGATGCAGAAAAAGGTTGTCTGGATAACTGAAGTCAGCCTGCTGGCTGCTTTTATCACAATCACCGGGATGTTTAAGTTGCCGGGGCTGATGCCGGGAACCGAATTTCAGTTGTCAGCCCCGCTGGCGGTGGGGATTTGTGCGGTGTTTGGGTTTAGCAAATACATGGCGGCCGGGATGGTGTCAAGCACAGCCGGCCTGATTCTTGGCACTCAGTCTTTATTCAATGTGTTTGTCGCGATGGTATTCCGGGTTACTGTTGGCTTAATTGTAGCACTAGGGGGACGGTCATGGCCGATACTGGTGCTGGCCGGTCCGGCCGCTTCCGCGGTTGCCAGGCTGGCGCTGAGTGGAATGATTGGCAAAGCGGCGATTCCGCTCATGCTGGCAGCTGTGCCGGGAATGCTGTACACAGCCCTGCTGGCATGGCCTCTGACAGCCCTGCTTAGCCGGGTGAGAGACCAGAAAGGAAAGGTTAGACGTTATGCTGTACAGCGTTAGGATGCGGGCCGCGCAAGGGGGGCCGCATGAACGGGGCGGAAAACATATTGCGGGAGCTGAACGGCTGGTAGAGCGAGAATTACTGACGGCGACAGCAGCGGCCATGCTGGAGCGGGCCTTGTCCCATAGCCGGGGAACGGCCGACTTTACAAACCTTATTGTGGAAGCGGTTCCTGCCGGCGATATCCGGACAGTAAGCTGCCTGCCTGTTATTTCAGTGGCGGCCGCCGATGTGAAGGCTGGCCGGGCGTTGGCCCTAGCTGCATTAATTAAGGCCGGGGTTACGCCGGCAGCAGCGGCGGCGGGCCTCCAGGTATTGCAGGATACGAATAATAGGCGGGGGGCCATCATTGCCGCTGCCTGTACCGGTGTCAGGCTGGATACAAGCGGCGAACGCGGTATTCGCGTATCACGGATGGATAGTGCGGATCAACCGGCGTATTGGCGGTGGCTGGAGAGACAGGGGTATACCAATGTCCATATCAGGGAAGCTCTTATTCTGGCCACCAAGGTTATGGCGGCACCGGGGATAGTAGCTGAACTGTGCTGGTCAGATGACCCCGAATATATGGCGGGCTATGTCGCTACACCAGCCGGGTATACCCGGTTTACCCGGCTAAAGCCCTATGGCAGTGACAGCGGGGGCCGGATTCTTTTTGTTAAGAAGAATACCGATATGGCTGAGCTTATCAACTACCTGAGGTTTCAGCCTGTATTTATCAGGGTGCCGGAGGAGGAGGGAGCCAATGCAATTCCTGGCTGATTATTTAGAGCAGGTAAAAGCAGCGCGTTTATATCGTCAGACGGTAGTCTACAAACCGGTTAGTGCTGCCCATGTACAGCTTAACGGCCAGACCTGCCTGCTGCTGGCCTCTAACAACTACCTGGGATTAACGCATGATCCGGCAGTGCGGCAGGCCGCTGTTGATGCGATCAGGCTGTATGGTACAGGGGCAGGCGGTGCCAGGCTGACCACCGGGACGTTCCCGCTGTATGAACAGTTAGAACAGGAGCTGGCGGCATTTAAGGGGGCGGAGGCGGCCTTGGTGTTTAACTCCGGTTATATGGCCAATACCGGCATTATCAGTGCGCTGGCCGGTCCGGCTGATGTTATTTTCAGTGACGCGCTTAATCATGCCAGTTTGATTGACGGGTGCCGGTTAGCCAGGGCCCGGGTCGTTATATACCGGCATGCAGATATGGAACATTTGGCGTATCTGCTGCAAATGACAGCCTGCGCCGGTAAGCGGCTGATCATTACCGATGGCGTTTTCAGTATGGATGGCGATATAGCACCACTGGGGTCAATCGTTCAAATCGCGGCCAGGTACAAGGCCCTTATTGTTGTTGATGATGCCCATGCAACCGGCGTGCTTGGCCCGGGCGGCCGGGGGACGGCGGCTTATTGCGGCGTGGCTGATAAAGTCCATGTCCAGATCGGCACTCTGAGCAAGGCCCTGGGGGCGGAAGGCGGTTTTGTCACAGGCAGCGGGGACTTGATTGATTACCTGAAAAATAAAGCCCGCAGCTTTATTTTTTCAACAGCATTAGCGCCCGCGACGATAGCGGCGGCCCTGGCAGCGCTGCGGGAGCTGTCAGCCAGACCGGAACTGGTGGCGAAGTTAACCGATAATGTGCTGCATGCCCGCACCCTGCTGCAGGCGGCAAAGATACCGGTGCCTGCGGGCATAACACCGATAATCCCGGTTATCGTGGGCGATAGCGGCATTGCTGTCCGGATAACCTCTGAACTACAGCAACAAGGCCTAATAATTACTGCTATCAGGCCGCCGACAGTACCGGCCGGCACCAGCCGCCTGCGGCTGACGGTAACCGCGGCTCACACGCGGGAGGAGCTGACGGCTGCCGTACACGCTATCAGGCGGACGCTTACCCTGTGCGGGAAGCGGCGGGAATAAAATGCAAACAGGTTTATTTATTACGGCAACAGATACGGATACGGGGAAAACATTTATCACCGGTGCTATTGCCGCGGCGATAAAAGCACGCGGCATTACTGTCGGCGTTGTCAAACCGGTGGCATCAGGCGGTACCGCCGACAGTAGCGGCCGGCTGGTGTCGGCAGATGCCACTTTTTTGATGCTGGCGGCCGGTATGGGGGAAGCACGGCGCCAGCAAGTCAATCCTGTTTGTCTGGCCCCGGCGCTGACCCCGGCGGTAGCGGCAGTTGAGAGTGGGGTGACGATTGATGTTGCTCAGCTTATCGGCATTTCCCGGGCAATGCTTGCCTGCTCGGCAGTAACCCTGATTGAAGGGGTGGGTGGGATTACCGCGCCGCTCTGGCAGGACTATCTGGTTGCCGATATGATGCTGGCCCTCGGGCTGCCGGGGCTCCTTGTTACCAGACCCGGCCTGGGAACAATTAACCATACCGTGCTGACTGCCAAATACGCCAGCCAGCGGGGCATACAGCTGGCCGGCATTATTATCAACCGCTGGCCGGAAGAAAGGGTTACGGTGCGGGAACGCAGCAATCTGGAGTATATTGAACGCCTGACCGGCTTGCCGGTATTGGGCAAATTTCCTGCGGTGCCGGGGGTTATTTCCGATCAGACGGCAATGGCCCGGCTTGCAGTACTGGCAGAAAAGCATCTGCCGATTGATCATTTCATAAAATTGATGACAGGAGGGGGTTGCTCTGCAGACGGCAACACGGCAAGATAAACAATATGTCTGGCATCCCTTTACGCAGATGCAGGATTGGATATCAGGGCCGCAAACCATGATTGCCGCTGCCAACGGCATCAAGCTTATTGATACTGAAGGCAATGAGTTTTTTGATGGTGTATCGTCACTCTGGGTCAACATTCACGGCCATCGCAAGGCCGCGATTGATGAGGCCATAGTCAGGCAGCTTGGTCAGGTGGCGCATACGACAATGCTGGGGTTAGCCAATCTGCCGGCTTACGAATTGGCCGGACAGCTGGTCGGTATTACGCCGGCCGGTTTGAATAGGGTATTTTACTCGGATGATGGTTCAACCGCGGTGGAAGTGGCCCTGAAAATGGCATTTCAGTACTGGCGGCACCAGGGGAAGCCGGACAAGCAAAAGTTTATTTCGCTGGAACAGGCTTATCATGGCGACACTGTGGGTACAGTCAGCGTTGGCGGCATTGATTTGTTTCACCGGGTATTCAAGCCGCTATTGTTTACGCCGGTCCATATACCGGCTCCGTCCTGTTATCACTGCCGGCTGGCTGCCGACCCGGCTGAGTGCGGGCTAAAGTGCGCAGCCGTATTAGAGCAGGTCCTGGCAGAACAGCATGAGGAGGTGGCCGGCCTGATTATTGAACCCCTGGTCCAGGCGGCCGCCGGCATGCTGATGTCGCCGCCGGGCTATCTGGCTAAAGTGCGTGAAATTACCCGGAAATATGATGTTTTGCTTATTGCTGATGAAGTGGCGACAGGCTTTGGCCGCACAGGCACAATGTTTGCCTGTGAGCAGGAAGCCGTAGCGCCGGACCTGATGGCATTGTCCAAAGGCATCACCGGTGGCTATATGCCCCTGGCAGCAACGCTGACTACCGACGAAGTCTATAATGCTTTTTTAGGTGATTATGCTGCTAAGAAGACCTTTTATCATGGCCACTCCTATACCGGCAATCCTCTGGCCTGTGCCGCGGCGCTGGCTAATCTGAGGATATTCCGGGAAGAAAAGGTGATTGAAGGGCTTGGTCCTAAGATCGCTGCTATTGCAGACCGGCTGGCCGAAATGGCAGTCCTGGCCCATGTGGGACAAGTACGCCAGTGCGGCCTGATCGTCGGCATTGAGCTCATGCTGGATAAAAGCAAAAAGGTTCCTTACTCCTGGGAACAGGCCGCAGGCGCCAGTGTGTGCCGGCAGGCGCGCAAGTATGGGCTCATCATCCGGCCAATCGGCGATGTTGTTGTTTTTATGCCACCGCTGGCGAGCACGGTGGCTGAGATTAATACGATGCTGGCTATTATCAAACGCTCTGTCACTGAGGTTACTGCCGCCGACTGGGCTGATGATGGCCTTCAGCCAACTGATTTATAGGGAACCGGCTAAGCAGGGAATTTTGGATAAACAATTGACAAAGTTGGCAGCGTTTACTATACTGGAATAAATGAACCTTTAAGACGGTCCAGAGAGGCCGGCAAGGTACGCAATGACAGTCTCTTTATGCGGACTTTACAGCCTCTCGCCTATGCGAGAGGCTTTTGTATTGTGTACCGGGGTATAAAAAGGAGGAATTTCAATGTCCAGACGCATTATTCAGGTTGAAGACAAGCTTCCCCTGCTCCAGTCTATTCCCCTGAGCTTACAGCACTTATTTGCCATGTTTGGCGCCACTGTCCTGGTTCCGTTTTTATTCAAGGTTAACCCTGCTACCTCGCTGCTTATGAATGGTATCGGCACCCTGATTTATCTGTTTGTGTGCAAGGGGCGGATTCCTGCTTATCTTGGTTCCAGCTTTGCTTTCATTTCACCGGTGTTTCTGATTATGTCCCAGTATAGCTATGCGGCGGCCCAAAGCGGCTTTATTATGTTTGGTATCTTTTTTATGCTGATGGCTTTGCTTGTGAAAAAAGTAGGCGTCAAATGGATAGACGTCGTCTTCCCGCCTGCCGCCATGGGGGCCATTGTGGCCACGATTGGTCTGGAACTGGCGCCAACTGCGGCCGGGATGGCCGGGCTGACCGGCGATTTAATGCAGCAATTGAATATCCCTGCCGATAAGGCTGTTATTGTCTCCGTCTTCACTCTAGCCGTTACGATTCTGGGGTCGGTGCTGTTTCGCGGCTTTTTTGCGGTAATCCCGGTGTTGATCGGGGTACTGGCAGGCTATGGTTTGTCACTTATTCTGGGTATTGTTGACCTTAACAGCATTGTGAACGCGCCCTGGTTTGAGGTTCCCACCCTCTACACGCCTGAATTCAATCTCCAGGCGATCATTATTATCCTGCCGGCGATGCTGGTGGTACTGGCCGAACATATCAGCCACCTTGTTGTTACCGGGAATATTGTTGAGCGGGATCTGATCAAACAGCCCGGTCTTCACCGGTCCTTGTTTGCCGACGGGGTGTCCAATGTTCTGTCAGGGTTTGTCGGGGCGACACCCAATACTACCTATGGTGAAAACATTGGGGTCATGGCAATTACGCGAGTCTATAGTGTGTGGGTTATCGGCGGCGCTGCTGTCTTTGCGATTGGCCTGTCTTTTGTCGGCAAGCTGGCTGCCCTGATTCGCAGCATCCCGGTGCCGGTTATGGGAGGGGTATGCCTGTTGTTGTTCGGTGTAATCGCGGCGGCCGGTATCCGGATGCTGGTTGAGAAAAAAGTTGATTATACCCAGGCGAAAAACCTGATTCTGACCTCGGTAGTGCTTGTTCTGGGGCTAAGCGGCGCCGCCGTTACGCTGGGCGCTGTTGAACTGAAAGGTATGGCGCTGGGGACCGTGGTTGCAGTGCTGGTTAGCCTGGCCTTTGAACTGTTTGACAAGCTGGGGCTCCTGAACGACAAAAATGAGGCTGTTGCTGAGACCGCGGCGCAGAAAGCCAAACCCTGATAAAAGATATAATTTTATAAATTAAAACAGTGCCGCTGGGCAAGCGGCACTGTTTGCATTAGCAGAATATGTATCTACAGACACCTCTGCGCGGTTTTTTAGACTTAGTTGCTGTTGGCAAAAGCTTGAAGGGCGTGGGTAAAATCGGCAGGCAGCGGGGCATTAACGGTAATTTGCTGATTATCTCCCAGCCGCTCGAAGGTGACCGAAGCGGCATGCAGGGCTTGCCTGGGCATAACCGGCGAGCGGGCCCCGTACATGCGGTCGCCAATAACGGGGTGCCCGAGGTGGGCCATATGGACCCGGATTTGATGGGTTCGTCCGGTATCCAGCATTAATGCCAGTAAAGCGGTGCCGGTAAAACAACGGATTGTCCGGTAATGAGTCACGGCCGGTTCCCCGGTTTGGCTGACGGCCCGGCGATTGGCTAAACTTGGGTGGGGGCCGAGAGGCGCGTTGATTATGCCGGCCGGAGGCTCAACGCGGCCTGTAATTAAGGCCCAATAGCTGCGTTTTAATACCCGGGCCTGTAGCTGTTGTTCAAGCAGGAACTGGCTGCGGGCGTCCTTGGCGCAGATGACGCAGCCTGATGTGTCCCGGTCCAGGCGGTGGACAGGGCGAATTGTGCTGACTATGCCGCGGCCGGCTAGATGATACGCTAAATAGTTGGCCAAGGTACCGCTGGTCGTCCGGCCGGCCGGATGTACAAGCTGATGAGGGGGTTTGTTCAAGACCAGCATGTAGTCGTCCTCATACAGGATTTCAATATTTCCCGGTTCAGGCTGAACGCCATAAGCTAAGTCTTCGATAACCAGAACCCGCAAGGTGTCCTGCGGTTTCAGCGGCTTTTGCAGGAAAGCCGCTTTGCCGTTTAGGTAAATGCCTTTTTGCCGGGTTAATTTTTGAAGCTTTCGCCCCGAATAATGCAAGACTTGTTTCAGGTAGTTTTCGATAGTGATGCCGTTATGGTCTGGCGTGATTTTATGGGTCTGAAATGATTTCATGGAGCTGCCTTCTTTCCTGATGTGAGTGTAAACTGAAGTCTTGAACGGCGTGGCTGAATTGCCTGCTATAGCAGCTAAATTCCGGGGAGTGCTTTCAAAAGGTGGATTTTCTTGCTAAACTTAATATAAAGGAAAAAAGTAAAATTGGCAAATTCATTTGTTATATAGTCTGTACAAGTTAATTTAAAGTTAAATTTTGAAAAGATCAGTAATTTGACGATGCTGATTATTGACTTTTAAAAATTTAAATGGTAAAATTTTCACAAATGCATAGTGCGCTTCTGGGCTGCTGATCAGGAGCAAAGGCCAACTCAATCAAATATATATTCAGAGCTTGCCTGCATAAGGCTTTTTTTAGTCTGCAGAATTTATAAATGGATTCAGTGGACATAAGAACGACTATACCCTAAAGGGCTTTGGCACAAGCCAGGTCTTTTCTTATTTTGACAGGGTTAGCAGGGAAACGGAGGGATTTTTATGTCATGTAAGACACTGTTTAACAGTTTGCAGAGTAAGATGACGGCGGTATGCGTGCTGATGGCCCTGGTGCCGGCGATCATTATCGGGCTTGTTGCCAGTCAGAAGGCTAATGCGTTATTGGATACTTCCGGCAGAATGACCCAGGCGAGTAAGGCAACACGGGTTGCAGACCGCTTAGATCAGTATTTGCTGGATGGCCAGGCTAATATCAGTGCCCTGGCTAAAACCCCGTTTATAGCGGCCATGGGTTCGCGGGAACAAGCACAGACATTGCGGGCTTTTTACGAGGGAAACGGCATGTTTGAACTGCTTTTCTGTGTAAATCCCCAGGGTATTATCCAGGGTACCTGGCCGCACTCCGATTTTGGCGGCAAGAGGGATTTTACTGACAGGCAATGGTTTAAGGATGTTATCAATGCTAAGAAAACTGTCATTTCGGACACCTACGTGTCGGCTTTTACCCAGCAGGCAACGGCGCCGATTGTCGCCCCGATTTTTGATGAACAGGGACAGCTGCTTGGTTATGTTGGCGGCAATATCAAGCTGGACAATGTAACAACACTAGCCAAAGAGTTAAACGAGGGCGCTACCGGCAAAGCCATTATTCTCGATAAAAAGTTCTTTTATCTTACTGACAGCCGCGATGAGGGCAAAGCGAAAGCCCACGAATTATATAAAGATGAGCAGATTTTACCGATCCTGTCGAGTGGTACCGGCCAGGTCACTGTTATCGGGTCTGATCTGGTCAGTTATGCCCCGATCGGGCAGACCGGCTGGTCGGTGTTAAAACTGCAAAGCACGGACGAGGCAATGGCCAGTGCCGGCGATTTGCAAAAGTTTATTATGGTGATACTGCTGATTTCCGGCTTAGGTATTGGTGTGGCCGGTTTTTACCTGGTAAAACGAATTAGTAAGCCGATCACTGCGATTGCGGCCGCTGCCGAACAGATTGCCGCCGGCCAGATTGTTAAGGCCGATATTGACTATCAGGGCGAGGATGAGTTAAAGCGCCTGATCAATTCTTTTGGGACTATGACGGAAAACCTCCAATCCTTATTACAGCAAACAAGCCGTTCGACCGTACTGGTGGCTAATGCTACCGGGTTTTTGGCAGCCAATGCCGAGCAGTCGGCCCAGGCCTCGAATCAGATTGCGATAGCCATTGGTGAAGTGGCCGCCGGTTCGGAAAAACAGATTTATGCCGTGCAGAGCACGGTGGCTGTTGTGGATGAAATGGCTAAGGGCCTGAACGGGGTTGTTGCCAGCATGAATGAAGTGGCGTCAGCTTCGCAGCAAACGGCACTGGCGGCTAATGCCGGCAATAAAGAAATTGTTTCGGCAGTTACCCAGATGAATCATATTGAAACTACGGTAACCAATCTCGCCCAGGTTATTACCAAACTTGGCGAGCAGTCCCAGAAAATCGGCCAGATCATCAACACAATTTCCGGTATTGCCAGCCAGACTAATCTGCTGGCCCTTAACGCCGCCATTGAGGCCGCCCGGGCCGGGGAGCAGGGACGAGGTTTTGCTGTTGTTGCCGAGGAGGTGCGCAAACTGGCTGAACAATCGGAAGACGCTGCCAAACAGATTGCCACTCTGATCAGGGAGGTTCAGCTTGATACGGCAAGCGCCGTTGCGGCCATGAGCGACGGCAGTAAACAGGTGCAGGTTGGCTCAGCGGTGGTTAACTCGGCCGGGAAAGTCTTTAGTGAGATTGAGACGCTAATTGCAGCTGCAACCGATAAGATTCATACTGTTTCTGACGATGCGCGGCAAATGGCCGCACGGGGCGGCCAGATTGTGGCGTCGGTAAGGGAGATTGAGGAGATAAGCAAGGAGAATGCCATGCATACCCAGTCTGTTTCGGCTGCCACTGAAGAACAAACGGCTGCTATGCAGGAAGTTGCCTCATCAAGCCAGGGGTTGGAAAACATGGTGCAGGAACTTAATGCAGTAGTAAAGCGATTTAAAATTTAGGCGTCCGGCTATAGGGGGGCGGCTAGAAACCTCAAGGGTACTGCCAAAAACAAGTATAGCCCGGTTAGCGGGTTATACTTGTTTTTTGTACAGCAGCACTTTTTAGGCGGCTGTAGTTATGGTATGATACATAAAAATAGACTTTGATTGTAATAGATAATTGTTTTCTAAAACATGGAAGGACCGAAGAAAATGACATTGGCGACCCAATTGTTGGCCTGGTATTATAAAAATGGCCGCGACCTGCCCTGGCGCCGGGATAAGGATGCCTATAAGATCTGGGTTTCCGAGATTATGCTGCAGCAAACGCGGGTAGAGGCTGTAAGAGACTATTATACACGGTGGCTGGACAGGTTTCCGACACCGGCGGCGCTGGCGCAGGCCTCTGAGCAGGAGGTTCTTACCTATTGGCAGGGGTTGGGTTACTACAGCCGGGCCCGGCATTTACTGGCCGGAGTCAGGGAGGTCTGCGCGGAATACGGCGGCAGGGTACCTGATAATCCTGCTCTGATTCAACGGTTGCCAGGGGTTGGTGAGTATACTGCCGGGGCTATTGCCAGCATTGCCTATAATCAGGTGGCACCGGCCGTTGACGGTAATGTGCTGCGGATCTTTAGCCGGCTGTTTTGCCTGGAGGAGGATATTGCGAAGACGGCCACTAAGCGGGCGGTTGAGCGCCTGGTTATGCAGCATATCTCCCGGCAATGCCCGGGTGATTTTAATCAGGCCCTGATGGATTTAGGCGCTATGATCTGCATTCCCCGGCGGCCACGCTGCCCTTTATGTCCGTTAGCTGATCTATGTGAGGCTTACCGGCGGGAGGTTCAGGATATGCTGCCGGTACGGGCGCCGAAGAAGGCGCCCCAACTGGTTACCCTGGCGGCCGGGGTTGTGCAGCGGGCTGGGAAATTCCTGGTGCAGCAGCGGCCGGCAACCGGTTTGTTAGCCGGGATGTGGGAGTTTCCGGCGACCGAAATGGGGGCAGGGGACGTGGCGGCTGCGCAGTTAAGAGAAAAATTCCGCTGTGAACTGCAGCAGACTGTGGAAATCGAAGAAAAAATATTGCAGTGCCGGCATACGTTCAGCCATCGCCAATGGGATATTGCTTTTTACCGGTGTCAATGGCTGGCCGGTGATAAACTCCGGGAGCAAGCCTGCTGGCTGGGCAAGACCGAATTGGGGACAGTACCCTGGGCCGGTCCTCATCATAAAATGGCGTTGGCGTTAGCTGAAAGACTGCCCAATAAATAAACAAACATCAAGCGACTCCCCGGTCAGTGATCAGGGAGTCGCTTGTAATCTGGAGGCGTTTAATCTCCGGGGGAACCGCAGGCCCAGGGCGGTGAAGCTGCCGGCTATGGAAAAAAGATGCGGCCGCTTGCAAAAATCATAGCTGGTGTGTAACCGATAAAGCAACCCGGTCATAGCATATAGCAGATGGCCTGATTGTTAGCTGCGGCTAAAAGATATAGATACCTGTTAGCTGGAGCTAACTTATATTTTTGGGCAATCTGTTAGCTAAGGTTAAGTTAGGGAGGGTTGTATATGGATACGTATCCTATGTCACCGATGTCAACAATTGCGCTTTCGGAATTAGCGGTAGGGGCATCCTGTTATGTGGCCAGCGTGGAACTGGAAGGGTTATTGCGACGGCGGATACTGGATTTAGGCATGGTGCCGGGGACATCTGTCCGCTGCGTGCGGAAAAGCCCGGCCGGTGATCCGATTGCGTATGCGGTCCGGGGCAGCACAATTGCCCTGCGGAATGACGATGCCCGTCTTATCCGGGCGTATGTAACCGATAACACCGACCTGGACGGGAGGCGGTAGGCTGTGGCCCAGGCAGTAGATTCACCTAAACGGGTATTGCGAGAACAGTTCGGGGTTTATTCCAACCCTGGTCAATTCGTTATCGCCCTGGCCGGGAACCCCAATGTTGGTAAAAGTACTGTTTTTAATGCCCTTACCGGCCTGCGCCAGCATACCGGCAACTGGCCGGGAAAAACGGTCGACAATGCGCAGGGAACCTTTACGTATCATAATAAATCCTTTTTGCTGGTTGATTTACCAGGTACTTATTCGATTTTAGCTCATACTGTGGAAGAGCAAATCGCCCGGGATTTTATTTGCTTTGGCTGTCCTGATGTAGCCCTGGTGGTAGTAGATGCAACCTCGCTGGAACGAAACCTGAATCTTGCGCTGCAGGTAATGGAAATGACGCCGCAGGTTGTTGTGTGTGTCAATCTGATTGATGAGGCCCGCAAGAAAGGCATTGAAGTCGATATCGACGCTTTGGAAAAAGAACTTGGCGTGCCGGTGGTAGCAACAGCAGCACGCCAAAATGAAGGCCTTGATCACCTTTTATACACGTTGCATCGTGTAGCCACAGGTGAATGCAAGACAAAACCAAACCAATTAATATATTCACCGGCAGTGGAGCAGGCCGTGCAATTGCTGCTGCCAGGGGTGGAGCGTCTGATTGGTGCCAGGCTTAATTCCCGGTGGGTGGCACTCCGGCTGCTGGATGGCGACAGGGCGTTTATCGAACGCATCGGCATGCACCTCAATCTTACTGAGGTAAGCATTGTCAAGGAGGCCGCCAACCGGTGAAAGACAATGTAAAACCGATGAGCACGCTGGCCCAGTTATGTGCGGAGGCTGATTCCATCCGTCTCCGCCACGATAACACATTAGGCGATAAAATAGTGGAAGATATTTATGCTAATGCCGAAAGAATTGCCCGGAAAACAGTGATAGCACCGGCTGCAGATAAGTCCCAGTGGGATAACAAACTGGACGATATTCTGACATCCCGTATTTTCGGCTATCCGATTATGCTTATGCTGCTGGGGCTGGTTTTCTGGATTACCATTAAAGGGGCCAACGTCCCTTCAGGCCTGCTGGCCGGCATGTTTTTCAGTTTTCAGGAGCAGTTAACTATATGGTTTCAGGCGGCCGGGGCCCCGGACTGGCTGCATGGGGTTCTGGTCCTTGGCCTCTATCGGGCCATGACCTGGGTTATCTCGGTCATGCTGCCGCCAATGGCTATATTCTTTCCTTTATTTACCCTGCTGGAGGATTTGGGGTATTTGCCCCGGGTGGCCTTTAATCTTGATAATATGTTTAAAAAATGCAAGGCTTGCGGCAAACAGATTCTGACGATGTGTATGGGGTTCGGCTGCAATGCGGCCGGGGTAGTGTCCTGCCGGATTATTGATTCACCCCGTGAACGGCTGATTGCGATCTTAACCAATAATTTTGTTCCCTGCAACGGGCGGTTTCCGACCCTGATAGCGATTGCAACCATCTTTGTGGGCGGGGCTTTGGCACCGCAATATGAAACTGCGATTGTCACGGTTTTCATGACCGGCCTGGTGATGCTGGGGGTTGCTTTTACTTTTGCCATGTCCTGGCTGCTGTCACATACTGTCCTGAAAGGCGAGGCCTCTTCCATGGTACTGGAATTGCCTCCCTACCGCAAGCCGCAGATCGGTTCTGTAATTTACCGGTCAATGATTGACCGGACGTTGTTTGTTCTCAAGCGCGCGGTGATCATGGCAGCTCCGGCCGGTGTTATTACCTGGATTTTTGCCAATGTGTACATAGGTGATACCAGTATTCTGCTCCATCTGGTGGGATGGCTTCAGCCGCTTGCTTACGCCATCGGTCTGGACGGATACATCCTGCTGGCCTTTATCTTAGGGCTGCCGGCTAATGAAATTGTTGTGCCGATTCTGCTGATGAGCTATTTGTCTACCGGCTATATGATTGAACTTGATGAGCTGTCACAGCTGCATCAAATATTTATCAGCCATGGCTGGACCTGGTTAACGGCCTTGAATACGATGTTGTTTTGTCTGCTGCATTGGCCGTGCACCACGGCCTTGCTGTCAACCTATAAGGAATCCGGCAGTGCCAAGTGGACGTTGCTGGCTTTCTTACTGCCGACGGCAGCCGGTTTTGCGGTGTGTTTTGTGGTTGCTCAGACGGCCCGCTTTTTCGGATTGGTATAGTAGCTGCCGCCCGGGGGCCGGCAAAAGCCCCCGGCTTTATTTATCTTGCAGAAAGCAGAGCCCCTTGCTGCTAATGTCAAGCACGGCTAGATCCTAAGGGCACAGGCGGCTTTTGCCGGCGTCTGGCCCAAGCCAGGTCTTGTCTTAGGAATCCAGCATCTGACAGCTCTCAAGAAATGCATAGAATTGCTGATAAACATCGGGATTTTTCCGCATAAACACCACCAGGGCCTGAAATGAGCCGATAGTCGATTTTGACAAATAGTGCTCGATTGCTTCGGCTTCGGCGGCAATATTGCAGTTTGCCTGCAGCATTAACAAAAATTCCTGTATGATCTGGTTGCGGCGGACAAGAAATTTACCGGTTTCGTTCCCTGTTGCCGTCAGGGCGATATGGCCATATTTCTGGTAGGTGATGTAGTTGAGGGCTTTGAGTTTGCGCATGGCTTTGGTAACAGACGGCAAAGAAACATTGAGCTTATGGCTGATATCTGTCACCCTGACCACACCGAGGCTGGTGTGGAACCGGTATATTTCCTCAAGATAGTCTTCCAGACTTGGTGAAAGCAGTATCCACACCCCCTCTGCATGATCACTGAAGACCGGATAAGCGTAAGAGACAGTATTCGCAGCAGGACTATTTTGACAACTACTATATACTATGATGGACTGGGCAATTATAAACCGTCTGTTTTATATCATTTTTTTCGTAATACCGCCGTCAATGACCAAGTCCTGACCAATGATAAAGGTTGCTAATGCCAACGGCGATAATCCGTTGGTTGTTCATTATTCATGCCGGTGTACAGGCATTTCGGCTGTAACTGTATTGCACTACCTTTGGGCGTCGGTTAAACTATCGCCGGAAAACCTGGCAAAGCGGCTCAGTGCCGAAAAAAATAAATTTGTAGATTTAATATAATTCGACATAAATCAACTATGTATTCAAAATAATTTATGCATTTATTATAAAAATTTAATATGCAAGCAGGATTAAGGGTGGTCTTACCAGAACATATAAAGCACAAGAAACTTTAACTGTAAAAGCTTCAAAAAACAGGATTCTTGTATTTTTTTTCGTACAGGCGGGAGTTAATTAGCGTTATCAGGACTACCAAGCCTGGCCCAGACGCTGATTCCAATATTATGTAAAAAGGAAGGGATCCCGATGGCAAAAATGAAGACTATGGACGGCAACACAGCAGCGGCTCATGTAGCCTATGCTTTTACAGAAGTTGCAGCAATTTATCCCATCACACCCTCATCCAACATGGCAGAATCTGTTGACAGTTGGGCAGCGGAAGGCCGCAAAAATATTTTTGGGCAAACCGTACGGGTTGTAGAAATGCAATCCGAAGCCGGTGCAGCCGGTGCTGTACACGGTTCACTGCAGGCGGGTGCGCTGACAACTACTTTTACAGCCTCCCAGGGTTTATTGCTGATGATTCCCAATATGTACAAGATTGCAGGGGAACTTCTGCCAGGGGTATTACATGTAAGCGCCCGGGCGGTGGCTGCTTCTGCTCTTAATATTTTTGGCGATCATCAGGATGTAATGGCAGCACGTCAGACCGGTTTTGCCTTACTGGCCGAAAGCAGTGTGCAGCAAGTAATGGATCTGGCTGCTGTTGCCCATCTGGCGGCGATTGAGAGCCGGGTTCCCTTTTTAAGCTATTTTGACGGGTTCCGGACTTCCCATGAGATTCAAAAGGTTGAGACCTGGGATTACGATGATCTGGGCAAGCTTGTAAATCAGGATGCCTTGGCTGCTTTCCGCCAACGCGCGCTCAATCCCGACCATCCGGTAACAAGGGGGACTGCCCAAAACCCTGATATCTATTTCCAGGGACGGGAGGTTGCCAATGAATACTATCTGGCTTTACCGGACATTGTTGAAAAATATATGGAAAAGGTCAAAGAGGTTACCGGCCGGGAATATCACCTGTTTGACTATTATGGCGCACCCGATGCCGACCGCCTGATTGTGGCGATGGGCTCTGTCTGCGAAACCATTGAGGAAACCATTGATTATTTGAATGCCAATGGGGAAAAAGTCGGTTTGCTTACCGTTCATCTCTATCGGCCGTTTTCTATTGAGCATTTCTTAAAATATATCCCTAAAACCGTTACTAAAATTGCGGTGCTTGACCGTACCAAAGAACCTGGCAGTGCCGGCGAACCTTTATATCTTGATGTTAGAAATGCATTTTACCGCAAGGCGTGGCAACCCCTAATTGTTGGCGGACGCTACGGTCTGGGCTCAAAGGATGTGGTACCGGCCCAGATTGTTGCCGTTTACGAGAATCTGAAAACTGATGAACCCAAAGATGGTTTTACTATCGGGATTGTCGATGATATTACCAATACCTCCCTGCCGCTCGGCGCGGATATCGATACGACCCCGTCCGGCACGCGGGCCTGTAAGTTCTGGGGTCTGGGTTCTGACGGCACAGTCGGTGCCAACAAGATGGCCATCAAGATTATTGGTGATAAAACCGACCTGTTTGCGCAGGGCTACTTTGCCTATGACTCGAAAAAGTCAGGCGGTATAACCGTGTCCCACCTGCGGTTCGGCAAGAAACCGATCAAGTCGCCGTATCTGATCAATAAAGCTGACTTTATTGCCTGTCACAACCAGTCCTATGTTGCGAAATACGATGTGCTGGCAGGATTAAAACCGGGCGGTACCTTCCTGCTCAACTGCATCTGGGATGAAAAGGAACTGGACGAAAACCTGCCGGCCGGCCTGAAGCGCTTTATTGCCAATAACAATATTAAGTTTTATACAATTAATGCTGTGCAAATGGCCAGAGATGTAGGTCTCGGCGGCCGTATCAATATGATCATGCAATCTGCTTTCTTCAAATTAGCTGATATTATTCCTGTGGAAGAGGCGTTGAAGTACCTGAAAGATTCGGTTGTTGATGAATATGGTCTGAAAGGTGAGAAAGTCGTCAACATGAACTTTGCCGCTATCGACCAGGGGGTCAGCGCCATGGTGAGGATTAATGTTCCCGCCGCCTGGAAAGATGCTCAGGATACTGCTGTGGCTGAAAAAGAAGTGCCTGAGTTTATTAAAAAGGTTGTTATTCCCATGAACCGTTCGGAAGGTGACAAACTGCCCCTGAGTGTACTCAAAGAAATGGGCATAACCGACGGTACCTTCCCGATGGGCACCGCCGCTTATGAAAAGCGTGGGATTGCGGTGGATGTTCCGGCCTGGGAAGTGGATAAATGTATTCAATGCAATCAGTGCTCTTTCGTTTGTCCCCATGCTGCTATCAGACCGGTGCTTGTAAACGAAGAGGAAGTCAAAAATGCGCCGGCCGGCTTTGTTACCAAGAAAGCGCTGGGGGCCGAGGGGCTGCAGTTCCGCGTCGCCGTATCTCCTTATGACTGCACCGGCTGCGGCAATTGCGTCCAGGTGTGCCCGGCCAAGGGCAAGGCCATTACCATGCAGCCGATCGGCAGCCAATTGTCGCAGGCTGATTTGTGGGACTATGCTATGACCGTCTCGCCCAAGCCTAATCCGGTTAAAAAAGAAACTGTCAAAGGCAGTCAGTTCGAGACACCTTATCTTGAGTTCTCCGGTGCCTGTGCAGGTTGTCTGGAAACGGCTTATGCCAAGCTGGTTACCCAATTGTTTGGTGACCGGATGATGATTGCCAATGCCACCGGCTGCTCCTCCATCTGGGGCGCCTCGGCCCCGGCAACTCCTTACTGCACGGATAAGCTCGGCCGCGGTCCGGCCTGGGCCAACTCGCTCTTTGAGGACAACGCCGAGTTCGGTTTTGGTATGCAGGTTGGCGTAAAACAGATCCGTGAGCGGCTGGCCGGCAAGGTTGGCGAGGCACTGGCTGTTGCTGACGGTGACGTCAAAGCGGCCTTGGCCGATTGGCTGGATAACAAGGATATCGGGGCCGGTTCCCGGGACCGTGCTGAGAAGCTCAGCGCTGCGCTTGCGGCTGTTAAAGGCTCTCACGCCCTCCTGGATGAGGTTTACAGCTATAAGGATTTCTTTGTTAAACGCTCACAATGGATCTTTGGTGGCGACGGCTGGGCGTATGATATCGGCTTTGGCGGCCTGGACCACGTCCTGGCTTCCGGCGAAGATATTAATGTGTTTGTTTTTGATACTGAAGTATACTCCAATACCGGCGGCCAGTCTTCCAAAGCCACACCCAGTGCGGCCATTGCTCAATTCGCTGCCAGCGGTAAGCAGACTAAGAAAAAAGACCTTGGTATGATGGCAATGAGCTATGGTTATGTTTATGTAGCTCAGGTCTGCATGGGGTCTGATAAAGCCCAGACGCTGAAGGCTATTGCTGAAGCCGAGGCTTATCCCGGACCTTCGCTGATTATTGCCTACTCGCCTTGCATCAACCATGGGTTGAAACTGGGTATGGGCAATAGCCAGCTGGAGTGCAAACGTGCTGTCGAAGCCGGTTACTGGGCAACGTACCGCTATAATCCGGCTCTCCAGGCAGTGGGGAAAAATCCGTTCAGTCTGGATTCCAAGGCACCTACTGCTGACTTTAAGGAATTCCTGATGGGTGAAGTCCGTTACTCTTCCCTCCAAAAACTGTTCCCGGATCAAGCCGAAGCGCTGTTTGACAAGACCGCTAAGGATGCAGCCGAACGTCTGGATGGCTATCGCCGGTTGGCCAGAATGTATGATGAGGCGGTAGCTGAGGCTGCTGCCGCCAAGGAATAAATGGTTCATAACTAAGCCCTATAATGCCGAAAGCACTATTTGCCAAGAGCAAATAGTGCTTTTTGCTTAATAGGTAATCCTGGTTTTGATGATCTGGGCCTGGCCGTTGCCGGTATTGAATATAGTGACAGGGAGAGGCCGGACATCGCCGGGGGTGCTGAGCAGCAGCAGGTCACCTTGCTGCAATTGGTAAAGGGCCTGGTTGTCGATGGTAATACGTACCCTGCCGGTGACACAATAAAAGGCCGAAGTCAGGTGGGCGGAACCGGCGGCGGGCTGATGTGCGGCCTGTTCGCTGCCGGTTTCTTTTAGGCTGATTGCCATTAATTGGCCCGCGCAACCGGCAGCCAGCATCAGATTGAAATCACGTACTTTACCATGACTTGTAGTTGTCCAGGCACCGCTGAAACTATCCTGTTCAAATGGCCGCAAATGGACAGTGTGGTGGCCGGCATGGGTAAGCTCCAGCTCGCCTGCAATGACCATGAGCAGCCGCCAGATGCCAGGCAGGGGGGTAAAGGTCGATGCCTCCACTTCAACGCTGGCTGAGCTAAGACGCCAGCTAAAGTTCTTTTCACTGTAGCTGGCGTCCGGCGGGTAGATGGCAATTTGTGTTGTTGTGCCACCGGACCAACTGCTGGTAGTTTGCTCAATTTGTTTGATTAACTTGACTGTATAAGCCATGGTTGTTCCTCCTGATTAACAAATACACAGCTTGATTGTACCAATATTTCAATAAATTGGCTATCGGTAAATAAGTGAATAACAAGGAGTTGTTCCTGTTTTTGTCGAAAGTTTGTACAAGTGCAGTAAGAAAGTGGATGGGTACGAGGTTGATATAATGCATGAGTTATCTGCGGTTTTATTGGGAAGCCCTGAGGTTTACTGGAATGGAAAACGGGTGTTTTTTCCTTTTGCCAAGATGGAAGCATTACTGTATTATTTATTGGTTAAAAGAAAGGCAACCCGCGAAGAATTAGCGGCCTTGCTATGGCAGGAAATGGAAGATGGGGCAGCCAGAAAAAATCTGCGCAATACACTCTATCTCCTGAAAAAGCTGACGTCAGAAACCTTGCTCCTGACCCCGTCGCGGGCTAATGTTTTGCTAAATACCGAAACCGTCAGCATTACTACCGATTTCCAGGAATTTAACGAGGTCTCCCCGGCCGAATCGCTGGTATTATACCGGGGGGAGTTTCTGGCGGGATTTGCCTGTAAAGATGCGGAAGCTTTTGAAACCTGGGTCAACCGCCGGCGGGAGAGCTGTAAAGAGGACCTGCTTGCCCGGCTGACCAAGGTTATTGTTGCCCGGCTTAATAATAAAGATTATAGTGCGGCCGAACGTTATCTTAAGCAGCTTATTACGCTGGACGAATATAATGAGAGTGCGTACCGAACGCTGATGAAGGTGTATGAGCGGGCCGGGGCTGTAAATAAGTCGCTTGCTGTCTATGATGGTTTACAGGCCAAGCTTAGCAGCGAACTGGGCATCGGCCCGCAAGACAAAACCCGGGAGGCTTATGAACGTATCAGGGCCAAAATGGTTAATCAGCTGGTTGTGCCGGCCGAGCAGGCGGCCGAGAATTTTTTCGGTCGCAAGCGCGAGCTGCTATGGCTGCAGCGGCTTGTGGCTGACTTTTGCGCAGGCTGCTCACCGTGCGTATGGGCGATTGTAAGCGGTGAGCAGGGAGTGGGGAAAACAGAAATTGTCCAGCGGCTGCAGGAAACGCTGGCTGCCGACTGTGTAACGGTTTTGCGAACCCAGTGTTATCAGGCTGAACAGGATTATCCCTATAAAGCCTGGAATCAAATCTTTTGCCAGGCAATGGAGCTGCTATCGCAGCGCGGTGTGGTACTGCCTGCCATCTGGTATCAGATTATTGCCTCTGTGTTTCCGGCAGTTCTCGGTAATCAGACCGTAGCCTGCCAGAGCCAGGCCGTCAACGGCTATAATATTCATTCCGGTATGATTGAAGAGGTTATGGGCGGTATTTTAGAGAAGGTTGCCGCCCCCAGAAAGGTACTTTTGCTTATTGATGATGTTCAATGGCTGGATATTCAGGGCTGGTCTGTATTGCGCCAGTTGCTGCGGTCCGGGCGGCAGCAACTGTTATGTATAACAACCTGCCGCACCGATTATCAGGAACAAATTGAGTTGTTCAGCGGCAACGCCAGGCAGGAGGGCCTGGTCGAAACCCTTATACTCGAAAATTTTAGCCGGGAAGAGGTTGTCAGATTTTCGGAGTTGATGCTCCCGGCTGATAAGCTTACGGCCGGGCTGCAGCAAAAGCTGTATGAGTATACGGACGGCAACGCCCTGTTTTTAGTGGAAAGCTTTAAGTTAATTAAGATGGGACAAAATGTGAACCGCCTGTCGCCACGCCTGCGGAGTGTGTTGCATGAGCAGGTTAATACGCTGGCGGACAATGCCAGAAAAGTGCTGGATGTCATGTCGGCATTTTTTAATGACGTGGGCTTCAACGAGTTGCTGGCTGTTTGCGGGATGAACGAGTTTGAAATTGTGGAAGCCATTGAGGAATTGCAGCACAGGCGGCTCATTCAGGAAATGCCCGGATCAGTTCCGGGGGGAAGAGGGCCTGTGTACAAATATAACCATATCCGGATCAGAAGCTATATTTATGCAGAATTGTCTTCCTCCAGAAAACAGATGATCCACAGGCGGGCCGGCCGCTATCTGGAAGAACTGATGGATAAAGAGGCCTGGGGCCGGGACTTATATTCAGAGATTCTGTACCACTATGCGCAGATTGACGAAAAAATAAAAATCCTGGAATATACGATTAAGCTGGCCGAAAGATTTTGCTGTCCCCAATATGAATTGTTTCCTGAATTTAGTGATTGGCCGAGAGGGAATGGCTTTATTCTGGATAATAAATTGCAAATCATGCATTATTTGGATAAGATCAAAGCGTTGTTGGCCGCGCTGGAGCAGGAATATGTGCCGCAGGCGAGTTTAAGCCGGTTCCGGGCAGCCTACCTGGAAATGCTGGGCCGTTATTATATCTGGCGCGGGGAGCATCTGGCCGGCCTGCGGGCCATCCATCAGCTGCTGCGCCTGGCCGCCAAAAAAAGTTTTATTGATTATACAGTAAAAGGGTATCAACAAATTATCTATTGCGGCATCCAGATCCGTAATCCCAAGCTTATCGAACTCTTTGCCAATAAGCTGTTACAGACAGCCCAGGCCGCCAGTCTGGCAGAAAAACAGGCCGTGATCCAGCGGTTCCTGGGGATTGCTTATGCTTTGCGCCGGCAAACAGGCCGGGCAGAGCAATATTATCGCCAGTCGATTGCTTATTATAAGCGTTTGGGAGAAAGACCGGGGGAGTTTAATCTGCATATTGCCGCCGGCTATAACTACATCGGCGATGTAAGGCGCATGGAGGGCAAGCTGGCAGAGGCTCTTTATTATTATGATCAGGCCATCAGGGTTGCCGGCCGCAACCAGAGCAGCGCCGGTGTTGTTATTTTTCTGGTTAATGCCGGCCATGCCGCCTATGACCTGGCGGAATATGGCAAGGCTTTCGCCTATTTGTCGGAGGCTTTGGCCCTGGAGGCGCAGTATGGCGAATATCAGGGCTATTGGTGCCTGCGCAGCTACTGTACGTTGCATTGCCTGCTGGCTTTATTGGCTGTTAAGGATAACTCCCTGCAGCAAGGGCGCAGTTATCTGGAGAAAGCCGATGAATTTCTGCAGCGGTATCATGATCTTTATCAGGCCGGGCTTATTGCCCGGGCCAAGCTGGAGATTGGCGTCAGGATGCAGCAGGATGCCCGGCTGCAAGCCGTTTTTGCCGATTATCTGCCGTTGCCGGTTGAGGAATACTATCGCCATGGGCAAGGGTTCTTTAGTAAAACCGGGAATACATTTGAGCAAATAACACTGGACAAATTATATTTAGCTGCAGGTGGCGGGGGGAAAATCATTTTGCATAATAAAAAACCGGCCCAGGGTTAATAATGGTTGATATTTTTGCCCGAGTTTAGGAAACAGTTTCTAACAGGGGGACTGCCAGCTGATTTTGCCGGAACAATCAGTTGGCAGTCTTTTGGTTGAGCGGGCAATAATAATGTTGAAAAAACGGCTGCCGGTATTTTGACGTTTCGTTGACGCAGCTGTGATACAGTAATGGTAAAGTAAGGTATAATAGAGGATATAGATGGAGGGATAATTATGGTTCGCAATTGTGAGATTGGCAGTGCCATGACCGTCAAATTGGATAATGTGCTGCCCGCATTACCGGTTTTTGAACCTGGCATTCGCCGTGCACCCAACCGGGGGTTTCGTCTGACCCGGGAACAGACCAAAGTAGCTTTGAAAAATGCGCTGCGCTATGTGCCGGAGGAGCTGCATGCCGTGCTGGCGCCGGAATTTATGGAGGAACTGCGGACACTCGGCCGGATTTACGCTTACCGTTATATGCCGCAAGAAAAAATTGCCGGCAAGCCGATTGATGCCTATACAGGCAACTGTGTGGAAGGCAAGGCCTTTCAGGTAATGATTGACAATAACCTGGACCCGGCGGTTGCGCTTTACCCGTATGAGCTTGTCACTTACGGGGAAACCGGCAGTGTGTGCCAAAACTGGCTGCAGTACCAGCTCATCAAAAAGTATCTGGCAGTCATGACCGACCGGCAGACTATGGTAGTGGAATCAGGTCATCCGCTGGGGTTATTCCCGTCCAAGCCGGAGGCGCCCCGCGTAATTATTACGAATGCGCTCATGATTGGCATGTTTGATAACCAGGAGGACTGGGAGATTGCCGAACAGATGGGGGTGGCCAACTACGGCCAGATGACGGCAGGGGGCTGGATGTATATCGGGCCGCAGGGAATTGTGCACGGCACGTTTAACACTCTGCTTACGGCCGGCCGTAAACGTTTGGGCGTGGCGGCAGATGGCGACCTGCGCGGGCATTTGTTCGTTTCTTCCGGTCTGGGCGGCATGAGCGGTGCCCAGCCGAAAGCGATTGAGATTGCCGGCGGGGTGGGGATTATTGCCGAGGTGGATTATTCCCGGATTAAAACCCGTTATGATCAAGGCTGGGTCACCAGGATTTCGGCCGATTTGGACGAGGTATTCAAGCTGGCCGAAGAGTATCAACGGAAGAAAGCGCCGATTTCTATTGCCTATCATGGCAATGTTGTGGATTTACTGGAGTATGCAGTTCAAAACAACAAGCATATTCCGCTGCTTTCCGACCAGACTTCCTGCCATGTTGCCTATGATGGCGGCTACTGCCCGCAGGGGCTGAGCTTTGCCGAGCGGACAAACCTGCTGGCTGCCGACCGGCAGCAGTTCCGTAAATTGGTTGATAAGAGCCTGCAGCGCCATTTTGAGCTGATTAAGATACTGGCCGAACGGGGAACCTATTTCTTTGATTATGGCAATGCCTTCCTGAAAGCGGTGTATGATGCCGGGGTTAAAGAGGTGGCCCAAAATGGCTATGACGAGCGGGACGGCTTTATTTTCCCTTCTTATGTTGAAGATATCATGGGGCCGGAATTGTTTGATTACGGCTATGGACCATTCCGCTGGGTTTGCCTGAGCGGCGACCCGGCCGATCTGCGCAAGACCGACCAGGCGGCCATGGCCTGTATTGACCCCAACCGGCGCGGCCAGGACCGGGATAATTACATATGGATCCGGGATGCCGAACAAAACAAACTGGTCGTAGGGACGCAGGCCCGGATTTTGTATCAGGATGCGGAAGGACGCCTCCGGATTGCCCTGAAGTTTAACGAGATGGTGCGCCAGCAGGAAATCGGGCCGGTGATGCTGGGCCGGGACCATCATGACGTCAGCGGCACCGACTCACCCTTCCGGGAGACTGCCAATATTAAGGACGGCAGCAATATTATGGCCGATATGGCCGTGCAGTGCTTTGCCGGCAATGCGGCCAGAGGTATGAGCCTGGTTGCTTTGCATAACGGCGGCGGGGTCGGTATCGGTAAATCGATCAATGGCGGTTTTGGCATGGTGCTGGACGGCAGCGAACGGGTTGATGAAATTTTGCGCCAGGCGATGTTATGGGACGTTATGGGCGGGGTAGCCCGCCGGGCCTGGGCCAGAAACGAACATTCGATGGAAACGATTGTCGAATTCAACCAGCAATACGCCGGCAAGGGCCATGCGACACTGCCTTATATCCCGGAGGAAAGCCTGATTGACTGCATTGTCGCCAAAGTGTTTGCCAAGTAGCATACAGGAAGGAGAAAAAAATGGCAGGAAAAAAATTGCTGATTAAACATGCGGCAGAATTGATTACTTGTGCCGGACCGGCCCCCAAGCAGGGGCCGGCGATGGGGGATATCGGGATGATTCCGGACGGGGCGCTGCTGGCCGAGGATGGCCGGATCAGCTGGGTGGGACCGACGGCCGCACTGCCGGCCCTTGATGAAAGTCAATGGGAGGTTATTGATGCCGCCGGGCAATGCGTGCTGCCGGGGTTTGTTGATTCGCACACCCATATGGTATTTGGCGGCTACCGGGCGGAGGAGTTTTTCTGGCGGTTGAGCGGCACCCCCTACCTGGAAATCCTGGAACGGGGCGGCGGCATCCTGAACACAGTTGAGGCGACCCGGGCGGCCAGTCTGGCGGAGCTGAAAGAGCTGGCCGGGCGGCGTTTGCGCAGCATGCTGGCAATGGGAGTAACTACGGTGGAAGGCAAAAGCGGTTATGGGCTGGATAAGGAGACCGAATTGCGGCAGCTGGCCGTGATGGCCGAACTTAACCGGGAACAGCCGGTGGAGATCGTACCGACCTTTATGGGCGCCCATGCCGTCCCGCCTGAATATAAGGGACGTACCGACGCCTATGTGGACTATCTGATTGCCGAGGTATTGCCGGCCGTGTCCGCGCAAGGGATCGCCGAGTTTTGCGATGTGTTCTGCGAACAGGGGGTTTTCTCGCTGGCCCAGTCGCGGCGGCTGCTGACCGCGGCCAAAGGCCTGGGGCTGAAAGCCAAGCTGCATGCCGATGAGATTGTTGCCCTGGGCGGGGCCGAGCTGGCGGCGGAGCTGGAGGCCTGTTCGGCTGACCATCTGCTGCAGGCCTCTGCTGCCGGCATTGCGGCCTTGGGCAAAAAACGCACCGTGGCTACGCTGCTGCCGATGACTGCTTTTTGCCTGCGTGAGCCGTATGCCCGGGCCCGGGCGATGATTGACAGCGGGGTGGCGGTAGCCCTGGCCACAGATTACAACCCCGGCAGCTGCTTTAGTCATTCCATCCCGCTGGTAGCCGCTTTGGCGGCGATTCAATTAGGTATGACCCCGGCCGAGGTGGTTACGGCGCTGACCATTAACGGTGCCGCCGCAGTCAACCGGGCCGACCGGGTCGGCAGTCTGGAAGTGGGCAAACAGGCCGATGCAGTCATATTGGAATATCCGTCCCATCTGTTCCTGGTTTACCATGCCGGCATGAACCTTGTCGACAAGGTGATTAAGCAGGGACAGCTTAGCTGGAGTAAAGCCGACAATATAGACAATATACATAGAGAAGGGAAGTTATAGCTGTGGCAAAACTTGTAGAATGCGTACCGAATTTCAGTGAGGGCCGGCGGCCGGAGGTCATTGCGGCGATTGTCAATGAAGTGAAGAGTGTAACCGGCGTCAGCCTGTTTAATGTCAATTCAGACGGCAGTCATAACCGGACGGTGGTAACTTTTGTCGGTGAGCCGCAGGCGGCTAAACTGGCTGCTTTTAAAGCCTGCGCCAAGGCGGCCGAGCTGATTGACATGGAACAGCATCAGGGGGAACATCCGCGGGTTGGGGCCACTGATGTGATTCCGTTTATTCCGGTGAGTGAGGTTACTATGGAAGAATGCGTGCAGCTGGCCAACGAATTGGGGCGGGAAATCGGGGAAAAGCTTAATATCCCGGTATACCTGTATGAAGCGGCTGCCAAACAGGCGGCGCGGGTCAAACTGCCTGATGTCCGCAAAGGCGAGTACGAAGGGCTGAAGACCGCAATTGCCACCCCGGAGCGCCGGCCGGATTACGGCCCGGCCCGGATGCATCCGGCGGCGGGGGCAACCGTTGTCGGTGCCAGGCAGTTTTTAATCGCCTATAACATCAATCTGAGCACAAGTGACGTCAATATTGCCAAAAAGATTGCGGCGGCCATCCGGGAGGCGAAGGGCGGCTATAAATTCTGCCGGGCGATGGGGGTTATGATTGAAGAGCGGAATATGGCGCAGGTAACGATCAATATGGTTGACTATACGGGCACTCCGCTGCACCGGGTATTTGAAACGGTTAAGTCGGAAGCGGCAAGGTACGGCGTAAATGTCATCGGCAGTGAGATTGTGGGCATGGTGCCGCTGCAGGCACTGATCGACACGGCTGATTTCTATCTGCGCCTGGAGGGATTTGAACGTAAGCAGGTATTGGAAGAAAACCTTTAGTAAGGGGCTTGATGATATGTTAATTGCAATGAAAATTACCGAGTTTCTGGAGGAACTCGGGTCAAACTCACCGGCTCCGGGCGGCGGCAGTATCTCGGCTCTGGCCGGGGCCCTGGGCGGCGCGTTGACGGCTATGGTCTGCCGTCTGACCGTCGGCAGCGGCAAATATGCCGAGGTGGAAACAGAGGTAACAGCCCTGCTGGCGGAAGCTGATGCGCTGTCAGGGGTGCTGACCCGCTATGTTGATGCCGATACCGAGGCCTTTAACAAGGTAATGGCGGCCTATAAACTCCCCAAAGCAACGGAGGCTGAGAAGCTGGACCGCAGCGCGGCCATTCAGCAGGCGATGATGTATGCCACCAACCTGCCGCTGGAGGTTGCCGCCTGCTGCCTGAAGGTGTTAACAATGGCAGTGCGGATACTGGCCATTGGCAACAGCAACGCGGCCAGCGATGCCGCTGTGGCCGGCCTTATGGCCCATGCCGGCCTGCATGGCGCCCTGTATAATGTAAAGATTAATTTAGGCAGTATAAAAGCGCCAGGCTTCCAACAGGAGATTCAAACGAAAATGGACCTTATCATCAAAGAGGACGAGCGCCTGCACAGCGAGCTTATCGCCGTGGCCGGCAAGGTGATCGGCTAATACTTTTACAGCAACAGGACTGATCCCGGTGACGAGACTCAGTCCTGTTTTGTCGTGCGGCGGGAGACTAACCGGAGCCTGATTTATGATTGCCGTTTTGCCTGTTACCCCGGATAAAATTATGGCGATGCTTACGGCAAGGCAAGCTAAGTAAAAAAGGAAACAACAGGCCCTGCAGGCCGGCAGGATAATATTCCCTGGCGGCGAATGTACTATTAAGGCAATAAGTGCGATGATTTATAGGCGTTCTGTAACATATGCAGAACGTATGATTTTTTGCGGAGAACAACAAGGGTGCGGGGGGTGAATGAATTGGCTGAAGTCCGGGTATTTGGTGAAAAATGTAAAAGCTGTGGTCTCTGTGTGGCCGTGTGTCCGCGTCAGGTACTGGCGATAGGCGATAAAGCAAATTCCAGGGGCTATTATACTGTCGTTGCTGCCGACCAAGAAAACTGTGCGGGCTGCGCCCTGTGCGGCCTGATGTGTCCTGATATTGCCTTAGAGGTGTACAAAGAGTCCTAAGGAAGGAGCAAGTTGTATGAAGAAAAAGTTGATCAAAGGCAATGAGGCCATTGCCGAGGCCGCCATAAAGGCAGGCTGTAAGCTGTTTTTTGGTTATCCGATTACCCCTTCTACCGAGATCGTGGAATATTTGTCAAAACATTTGCCTAAAGCCGGCGGCACCCTGCTGCAGGGCGAAGATGAGATTGCCTCAATTAATATGTGCTACGGCGCGGCCTGTACAGGGGCCAGGGTTATGACCGCCTCCTCCAGCCCCGGCTACAGTCTGAAGCAGGAAGGGTTGTCTTATCTGGCCGCGGCTGAACTGCCTGTCGTTGTCGTCAATATTAACAGGACGGGCCCCGGTCTGGGCGGACTTGGTCCCTGCCAGTCCGATTATTTCCAATGTACCAAGGGCGGTGGTCATGGCGACTATCGTCTGCTGGTGCTGGCCCCGTCCAAAGGCCAGGAAATGTATGATTATACGCTGGCGGCTTTTGACCTGGCCGATAAGTACCGGAATCCGGTATTGATCCTGGCCGACGGCTTTTTAGGGCAGATGATGGAGCCGATTGTGCTTAAAGACCGGCCTGATGCTGAGCTGCCGGTCAAGGACTGGGTGACGGACGGCTGCCTGGGCCGGGCTAAGCGCAAGATTGCCAGCTATTCATTGACCAATGAAATCGGGGAACAAAATAATCTCTATTGGGAAGGAAAATATCAGGCGATCAGGGAACAGGAGCAGCGCTGGGAAGAATTCCGCACTGACGACGCCGATTATCTGATCGCTGCCTACGGCACCTGCGCCAGAATTGCCAAAACGGTCGTGTTGCAGGCCCGGGCCAGGGGGATTAAATTAGGTCTTGTCCGCCCCATTACGCTGTGGCCGTTTCCGGAGAAAGCGTTTGCACCGTACCGGGGGAAAGTTAAAGGCGTGCTTACGGTCGAGCTGAATACGGGCCAAATGATTGAGGATGTGAGACTGGCACTGGAATGCAGTGTCCCTGTCAGTCTGCACCGGCGCTTGGGCGGTATGCTGCCCCATGAGGATGAGGTCCTGGCGGCGCTTATTCAGCAATTCAATATTCCCCTGGACCGGGAGGTGTAGTTATGGAGAAGATATTTGGCAAAACCAAAGGCCTGACTGATGTACCCTTTCACTATTGCCCTGGCTGTACCCATGGCATCATCCACCGTCTGATCGGTGAAGTTATGGAAGAGCTTGATATTATTGGCAAAACTATCGGTGTGGCCCCGGTGGGCTGTGCCGGTTTTTCCCTTGATTTTTTCAGCTGCGACTTTGTCGGTGCGGCCCACGGCCGGGCCCAGGCCGTAGGCACCGGCATCAAACGGGCGCAGCCTGACAAGCTTGTGTTCACCTATCAGGGCGATGGCGATATTGCTGCCATTGGGACTGCCCATGCCATTCATGTGGCGGCCAGGGGTGAAAAGATTACCTCGATTATGGTTAATAATGCGGTTTTTGGCATGACCGGCGGCCAGATGGCGCCTACCACCCTGGCCGGACAGATAACGACAACAAGCCCTTATGGCCGAGACCCGGGCCTGGTCGGAGCACCCGTAGACCTGCCTAAAACCATTGCCACTTTAAATGGTGCCGTGTATGTGGCGGCCGTGGCGGTAGACTCTCCCAAAAACATTATGCAGGCCAAGAAAGCGCTTAAGCGCGCCTTCCAGGTACAGCAGCTGGGGCTGGGGTTTGCTTTTGTCAGCATATTATCCACCTGCCCGACTAACTGGGGCCTGTCACCGGTTGACAGCCTGGCCTGGCTCCGGGAAAACATGCTGCCTGTTTATCAAATGGGAGAGCTCAAAGTACCGGAGGAGGTTAAAAGGCTATGATGGACAAAATACTCTTAGCTGGTTTTGGTGGTCAGGGAGTCATGTTTATCGGCAAAGTTCTGGCCTATTCAGGCATGGCAGCCGGCCATGAGGTCTGCTGGATTCCCTCCTATGGACCGGAGATGCGGGGCGGAACAGCCAATTGCTCGGTGCTTGTTGCTGACGAAGAGATTCATTCACCGGTCATAAGTCAGGCTGATGCCGGGATTGTTTTAAATCAACCCTCCTATGACCGGTTTTTGGCGCGCATCAAACCGGGGGGCACCCTGGTAGCCAACAGTTCGATTGTGGCCTTAACCCCTAAACGGGAGGATATTACTGTTATTGCTGTGGAGGCCACGGAACTGGCGAATGAAATTGGCAACTCCAGCCTGGCCAACATGGTATGTCTGGGGGCTTTGCTGCCGGCGCTTTCGCTCATTAACCTGGATAGTGTGCAAAAAGCTATGGCTGAGGTAATTGGTAAGAAAAAGCCGGAGTTATATGATTTGAACGTCGCCGCCATCAGCAAAGGCATGAACCGGTAACAGGGGCGGCCGCAGGAACGGGTTTTACCGCAGCTGCAATGGTAAAAAGGGGCTGAGCTCTAAGCCGGAGCGCGGCCCTTTTCTGCATGAGCGGAAGGGTTAGGGGCTTTCTTATAAAAGCGCCAGGCCAGGCTGTTATTTTCATAGATTTTTTAACGACAGGGGCAGCCAGGATAATAATACTTGTGGAGACTTTTGTAGCTGTGATAAGATTAAAAGATATAGATATTTGTCGATCAGGGAGCTGGTGAGATGATAAAAAGAATCATCTTTTTATTATGGGGCCTGTTTTTATTTGCCCTGGGAATTGTCTTGACTGTGCAAAGTAATCTGGGAGCCTCACCCTGGGATGTTCTGCACCTGGGGCTGATTAATTATTTCCCGGTAACCCTGGGTGAAGTGTCCCAGCTAACCGGGATTATTGTAATCCTGTTGAGCTGGCTGCTGGGAGTCAAGCCAGGCTGGGGCAGTATTGCCAACATGTATTTTATCGGGCTGTATATTGATATTATCGTCGGCAGCGGCTGGATTCCCGGTCAGCAGCAATGGCCCGCCCAGCTGGCAATGCTGCTGGCCGGCGTGGGGCTGATTGGCTGGGCCAGCTATTTTTATCTGACGGCGGCTTTTGGCGCCGGCCCCCGCGACAGCTTTATGGTTGGCGCAGTGCAAAAAACAGGCTGGCCCGTATGGAAGGTGAGGACAATACTGGAATCCGGGGTGGCCGCAACCGGCTATTGTCTGGGCGGTCCTGTAGGCCCCGGCACGATTATTATTGCCGTTACGCTCGGTCCTGCTATTCAATGGGCCTTTGCCGTTATGGGCCAACGGCCGCAGGATATCGAACATACGCCGTTTGTATTTTGGCTGCCCAGGCCTGTTGGCAATCAGGAACAGGATAAGGCGGCGGTTATGGATTTCACGGAAAAAGGCGGAGAAACAAGTGGCAGAGAATGCAAAATATCACAGTGAACACTTTACCGGCGTAGTGTCTGCAGCCGGAGCTTATTTATTATGGGGAATACTGCCGGTGTACTGGAAGCAGCTGGCTTATGTGCCGGCTTATGAGATCCTGGCCCATCGTGTGATTTGGTCGTGTGTTTTTATGTTTGCGGTTTTGCTGGCAACACGGGGTATCCGGCAGTTTGCCCAGGAAACACTGGCAATTGTGCACAATCCGAAAAAACGTTTAGGCTTACTTGTGGCTTCGCTGCTGATAAGTGTCAACTGGCTTATTTATATCTGGGCAGTTAATGCGAACCGCGTTGTGGAAACAAGCCTTGGTTATTATATTAACCCTCTGGTCAGTGTCCTTTTAGGAATCATGGTTCTTAAAGAGCGCTTGTCTTTGTGGCAAAGCATCTCGGTTGTGCTTGCCGCCGCCGGGGTTGCCGCCCTGGCGATAAGCTACGGGACAATTCCCTGGGTGTCGGTGTCGCTGGCCTTGTCGTTTGCTTTTTACGGCATGTGCAAAAAGATGCTGGGAATTGGCGCTGTAACATCCACAACCCTGGAGACGCTGATTGTAGCCCCGGCGGCCCTGGTTTATTTGCTGTACATAGCCGGCCAGGGCGGCGGTGCTTTTCACCTTGACTCCTTGCTTACGGCCGCTCTGTTAATGGGGGCCGGGGCTGTGACGGCTGTCCCCCTGCTGTTGTTTGCCAGCGGTGCGAACCGTCTTTCGCTCAGCCTGCTGGGGTTTATTCAGTATATGTCGCCCACCATCGCCCTGGCCTTAGGCGTCCTTTTATATCATGAGCCGTTTACCAGTGCCCACCTGATGGCCTTCAGCCTGATCTGGCTGGCGTTGGCGGTGTTTTCACTGGCCAGAACCAGGTTTTTTGTCACGGCGGAAGGCTGGCTGAAAAAAGCAGCCTCTTGACACTGATAATAACTTTAATTATAATGGAAAACAATCAGATTTATGTTGTGACGCAGAAGTCGCTTGCCATGATATCATGGCAGGCGACTTATTTTATTTTTATTAAAAAGGGGGATTATTATGAACAAGCCTAAGAGTCATATTTTTGTCTGTACCAGCTCCCGGCCTAACGGTCAGCAAAAAGGTCATTGCCACACGAAAAACGGGGTCGAGATTGTCATGGAATTTATGGAGGAGATTGAGGAAAGGGAGCTGGGCGGTGAAGTATTTGTGACCAATACCGGCTGTTTCGGTATTTGCGACAAGGGCCCGGTTGTGGTTGTTTATCCTGATAATGTCTGGTATGGCTCTGTAACACCGGCTGATGTCGCGGAGATTATGGAAAACCATATCGAAGGCGGCATGCCGGTGAAAAGGTTAGAGATTTAAACAAACAGCGAGATTTGTAAAAAATCTGTTAATAGTTGACAATAGTTAAAAACTTATGTTAAATTTAAGAAATGCAGGTGTAATAGTGTAAGCTTTCAAAAAAATGGGCCTATTTAGATTATGTCTAAATAGGCTCTATTTAAGGCGTAATTTGATTGAAAGGAGGCAAAAATCAGACTATAATGGTGAGTATTGAAAGTGGCTACTAAAGGAGGACTTTTTTTATGAAAATGAGATGGTTAGTCCTGGTTATGCTGGCGATTTTGGCAACAGTGGCTGCTGGCTGTGGCACGGCCGGCGATGACAATGTTATCAAGATCGGCAATGCCGTCGCTTTAACCGGTGACAATTCAACCTGGGGCCAGGCTGAAAAAAATGCCCTGGAAATGGAAATTGAAAAGATTAATGCCAAAGGCGGGGTATTAGGCAAAAAACTGCAATTGGTGGCTTATGACACCCGGGCCGATGCAACGGAAGGGGTCAATGTAACTAAAAGATTGGTCAGTGATAAAGTGGCAGGTATTATCGGACCGGGACAAAGCGGTGTGGCTATTGCCATGAGTTCGGTGGCCGAACCGGCCAAAGTGCCTTTTATTGCCACTTCGGCCACCAACCCCAAAGTGACTGTTGACGATAAGACCAATAAAGTCCGTAAGTATGCGTTTCGTACCTGTTTCATTGATCCCTTCCAGGGAACGGTGGCAGCCCAGTTTGCAGCCAAGGAACTGAAGGCTACCACGGCCGCTATTGTTTATGATGTAGGCTCCGACTATTCAGCCTGGCTCGGCAAATATTTTACTGCCGAGTTTGAAAAGCAAGGGGGGAAAATTGTCGCCAATGAGGCTTTCCGCTCCGGCGAACTTGATTACCGCGCTATATTAGGCAAAATCAAAGGCACAAACCCTGAGGTCATTTTTATACCCACGATGCAGAAAGAAGCAGCCCTGGTGATGAAGCAGGCTGCCGACCTTGGCATTAAAACCAAGTTTGTAGGTGGTGACGGCTGGGGCAGCCCTGATTTGCTCACCCTTGGCGGCTCGGCAGTAGAAGGCTCTTATTTTGTAAACCTGGCCAGTATGGATGATCCGGATATTCAAAACTTTATTAAAGAGTATCAGGAAAAATATAAAGCCGACCCGATCATGCCCAACCCGGTTATGGCGATTGATGCCCTCTACGCGTTGGTTGATGCCATGAATAAAACCAATAGTGCCGATCCGGTGAAAATAGCCGAACAACTGGAGAAAACCAAAGATCTCCCGGTACTAAGCGGCAAGCTGACTATTGATCCGAATACCCATGATCCGCTGAATAAGCCGGCCATCATCCAGGAAGTTAAAGATGGCAAGTTCATCTTTAAATCCAAATTTGTTACCCAGTAACTTGGCGTGCAGGACGGCGCGGGAATTATTCCCACGCCGTCTTTCAATACTTAAGGAGATGGCGCATAATGTTCATTCAAACACTGGTTACAGGCCTCGCTATCGGCGGTATATACGCACTCATGGCAGTTGGCTACTCCCTGGTATTCAGCATCCTGAATTTCAGTAACTTCGCCTATGGCTCAATTATTATGCTGGGGGCGTATATTGGTTACTACCTGCTAATGGAAATGGGCGTGCCGGTATATCTGGCCATTGGCGGCTCCATTGCCGGGGCGGCCCTGTTATGTTTGCTAAATGAGCGGTTAGCCTATAGTACGCTGCGCAAACGCAATGCACCTTCGCTGTATTTCATGATTAGTGCTATGGGGACCTCAATTTTTTTGGAAAATTTTGTTTATGCCACGATTGGTTCAAGATTCTATGCTTTTCCGGAGGTTCTTACCCAGCAGAATTTTAGTTTTGGCGGGGTTTCGATCGGCATGCTGGATGTTTTTGCCATTGTTTTTTCTTTTATAGCCATCTATGGGCTGCATTACTTTTTACAGAACAGCAGAACAGGTATCGCTATCAGGGCTGCTTCGTATGACATGCAGGTCAGCCAGCTAAACGGTGTTAATATTGCACGCACGATTGGCTGGGTGTTTCTGCTGGCCGGAGCCCTGGCCGGGATTTCCGGCATGTTTTTGGGGATGAAATATATGGTCTATCCCACCATGGGCTGGATTACCAATAAAGCCTATATTGCCGCCGTCATTGGCGGATTGGGCAGCTTGCCGGGGGCCGTGGTCGGCGGACTGCTGCTGGGTGTCCTGGAAACCTTTGTATCGGCCTATGTATCGTCGGTTGTGCGCGATGTATTCAGCTTTTCGCTGCTGGTCGTGCTGTTATTGGTGCTGCCAACCGGTCTGTTCGGCAAATTTCTTGAGGAAAAGGTATAGCAGACATGGCAGAATATATTAGCGGGGTTATAACTTTCAGCCTGATTTACGTCATTGCTACCGTTGGTCTGGCTGTCTTTACCGGCTTTACCGGTCTTTTTTCCTTAGGGCATGCCGCTTTTTTTGCTGTTGGCGCCTATACGGCCAGTATTCTTACTTATTTCTATGATGTTAACTACTATCTGGCCCTGGTGGCCGGTATGGCTATGGCCGCAGTGGTGGGCACCATCATTGGCTATCCCACGCTGCGGGCCAAGCTGCGCAGTGATTACTTTGCCATTGCCACGCTGGGGTTTGGTGAAGCTGTCCGGGTGCTGCTGGAAAACCTTGAAATTACCCAGGGCGCGCGCGGGCTTCCCGGCATTGCCAATGAAACAACGCTGACAGTTGTCGTGATAGCCACGATTCTGGTCATCTGGGTTGCCCGGAACTTCGTTTATTCCCGGTATGGCCGGGCCGCCATTGCGGTGCGGGAGGACTTTGTTGCCGCTGAGATGATGGGAATTAATCTGTTTCAGGTACGGATGCGTTCCCTGCTGTTTAGCGCGATGACCGCCGGTTTGGCCGGCGGGTTGTTTGCTCACTATGTTTCTTTTATTCAGCCAGGCATGTTTACCGCCTATTTGTCGACCCAATTGACAGCAAGCGTTGTCGCCGGCGGTATGGGCAGCATCACCGGGCCGGTTGTTGCCGCCGTACTGTTTGTGGCTATCCCGGAAGCTCTCCGGGTGGCCAGTATGTGGCGGCTGGTGGCCTATGGCTTCCTGCTGGTGGCAATTATGGTATTCAGGCCACAGGGCTTATTTGGCTATAAAGAGATCTCTCTGCACAGTTTTCGCCGCTTGTTTAGAAAAGAGGTGTCCTGATGAAGCTGCTTGAATTAAAGGGAGTAAGCAAGGCGTTTGGCGGGATCATGGCTTGCCGGGATGTCAGTTTTGTCACTAAGCAGGGACAAATCATGGGTTTGATCGGGCCTAACGGTGCCGGTAAAACCACAATGTTCAACCTGATTACCGGTGTGTACGCACCTACCAGCGGCAGTATCCTGTTTCAGGGGCAGGAGCTTGCCGGTATGGGGCCGGCTGGCATTGTAAGCCGGGGTATTGCCCGGACTTTTCAGAATATCCGCTTATTCCGTAACCTGTCCGTGCTGGACAATGTCTGTATTGCCGTCGATAAACATGTCAAGTATTCGTTTGTGACTTCCCTGCTCAGACTGCCGTATATACTGAAACAGGAACAGGAAATACGGGAGCAGGCTATGGCGTATTTAGCTGAAGTGGGACTTGCGGACAAAGCCGGGGTACAGGCGGACAGCCTGCCTTACGGCCTGCAGCGCAAGCTGGAGATTGCCCGGGCCCTGGCCCTGCGGCCCAAGCTCTTGCTGTTAGACGAACCGGCAGCCGGTATGAATCCGGAGGAATCGCTGGATTTGGCCAAACTCATCCGCCGGCTTCATCAGCGGCATAACCTGACAATATTATTGATCGAACATCATATGGATGTTGTGATGGAGCTTTGTGATTCTATTTTTGTGCTTAATTTCGGCCTGAAACTGGCCGAAGGGACCGCACAGGCCATTCAAACCAATCCTGATGTACTCAAGGCTTATCTCGGGGAGGGGTATAAACGTGTTAGAAGTTAGCGGCCTAAATGTGAAATATGGGCAAATCCATGCTCTCCGTGATGTAACCCTGACCGTACCGGCCGGCCGGATTGTGGCCGTGATCGGCGCCAACGGGGCCGGCAAATCCACGCTGATGATGACCCTGGCCGGCCTTTTGCAGCCGGCCAGCGGCACTATTGTTTATGAAGGCCGCCCTTTATCCCGTAAAGCGTATGAGGTTGTCGGCCAGGGGGTGTGCCTGGTGCCGGAGCGCCGGCGCCTCTATGCCAACCTTACTGTTAAAGAGAATCTGCTGATGGGGGCTTTTCTGCGCCAGGACAAAGCCGGTATCCAGGCTGATCTGGAAAAGATGTACCAACTCTTCCCGATCATGCAGGAACGGCTCAAACAATATGCCGGGACTTTAAGCGGCGGTGAACAGCAAATGGTGGCAATCGCCAGAGGCCTGATGTCCCGCCCGCGGCTACTGCTCCTGGATGAGCCGTCCCTGGGCCTGGCGCCGCTGATGGTTGCCAATATGTTTGCGGTTATCCGCGGCATCCGCGCTCAGGGCACGACGATACTGCTGGCAGAGCAGAATGCCTTTGAGGCGCTGGAAATGGCGGATGAGGCTTTTGTCCTGGAAACAGGCCGGGTGATTCTGTCCGGGTCCGGTAAGACTTTGATTGATGACCCGCTGGTGCAAAAAGCATATTTGGGAATAACGCACTAAATTTTGGAGGAAACAGCAATGCATATCGATACCTTACTTATTCACGGTGACGAGGGCGACCGGACTACCGGCGCCGCCAGCACACCGATCTACCAGGCTTCAAGTTTCAGGCACCATACTGTCGGTCAGGAAGGCGGCTATCAATATTCGCGGGGCAATAATCCGACCAGGCATGCGTTGGAAAAGCAGATGGCCCTGCTGGAAGGCGGTTGCCGGGGTTTTGCTTTTGGATCAGGAATGGCAGCGATAACGGCAGTCTTTAATTTATTCAAGACCGGTGATCATATTATTGCCAGCCGTAATCTGTACGGCGGCACCTCACGGGTGCTTGACAAGATCTTCAGCCGCTTTGGGCTTACGGTTGCTTATGTGGATTTTGGCAGCCTGGCCGGGCTGGCAGCCGCAATTACGCCGGCGACGAAAGCCCTGGTTATCGAGACCCCGTCCAATCCTACTTTGATGGTGACAGATATTAGCGGTGTTGCCGCTCTGGCCCGGGAGCGCGGCTTGTTAACCATTGCCGACAATACCTTTATGTCACCCTATCTGCAGCAGCCGCTGCGCCTGGGGGTTGATATTGTTATCCATAGCGCCACCAAGTTTATTGGCGGCCATAGCGACGTGCTGGCCGGTGTGGTGGTGGTGAAAGAAGACCAACTGGCGGAAGACCTGCATTTTGTGCAAAACTCTACCGGTGGTGTCTTAGGCCCGTTTGATTCCTGGCTGCTGCTGCGGGGGTTAAAAACCCTGGGCTTACGGCTGGACAGACAGTCCCGCAATGCCGGGATACTGGCGGCCTGGCTCCGGCAGCGGCGGGAGGTCCAAAAAGTATATTATCTGGGTTTTGCCGACCATCCCGGCTATGAATTGCACCAAAGTCAGGCCCGGGGCCCGGGGAACGTTGTTGCTTTTGATGTCGGGGACGGTGAGCTGGCCCGCCATATTCTGGGCAGGCTTAGATTCTGCATGTTAGCCGACAGCCTCGGCGGGGTCGAGACCATGGTAAACCTGTCTGACGTCATGTCCCACGGCTCGGTTCCCGCTACGCGGAAATTGCAGATGGGCATTACCCCCAGTCTGATCCGTCTGTCGGCCGGCATTGAAGATCCGGCCGATATTATCGCTGATTTTGAACAGGCTATGAGCCGGTAACCAGTATAGGCTGCCAGTGGGAAACCCTGCCTGGCAGTTTTTTTATTTGCTTTAAAAACTGCCAGTTTACGGGTATAATAATAGCTATATTATGTTTAGTGAGGTTCGCAAATGAGTAAAATTGTGGTATTAGCGGAAAAGCCGTCAGTCGGGCGGGATTTAGCCCGGGTTCTCCAGTGCGGCAGCAAAGGCAATGGTTACCTGGAAGGACCCAAATACATCGTAACCTGGGCCTTGGGGCATCTGGTAACCCTGGCCGATCCCGAAGCCTATGACGAAAGATATAAAGCCTGGCGGCTGGAGGACCTGCCCATGCTGCCCCCGGAACTGAAGCTGGTTGTTATCAAACAAACAGGCAAGCAGTTTAGTGCGGTAAAAGAACAACTAGGCCGCAAGGATGTCAGCGAGGTTGTCATTGCCACTGATGCCGGGCGCGAAGGGGAGCTTGTGGCCAGATGGATACTGGAGAAAGCCCATATTAATAAACCGGTTAAGCGTCTCTGGATTTCCTCTGTGACCGACAAAGCCATCAGGGACGGCTTTAACAATCTAAAGCCAGGCCGGGAATATGAAAACCTGTATGCCTCGGCTGTGGCCCGGTCGGAGTCGGACTGGCTTGTCGGCATTAATGCCACCAGGGCCCTGACTACTAAGTATAATGCCCAACTATCCTGCGGGCGTGTCCAAACCCCGACGCTGGCTATTATTGCCGCCAGAGAGGCCGAGATAAAAAACTTTCAGCCCCGTACCTATTATGGGATTACAGCAACTGCCGAGCGTCTGAAGCTGACCTGGCAGGAGGCTAAATCCAAAGAAAGCAGAACGTTTGAAAAAGCGGTCTGTGACAAAATCATTACAGCGATAACCGGGAAAAAGGCTGAGGTGATTGATGTGCACAAGGTGAGCAAGAAAGCGTTTTCCCCAGCCTTGTATGATCTCACCGAGCTGCAGCGTGATGCTAATAAAATGTTTGGCTTTTCGGCCAAAGAAACATTGTCAATTATGCAGAAACTATATGAAACCCATAAGGCTTTGACCTATCCGCGGACCGACTCGCGTTATCTATCGGCAGATATTGTTGAGACCCTGAAAGACCGGGTGAAAGCCTGTGATACAGGCCTGTACCCCAGACAAATTCTTAAAGTCTTAAAAGCTCCCATCAAGTCCGGCAGCCATTTTGTTGACAATAGCCGAGTGTCTGATCACCATGCGATCATCCCTACTGAACAAGCGGTAGTACTTAATTCGTTAACAGACAAAGAAAAGAAGATTTATGAGCTCGTCGTCAGGCGCTTCCTGGCCGTGCTCTGCCCGCCTTTCGAATATGAAGAGACGACAGTCAAAGCCCAAATTGGCAATGAAATCTTTAGCGCGAAAGGCAAAACCGTAAGTGCGCTTGGCTGGCGAGAGCTATATAACAATAATCTGGATGAGGAGGAAGCGGCTGATGACCAGGCTGTGGCGCAAACGCTTCCCCACTTAAATAAAGGTGATATTTTACCCATAAACGCAATTGCGTTGACTAAAGGTGAGACTAAGCCGCCGGCACTTTTTACCGAAGCCAGCCTATTATCAGCAATGGAAAATCCGGCAAAATATATGTCAGGCGAAAGTCAGGCGCTTAAGCAGATCATCGGGCAAACAGGCGGGCTGGGTACGGTAGCTACCAGGGCTGATATTATTGAAAAGCTCTTTAGCAGTTTTGTCATTGAGAAAAAGGGCAAAGATATCTTTATCACCTCTAAAGGCCGGCAATTGCTGGAACTGGCGCCTGCCGACCTGAAATCACCGGCCTTAACGGCGCAGTGGGAACAAAAACTCAGCGCTATCGCCAAAGGGCAGTTAAAGAAGCAGGCCTTTATTGCCGAAATAAAAGAATATACCAAGGCAATTATCCGCGAGATAAAAAACAGCCGGGAACAGTTCAAGCACGACAATGTAACACGTACGCGCTGCCCGGAATGCGGCAAGTATCTGCTGGAGGTAAACGGCAAGAAAGGCAAGTCGCTGGTTTGTCAGGACCGGGAATGCGGCTACCGGAAAAACGTTGCCCAGGTAACCAATGCCAGATGTCCCAACTGCCACAAGAAACTGGAATTACGGGGTGAGGGTGAAGCCCGCATTTTTGTTTGCGCCTGCGGGTACCGGGAAAAGCTGGCCGCTTTTACTGAGCGGAAAAAGCAGGAGGGGGATACCCGGGTTTCTAAAAAGGATGTTTCCCGTTATTTAAAAGAGCAGGCGGATAAACCAATTAATAACGCATTGGCGGAAGCGCTGGCTAAGCTGAAGCTGCACTAGGCGGTGGTACTTTGAAAAAGGAAATACTGATCATACGACTTAGCTCTATCGGCGATGTGATTCATTGCTCCCCGGTAGCCGGGGCACTCAAGGCTGCCTGGCCTGATTGCAGACTTACCTGGCTGGTGGGGGAAGTTTGTGCTGATTTAATTAAATATAATCCCTTAGTTGATGAGATGATTGTCTGGTCCCGTGAGCGCTTCGAAAAATACCTGCGGGCCTGTGAATTCAAAAAGGCTTTGTCCCTTTGGCAGAGCTTGCAGGCTTGTTTAAGGGCAAGAGTGTTTTATGCGGTGCTGGATATTCACGGGCTGTTCCTTACAGGGCTGATCGCCAGGCAGGTAAATACCGGCCGGCGCATCGGCCTGAGCGGGGCCAGAGAGTTTAACCCGCTGTTTATGACGGAAACAGCCGAACCACTGGGGCCGCATATTACGGAAAAATATCTTGGGGTGTTGACGGCACTGGGGATCACTCCCGGCAGCCGGCAGATGACCCTGGCAATACCGCCGGCGGCGGTGAGCTTTGCCGAGCATTTTATAACCGGGGCCGGCATTACCCGGCAGGACCGGATTGCGGTTCTGGTCCCGGGAACCACGTGGCCGGCAAAGAATTGGCCGCCAGCGCTTTTTGCCCGTACGGCGGCACTCTTGTCCCGGGATTTTAAAATTATCCTGTGCGGCGGCAAAAATGAATTGGCTATGGGGCAGGAAATCGGGGCACAGGCCGGTATTCCTGTAACCAATGCCATTGGCAAAACGTCATTGCTGGAGATGGCCGGCATTCTGGCCAGGGCTGCCGTCGTGGTGGCGGGCGACACCGGACCGCTGTATATGGCAGCTGCTTTGGCAACGCCGACCGTGGCCCTGTTTGGCCCCACGAATCCAGAGACCTACGCCCCGCCAGGCAGGCATCACCGGATTGCGGTTAATAAGCTGGCCTGCTCTTTTTGTCATAAAATGCAGTGTCAGCATGGGCGAAACGACTGCATGAATAGTATTACACCGGCGGCGGTGGTGCAGCAGGTATATCAGGTACTGGGCCTAGACAGCGCCGCCCCAACTGATAGGCTGTCAAACTAAATAAACAACAGTGGTACCGGCAGGTTGGCCGGTCCGCTGTTGTTTTTTACTCCCTGGGCCTAAGCAGATTTTTCCAATTATGATAGTGGCAGCGTAACTGTAAACGTAGCGCCCGCTCCCGGGGAACTGATAACTTTAATCGTACCATTATGGCTTTCGACGATTAGTTTGGCAATTGACAAACCCAGGCCGGACCCGCCGTTGGTGCGGGCCGGGTTGGCTTGGTAAAAACGGTGGAAAATTTTCGGCAAATGCTCGGCCGCGATGCCTTCTCCGGTATCCCGGACAATGAGGACAATCGAATCGATTGTATGCTTAAGGCTTATTGTTATCATACCGCCGGCGGGTGTATTGCGGATGGCATTGTCGGTTAGAATGGCGACTACCTGGCACAACTTGCCTTCATCACCAAAATAGGTGATCGTTTCGGTGTGAATGCCCAACTTAATCTCTTTACGTTCGGCGGCAGGGATAAAAGGGGCTCCGGCCAGGCAGACTGCTTTGCCCAAATCGAAGTTGCTTTTATTGAGAATTTGTTGATGTGAGTCGGCACGGGCCAGAAACAACAGTGAATCAACCAGTTTTGTCATGCAGGAAACCTCTGTCTGAATATTTTCCAGCCAGTGTTCCTGTTCTTTAACCGCATCGTCCGGGGCAGAGCGCACGACCTCCAGATTGGTCTGAATGACTGCCAACGGGGTTCTGAGCTCATGGGAAGCATCGGCCAGAAAATCCCGCTGCTGCTGCCAGGCCTGCTGAATGGGAATCATGGCTTTGTTGGCCAGATAGCGGCTGCCAAAAAAGGAGAGAAAAATACAAACCAGCCCGATGAGAATAAGAGCAGTGATGACAATCCGCAAAGCATTTTTTTCCCGGGAGAAATCCTGAAACAGGAAATAATAGTCGGTTTGTCCGGGAATATTTGTTTTTAAATAATTGTAGTCTACCTGGGCCAAGGTGAGCGTGCCTTGCTCGGATTTTAAACTGCGTGCTTCTGCCAGCAGGAGGACTAAGTCTTCGGCAGATAAGGAGAGATTGGAGGAATTGGCCATTATTTCGCCCTGCGCATTTACCCGGACAAAAAAAACAGACGGACCGGGGCCGAACCCGGGGCCGAGAATAGGGGCGGGCCCGGGCCTTGGTCCTGGAGCGGGCTCCGGACTCATACCTTCGCCGCGATTAGGACGGGGTGGCAGGTCATCGAGTTTGCCGCTGATTAAATCTGTAGCGACTCTTTTTAATAAGAAAGCAGCGCCTGTGGTTAACCGGTCCTGAGCAAATAAGTAGCTGCCGGCCGTCAGAATCAGGAAGAGGAGCGCCATTATGCCCATGTTTACCAGGGTTAACTGGCGGCGTAGTTTACGAAACATGACTTTCACTCCTTAGATAATAGCCAATGCCTCTAACTGTTCTGATAAAGGTCGTATTAAGCTTCCGGCGCAGATAATGAATATAAAGGTCAACGTTCGCAATGTCAATGTTAGCCTGAAAGCCCCAGACTTTTTCCCAGATGCGCTCTTTGCTGACGACAAGGCCGTAATTGCGCATTAATAGCTCCAGCAGCAATGTTTCTTTGGTTGTTAGTTTGATAATCTCGTTATCTTTGGTTACTTCACAGCGGAGCGGGTCTAAGATCCACCCGGCAGCTGCCAGCGTATCGCTGGTTAAAAGTTTGGTCTGCCTGCGGGCCAGGGCACGCAGGCGGGCCATCAGCTCTTCTGATGAAAAAGGTTTTACCAGATAATCGTCGGCACCGGCATCCAGACCTTCTACCCGGTCTTTGGTCGAGTCTTTCGCCGTTAAAAAAATCACGGGCGTCTCAAAACCCAGGCCGCGAAACTCTTTTAAGACCGAAACACCGTCCCGGACCGGGAGCATCCGGTCTAAAATGAGGATATCATAGACACCGGTGGCCGCCATATCTAAGCCGGCTTCGCCGTCTAAGGCAGTATCGACAGCGTAGCCATGTTTTTTAAGGATATGAGATAACGCTTCGGCCAGCCGGCGTTCGTCTTCAATTAAGAGTAGTTTCACAATAAGACTCCTTTAAGACAATGTAGATATAGCACACCGTAGTATCGTAGGATTGCTACTTATGATTGTAAAGGAACAACCTTGGAAAATCATTTGTTTTTAAAGAAAAATCAAAGGAAATTCAAAGAAAATTTCTGGCAGGCCTGAGCTTGCGGGGGTGTGGGCCTGGCCAGAAAATAACCGGCTATTAGCCGGTTGTTTAGTGTGTTGATTTTGGTCTGGGTTTTTATAGAATAATTATCTTTATAGTAGAATTTTAAAGGAATTGAGAAAAATTTGTCTAATTTTAATGCTTATAAATAAGTCCGGAGGATATCAATGAAAAAAATTTCAGCAATTTTAGCGGCAGCGATGACCATAACATCGGTGTCATTTGCTTCACCGCTGACAGACTATACCCAAGGGAAGGCCGCCATCGACTTAAATCCCAACATCAACAGTGACAGCACTAAAGATAATGTCAGCGGTGGCATCACTTATGGCGTTGGCAACAAATTTGCACTGCAGTATAAATATGCTGATAATAAAAACAAAAACTATTTAAGAATGACTCCGCCAAGTAATGCGCATGCTCAGCTTAGTGCATATGAAATGAATGTTTTATATCAAATAAACCCGAATGTATCTGCATATGCCGGTTGGGCAGGGGAAACTGCAAAGATTAATTTATTGTACTATGCAGGTCCAGACTTAGGCAATATAATTTATCGTGAAAGAGGATCTCAAAGCAGTTTTCATTTAGGGCTAATCGGACAAACTAAATTTACTGAAAATTTGACTGGCTGGGCCTCTGCCGGCGCCGGCAGCCACATAATTGGCTATGAAGTTGGTTTAGGCTATAGTATCGCTAAAAATGCAGAATGCAATGTAATCTACCGCTATAATAAATATCAGGGGTTTAATTTAAGCGACGGCAAGATTGACGTCAAAATCGAGGGTGTTGGTGCCGGTATTACTCTTACATTCTAATAAGCGCTTGCCACGGAGAGGGGGAATTTTTTTCTTGGTTTTCCGGACAAGAAGTGGTACAATGATTTACATATAATGGAAAAGAAGAGGCGGGATAGAACTATATGCTGTTGGAAGAGTTGGTGCTGCACATAAAAAAGCAGCTAATTGCCAGTGGAGTTAGTAATTTTACCATTGCTGACGGCAAGATCCACTTTATGAATGCCGGTGATAAAGCCAGAGGCGAAGAAATTATGTTTGAATATCTTTACCAGCTGCTTGCCGAAAGGGCGACAATCTATAACTAGGGCGAATTCCGCTTGTCATAACCGGCAAGCGGCTTTTTATCGGGGGCAGAAAAACACCGCTACTGCTGGTAGTTAAGTAAACCCCGGGGTAGCCGGGGTTTACTTAACTGATCAGAATACAAGGTTAAACTTTAAAATCGACATGATCCCCCACCCCCGCCACCGGGGCAGAGGGTTGCTTGGTTGCTTCATTCGGACTCTTTTTTTTGGCGCGGAACCTCTTCTTGGGCTTAGACTGGTCTTCGGTCTGGAAATCAAAGTAATTCGATACTACTCTGCGAACAGGCAACGTTCTTTTTATAGGCTGTACTGATTCAACACGATCCACAATACCACCCCCGCCTATATATTTATTTAGCCGCTGCATCAATTTAGGCCGTTTCTATTGCTTTACCGCTTTTAAAGATATTATAACATTCAGAGGCGTATACCCCAAGCCTCTGTTATCAGCAATCTTGAGTATTTTTTCAAACAGGGCGGCTTCTGTTATTTCGCCGATACGGTTCAGCTGACCGTGATCTCACTAAATGCAATTAGATTACATATAATGAGATTATAGGGTAAAGCAGGCCCGGTTGGTGAATGCTGAACAGTAGAGGAGCGACGTAAATGCTGGCATATGAAAATTTTTCGAAGATTAAGCAGGCGATAGCCGCCGAAACAGTAGAGAAAACGATTACCTTGGGGAATGTATTAAAAGTGGCAAAAAGCCTGGAACTATTCAAAATCCATGTAATTTTGGCCGATAGTATCGACAGCGATAACGCAGGCGGGGTACAAAACGATGTAATTGCAGATAAGTTTCTTGGTTCTGAGCAGCGCCTGCAGCTGGTGTTTATTGAGAGACTGTGTATCGGTACCTATAAAAAACAGAGAACAATTGCAATCCTCAATTTGGCCATAGATCGAATAGGTACTGATGAAATATACCTTGTGCCGGAATTGGCGATTGATATCAGTGAATGGCGATATAAGGCAGTCTGAATGACTATGGAACCGCCGTTCCGGCGGTTTTCCTGTTATTACCACTTTACGGCCCGGAACATTTGTTCTACGATAAAACAAACAAATGTTTGGAGGCAGTGTAAATGAGCAAGCTATTTGTCAGTATAACAGCTGAACATGATGTAAACGGGATTGTCAGGCCCTTAACCTTAAACTGGGCTGATGGCCGTAAGTTTACCGTCGATAAAGTTTATGATGTCCGTCAGGCCGCATCTCTCAAAGCCGGCGGGGTAGGGCTAAGGTATAGTTGTTTAATTTCCGGCAAGCAGGTGTATTTGTTCTGTGTTGAGGGGAAATGGTTTATTGAGCGGCCTGTGTGACAATTTATTTGCGTTGAATAGTATATAATAAAGCTGCTAAAGGGGGGATTGCTATGGCTCGGTGTCCCAATTGCGGGACTAGGCTGTCACGCCAACTGATTATCAGCGTAGGAAAAGCTGGCTGGAGTGGCAATAAATGGGGGAGCTGGCATAAGCCTGGCTGGGGCGGCAACTGGGGCTGGCCCGGCTGGAATTGGAACAAATTCGGCTGGGGATATCCCGGCGGGGGAAAACCCTGGCACTGGCTTCATGGCTGGCGATCTAACGAGTATTCCGATTATGATAATTAGTAATTTTTTTCGCAGGCTGCTGGTCTCTGAGGATTGGCAGCTTTATCTTTTGGCTGTTAGCGTCCCGGTGCTCTTTGGCGCTGCTGACATTTGCCATACAATTGGTGGGGAGCTTGGACTTTGCGCTATAGGAAATCTAACAATATGGCGGTCAATTGAATTTTTTCAAAGAGAATTCCAAGGCTGCCTATCGATAAGGAAGTCAAGAGTATTTAATTTAGTGGGAAAAAGGAGCAGTATAATATGGCAATAACATCGATTGGTCAGAGTGGCAGTGCGCAGGTAAGTCAAATTAGCAGCCAGGATGAGACGAAAAGCCTGGAACAAAAAAAACAAGCCCTGCAAAAAGAAATTAATGAAATAAATCAGGACAAAAAAACTACTGAAACAGATAAGCAACAGAAGATCCAGGTAATTCAGGCCCAAATTCAAACAATTGAGACGCAAATACAGCAGCTGCAGCGGAAAAAGACAGAGGCTCAGGCCTCCGGTTCCGAACAGAGCAGTGCTGGTAGCAGCAAACAGGCGCTTGTTCGTCAACGAGTAGATATAGAGATATAAAGGCTATTAATAAAAACATTCGGATTGCACTGCATACAATCCGAATGTTTTTATTGTTACCGTAGCGGCATTTATCAAGTTCAATGCGGTGCCCTTTCGGGTTAAGAAAATCTTTACCCGAAAGGGCACCGCAAATTTTCCTGATAATGAAGGCAGCGGCGAACGGCTGTGCATTAAAAATCTGTGACTGGCAACACAGATTTTGCTAAAATGAGGATAGCGGGTAAATGGGGAAAGGACGGGAGCAATGAACAGGGAGGTCGTCGGTATGCTGGAAAAGGTGGATTTGCAGAAGAAGATTGCCAAAGCCGAATATAAGGAAATGATTGGCGGCTTACGTGAGCGGCTGGGAGCATTGCAGCGCCAGGCCCGGGATTTAGGAATTCCGGTCTTAATTCTTTTTGAAGGCTGGGATGCAGCCGGCAAAGGAACCCTGATTAATGAGCTGATTTTATCGCTTGATCCCCGGGGCTTTAATGTCTATTCGATTGGCGAGCCCAATGAAGATGCTGTAAAGAGACCTTATTTCTGGCGATTCTGGAATAAAACCCCTCAGCGGGGACGGATCGTCGTACTGGACAGAAGCTGGTATACAAAAACTTTGGCTGACAGAGTGGCTAAGGGTGGGACCGATTATAGTGGGCAAGACGCATATCATGACAGCCGTGCTTTTGAGCGGCAGTTAGCTGATGACGGGACATTAATTATTAAGCTGTTTTTACATATTAGCGAGCGGGAACAGCGTAAGCGGCTGGAGAGACTGGAACAAGACCCGGCTACTGCCTGGCGGGTAACCGCGACTGACTGGGAGCATCACCGGCAGTATAATGATTTTTTGCTGGCGACCGAAGAAATGATGCAGCAGACTGATACTGCATGTGCCGCCTGGACTATTATTGAAGCTCATGACCGGCGGTATGCAACTTTAAAAATCATTGCCACGGTCAGCGGGGCTTTGGAAAAGCAGCTGGCGATGCTTGCCGCTGCAGAGCAGGAAAAGAATGACAGGCCATCTGACCTGCTGCTATCTGCTTGGACATTGCCCAAAATATTTACCTCATCGATTCTTGACGGGGTTGACCTGACTAAAACCCTTAAGGCGGCAGAATACGAAAACTTTATGAAACTTTACCAAACCCGGGTGAGGGAACTGGAACATCTTATTTACAGCAACCGCATCCCGGTGATGATCGTATTGGAAGGCTGGGATGCTGCCGGCAAAGGCGGTACTATCCGCCGTCTTACCCAAAACATGGATCCCCGCGGCTATACGGTTATTCCCACCGGTGCGCCAACGGCTGAAGAACAGGCGCATCATTATTTGTGGCGCTTCTGGCGTAATGTTCCTAAAGCAGGACATATTGCGATTTTTGACCGCAGTTGGTATGGGCGGGTTCTGGTTGAACGGGTAGAAGGCTACTGCCGGGATAAAGACTGGCGGCGGGCTTACCGGGAGATTAATGAGATGGAGGCGCAGTGGGGCAGTTTTGGTGCCGTGATGATAAAATTCTGGCTGCATATTGATAAAGACGAACAGCAGCGCCGCTTTGAGGAACGCTTGGCCAATCCGGGAAAACAGTGGAAAATTACCGGTGAAGACTGGCGCAACCGGGAAAAGTGGGAGCTATACGAGCAGGCTGTTGACGAAATGTTTTTCCGTACCAGCACAACATATGCCCCCTGGACGCTGGTAGAAGCCAACTCCAAGGAATATGCCAGGAAAAAGGTTATGCAAACAGTAATCGAGGCTATTGAGAGTAAGCTCTAAGCAAAAGAAGACCGGGATGCAGGTTGCATCCCGGTTATTGTCAGCGCCGCTGTTTATTATCGCGGTTTTTGAATTTTTCCCATAAAAAGCGTCCGGCCATAAATACTGCGGCTAACAGTATAATGTTGAACAACATGCCCATAAGGGAAGCAAACATGCCTGATTCACCGAACCCAAACATGCCGCCAAGCATGCTGCCTAAGAGCATACCGCCGCCCAAGAGCCCGGCGCTGCGGAGGAAGCCGCCGCCGGTTTGTTGCTGGGCAGGCTGGGCATTGGGTTTGGCTGCCGCCGCCGGTGCTTTATCGCCATAACTCTGAGCCGGAGCTGAGGGTTTGTAGTCGCTGGTAGTGTTTTTGGCCGGTGCCGTCTGGTTTGTTGCCGGCCGGGGGGCCGGCGATGCGGGCCTTGATTTAAAGCCGCCTTTGGCAGCAAAACTTACAGTAGTGAAAGCGAACATAAACAGAACGGTTAAGACTAATAATTTTTTTATCGTCATATTATTCCTCTTATTCCTCCCTATGGGTTTTAACATCTTCCGGAAAAGTGAAGATTTCAGCTAAATTAGGCAGTTCACCCGCTAAATACCGGTCAATGTCATGGACATCAATATAAAACGTACAGGCTACTTCCAGATAGCCTTGTTCTCTCGCTTGGCTGAGGTCTCTGATGGCAATCAGACGTTCACGGAGAGCTGTGCAGTCCTGGGGCGATGCTGTTACATTCAGGGTTGCAAGTGGGATGCCATATTCCCGGAGAACATCTTGCAAGCTCATTCTTTCGGACATTAATTATCACGCACCTTGTTGTATTTTGTCTTTTGAAGGAGGGCTCGACACAACCAATGTAATATGAAATTTAAAAAAAGTCAAGAAAAATCAAAGTTTTTTCGGACCTATATTGTAAGGTGACGGTCAGCGATATTCCTTGTATAATAAAGAAAAAGGTCAATTTTACAGTTAGTGAGGTAAAGGAATTTGCGTAAATTTGTTAAGGTTAACGAAACTGTCATTACCCCGCTTGAGCCGCGGCGGGTCGATATACTGGGCAGCGAATGCCTGATTGATGTTCGTTTTGTCGAGAATCATAGCGGTACAGGCCGCTGGCTTTATGAATATGAGGCCAGCGGTGAAGTCGGTAAAGTCGAGCGGTTTCTTAACCGGTTGAGGGAGCTGGAAAGAAAACAGGATGAATAAGGGAATCAGGTACACCTGTGACTATGCTTGTGTAACCACCATCTGGCCACCGGTACGCAGACAATAAGGATAAACAGCAGGCGGAACAGCTGAAAGGCGACAACCGTGGGGAGATCTGCATTGGCCGCCAGGGCTATCAGCCCCATTTCCGACATGCCGCCCGGGGCCATACTGATAAAGGCAGTAACCAACGGTATTGAGTAAAAAGAAGAAATGATAAAAGCAAAGCCGAGCAGGAGCAGAATTACTGCCAGCACGCTTACTAAGCTTGAGGCCGCAATCTTTTGCCAATTGGGCAGGCTGCTGAAGTCAATATCTATGCCCATTCGGATGCCAATCACAACCTGCGCCAGGGCAATGACTGTAACAGGCAGCGCCGGCGCCGGCACTCCGGCTAACACCAGGCAGGCTGTGCCGAGGATTGGCGCAATTACATATGTATTTGGCAGATGTATTCGCTGACAGAGTTTTATAAGCAGCAGGATGGTCACGGCGAAAACCGCCAGTGCGGGAATTTCACCGGGACTGATGCTCGTTGCCAACCGGCTGGCGGCAGTAACTTTGTCACTAAGCCCATGCAGTGCCAGCAGCGGTACCGTAAATACAACAGTAATGACACGGACTGTTTGCATCAGGGTTACTACTGACACATCAGTGCCGCCGGTTTCTTCACAGATGATTGACATCTGCGACAGGCCGCCAGGTATGCTGCCAATGACGCTGTTAGCTGTGCCAATGCCTACAAAACGGTTGGCAATATAGCCTGTGCCCAGGCAAAGCGTAATCAGGACCAGCGTGATCGCCAGCATTAACGGTAACTGGTAAAGTACCTGCTGGGCAACCGCCGGGGTGAAAGGGCTGCCCAGCAGATAGCCCAGAAATACCATCCCTGTATTGCGCAGTTTTTTGGGCCAATAAACTTCTTTTTTGGTAATGACTTTCCAGACAACGGCCGTCACCAGCGGCCCTAGTGTCCAGGGTAAGGGGATATGACTTATACTGAATAAGTAGCCGCCAAGAACGGCAAGGAAGAATAGCGGCAGCGATTGTTTATACATAATTCACCTTTTTGCACATAATGAATATATTTTATCACTTTTAAACTGAAAGTAGAAATACGACAGCACCTGAAGAAGCAGGTTCTGTCGTATTTAACAGCGTATTACCTGGCGAAGCGGCAGTTAGAAAGGAATTATTCCGATAGCCAGTGAGAACGCCAGCATAACTAAAGAGGTGCCGATTGCCCACAGCAGGGTATATTTCTGGAAATCACCAAACTCGACCCCGTTCAGACCTACCAGGAGGTAGGTTGATGCAACCAGCGGGCTTAGCAGGTGTGCGCCTTGCCCAATTAAGGAAGCGCGGGCGATCTCAGCCGGGGTGATGCCGTAGGTTGCCGCGGTCTTGACCAGGACAGGTACTACACCAAAGTAGAAGGCATCATTTGTCAGGAAGAAGGTAAAGGGCAGGCTGGCCAAAGCTGTAATCAGGGCCAAATGCGGTCCCATAGAAGACGGAATGACTGATACCAGTGAACCGGCCATAGCATCAACCATCTTGGTGCCTGACATGATGCCCATGAAAATACCGGCTGCGAAAACCATGGCTATAACCGGCAGTGCATTAGCAGCATGGGTGGCAATACGAGCCTGCTGGTCTTTGATTTTGGGATAGTTAATAATCAAAACAAGGGAAGTGCCGATCATGAACAGAACATTGAGAGGCAACACCTCTCTAACTAAAGCGGCCATCAGGATAACGGTTATGCTCAAATTAACCCAGAACAAGTGTGGGCGTTTGAGCTTTTGGGCTTCGATGTCAACAACGGCAGTTGCTGTTTCGGCAATTACATCCTGCATCTGCAGGGTGCCCAGCCGGGCGCGTTCTTTCAATCCAATACGGTAAGCCACAAACAGTACCCAGATGGTGCCGGCAATCATCGCCGGGATTAAAGGCACAAATACATCGGCAGCCTCCAGATTTAAAGCACTCATGACCCTGCCGGTAGGGCCGCCCCAGGGCAGGATATTCATAACCCCATTCTGCATGATTGCCATGGCTGGCAAAACCATGGGGTGAATGCCCAGGCGGCGGTGAATAGCCAGCATCGCGGAACAGGTAATCATATAGGTGGTTGAGCCATCGCCATCAAGGGAAACGATACCTGCTAAAACGGCTGTACCAACAATAACTTTCAGGGGGTCACCTTTTGCAGCTTTTAAAATCTTGTTGATCAATGGATCAAATAAGCCGGCATCAATCATAACACCGAAATAAAGTATGGCAAAACAAATCATGATTCCTGTAGGCGCAACTTTTTTGATTCCATCAAGCGACATTGCACCAAGGTCAGGTCCAAAGCCAAGGATGATGCCAAAGGCCAGCGGCACTAGCATTAGAGCGGTCATGGCCGAAAGACGTTTGGACATAATGAGGTACATAAAGACGATAACCATTAAGAATCCCATTAATGCGAGCATGGATTGCTCTCCCCTTCCTGACTAAAAATTACGACAATTTCAATGTGTACGAATCTGAGTATAGATTACTGCAGTCTATAAGTAAAATTCAAACTCGTGATGGCTGGTTATCAAAATTATTGATATATTTCATATATTATAACAACACTCACCGCGGACAGCGGAATAATACTTTAGTCATTGGCTATTATTTTGCTCAGAGAAAAGGCAATATGCATATGCGAAGAAAGCTCACATAAGCATATTGCCTTTTATTTACAGGGGAGAATGAGGTTAAGAAAGTCGATGTTTTTAACAAAGTGAACAAATGCGCTGACGATGTTCATTTCCAGCAGTTCTTCGTGGTAGAGCATCCAGGTTCGGCGTAGTATCGGCTTACCCTCCTTATCGGTGAGGATGATCTTATGCAGGTGCTCAATGTTGCTAACAATAAGTGAGGGCATAATGGCATAGCCGAGGCCGCTTGCCACCATCTCTTTGCAAGTAGAGAGCTTGTCTACCTCCATGCTGATGGAGGGAGACTCAGCGAAGTTTTCCCGCCACCATTTGTCAATCATTGCTTTAATTAATGAATCAGTCTGGTAGTTAATTCGTGGCAGTTTGGGTAAATTCCTTATATCTAACGGGCTGGCTGAGGCAATACAAACCGGTTCTTCAAATAATAGATGCCGCTGGCTTTGCCAGCCATAATCTGAACTGACAAAACCGACATGAATATCCTGGTTATGCACCAGATTAAAGACCTCGCGGCTCCAGCTTGTCGTTACTTTAAACTCAACATGCGGGTGTTCCTGTTTAAAGCACTGTAAGAGGCGCGGCAGCATGTACATGGTAAAATAGCTGGAGGCTCCCAGGCGCAGTGTGCCGGCAACACTGCTATTCATATCGGTGACATGTTCTTTGATTCTACGCAGATTAAAAAGTATGTCAGTAGATGATTTGGCTAAATATTCGCCCTGAGGAGTAAAATGCACTCCTTTGCTGGTACGGTAAACAATCTTAATACCAAACTCTTCTTCGATATTTCTGAGTCTTGCTGTCAGCGCCGGCTGCGATATAAATAATGCCTGGGCAGTTTTAGTAATATTCTTTTGCTCATAAAGAGCCTGTAAAATAAGCCAGTCCCGGTCTTCCATGAGTCATCCTCCTCAATGTGCTGTATTTGCTATGTACGCCGTCGGTATGCCAGTCTCCTGTTTAACGGGGAAACTTGTTGGGCTGATATCCAAATATGTTATGGCTTTCAATCGTGTATATGTATTGTTGTTATTTCAGAATATTAGTTATAATATGCCGTAGTTAGATTGTCATTCAGGGGAGGAGGATTTAGTATGCCTAAACTGCTGAAAGCGGCGCAAGCCGGCAGCGTAGAATCGACAGATATCCTGATCATGGTGGCTCCTGCTGAGACGGGGGCTGGAATAAAGATTGAACTGGTCAGTCCTACTGTCCAGCAATACGGCGAACAGATTAAAAACGTAATTATCAGCACACTTATCGCCCACGGCATTGAAGACGCTACTGTGCATGCCAACGACAAAGGCGCCTTGAATTTTACAATTGAAGCACGGGTAACAACAGCAATCAGCCGGGCGCTCAGCTAAGGAGGAGAAAGTTATGGAGAAAAAATTACGCCGGGCGATGATGTTTATGCCGGGGAATAATCCATCCATGCTGCAGAATGCAGGTATTTACGGGGCTGATACTGTAATCTTTGACCTGGAAGATGCGGTAGCGATCAGCGAAAAGGATGCAGCCCGGCATCTTGTGCATAACGCGATTAAGTATTTTAACTATCCCTGTGAGGTGGCAATACGCATTAATCATATTCAAACACCTTATGGCGTCGATGACTTAAAGGTTGTACTTGCGGCTAAACCGGATCTAATCCGGTTGCCCAAAGCAGAGTCACCCCGTGATATTGAAGAGGTTGACGCAATCATCAGTGAAGCAGAAAGCCGTTATAGCTTTGCACCTGGTTCAATTAATATGATGGCTGCTGTTGAAACCGCCAAGGGGCTGCGCAATGCCTATGAGATTGCTACTGCCAGTCCGCGGATGGTGGCATTGGCCATCGGCGGCGAAGACTTCATCGCTGATCTTAAAACTACCCGCAGCAAAGATGGCAAAGAGCTGTTTGTGCCCAGATCGCAGCTCTTGCTGGCGGCCCGTGCAGCCGGCATTGATGCCATTGACACTGTGTTTGCGGATATTAACGATGAAGAGACTTTTATTGCTGAAGTCAATCTGATCAAGCAGCTTGGGTTTGATGGCAAATCGGTGATAAATCCGCGGCAGGTCCGGATTGTCCATCAGATCTTCACCCCGACGGAAAAAGAAATTGCTCAGGCCGGGCGGGTCATTGCTGCCTACAATGCGGCCATTGAACGCAATTCCGGGGTTATCAACCTGGACGGGAAGATGATCGACACCCCGATGGTGCTGCGGGCGGAGCGGGTGCTGGCCTACGCCAAGTCGGTTAAAAAGTAACAGGGAGGCTTAAGTCATGATTAATGCAGCTGGAAGAATTATTCCGGATCAAATAACCGGGGTGGCTCAAGTCCGCCCTTATGCCGGACCATTTGCTACGATTCCCACCGGGCGGATGGTGGGGCCTAAAATTCGGGTTAACAAACCTAGATCAGAAAAGATCGTAAAATCAATTGAACAAGCCATCGAAGCGGCCGGGTTAAAGGATGGCATGACAATTTCCTTTCATCACCATTTTCGCAATGGTGATTATGTGCTTAATCTGGTGGTTGCAGCTATTGCCAAAAAAGGTATTAAAGGCCTGACGCTTGCCCCGAGCTCACTTAATGATATTAACGAAGCCATAATTCCCTTTATTGAGCAGGGCGTTATTACCGCGATTGAGACAAGTGGCGGGCGCGGTAAACTCGGTAGGCTTATGACTTCCGGCAAGCTGGCCAAACCGGCTGTAATCCGGTCTCATGGCGGCCGGGCCCGCGCCATCGAAGCCGGCGATCTTAAGCTTGATGTGGCTTTTATCGGTGCTCCCTGTTGCGACAGCTATGGCAATATGAATGGGATTAATGGCCGCTCGGCCTGCGGTTCGATGGGGTATGCCATGGTGGATGCCGCCTATGCTGAAAAAGTTGTGGCTATTACCGATAACCTTGTGCCGTATCCGGCATACCCCATCAGTATTCCGCAAACGCAGGTCGATTTTATTGTTGTGCTTGACAGCATCGGTGATTCGCAGGGCATTGCTTCCGGCGCCCTGCGAATCAGCCGTGATCCGCGTGAACTGCTGATCGCCGAATATGCTGCCGGTGTTATTGAGCATTCGGGGTACTTTAAAGAGGGCTGGTCGCTGCAACTCGGCAGCGGCGGGGCCTCATTGGCGGCGGCTAAGTTTATTAAGGAGAAAATGCTGGCTCAGGGGATTGCTGCCAGCTTTGGTGTGGGCGGCATTACGGCACCATTTGTTGATATGCTGGAGCAGGGACTTATTAAAACAATATTTGATGTTCAGGATTTCGATCTCCCTTCGATCGAATCATTGAAGAATAATCCCAACCATCTCGAAATGTCAGCCTCATATTACGCTAATCCGCATAGCGGCGGGCCTATTGTCAATAACCTGGATGTGGTTATTCTGAGCGCGACAGAGGTGGATGTTGATTTTAATGTTAATGTTATTACTGATTCCAATGGTGTGATCATGGGGGCCTCGGGTGGTCACTCTGATACGGCCGCAGGCGCTAATCTGGCCATTGTTGTTGCGCCGCTGCTGCGGGGCCGGCTGCCGATGGTGCTGGACAAGGTTAATACAATTGTTACTCCAGGGGAAACGGTTGACGTTATCGTCACTGAACGCGGGATTGCCGTTAACCCGCGCCGTACAGACCTGACGGAGAATTTTAAGGGTATCGGCTTACCGGTTATGAGTATTCATGACCTGCAGAGGTTAGCCTATGATATGGCGGGTAAGCCGGAACCAATTGCCGTGAGCGATGAGGTTGTGGCTGTTATTGAGTATCGTGATGGTACGATTATTGATGTTGTGCGGAAACCGTTATAGAAATGGCATAGGTAATTTCTATTTTGGGAAAAGTATGGTAAAATTGAAGAGAAAATGACAGAGGGAGATGGAACAGAGCCTTGGATCAAGTAACCTTAGCGGCGATTCTGGCTGCTAAAGAACGGCTGGCTTTCCTCCAGGCTGAAATTAGAAGCGGGTATAAATTGCCTGTGGTCAGCTTTACCACCAACATCCCCGGCCCTGTCAAAAACAGCACCAATATCCAAAAGCTGCTGCAAGCCGCGGTTGACCGTTTCCGGATTGCTGCCCGGGACTGTGGTTTTACCATTGTGGAAGAGCGCTTTATTTATCCGCTGACCGGGCCTGCGGCTATTCTGGCTGTTAACGGTGCTGCAGATAAGCTTAAACTGGCTTGTATGGCTATTGAGGAGTCCGGCTTTTCTACAAGGCTGTTTGATATTGATGTATTTGATGCTGCCGGCCGGCAGATCGCCCGCAGCAGTCTGGGATACCCGGAACGTTCCTGCTTTTTGTGCAATCAGCCGGCCGTATTGTGCCGGCGGCTGGGCCGGCACAGCAGTACGGAGCTCGGTGACAATGTTGCCTGGCGGTTAAGTGCTTTTGCCGCTGCTGCTACGAATCCCTGGCCGGCAATTGTCTGGAATATAGGGTCATGGGCGATTGAAGCCATGCTGCTGGAAGCCGCGTGTACACCGGCCCCGGGGCTGGTAGACCGCGATAATGCCGGTGCCCATCAGGACATGGATTTTTTTAGTTTTCTGATGAGCAGCAGCGCGCTGGCAGGCAGTATGTTCCGCTGCGCAGCTGCCGGGTGGGGGCACCAGGGAACGCCGGCGGAGTTACTGCCTGTTTTGCGCTGTATCGGCCAGGAGGGTGAGCAGCAAATGCTGCAGGCCACCGGCGGGGTTAATACGCAAAAAGGACTGCTGTTTTTGCTTGGTATTCTTACCGCGGCAGCCACTTACACCTTACAGCAGACGAATATTGCCACTGCCGATCAAATACTGGCCACCGCAGCTGCCATGGCCAGTGGTCTTGTAGCGCGTGAACTGGCCGTGCTTAAGGCAGGACAAGCAACCGGCAGGCTGACAGCCGGTGAAAAATTATATGTTAAATATGGTGTTACCGGTATACGGGGTGAAATAGAAGCAGGTCTACCCAGCATAAAAGCACAGGGTCTGCCGGTATTGAAGGCTGCGTTAGGACAGGGGCTGTCACTCAATGATGCCCTGGTACATACGCTTTTGAGTTTGATGACAGTTGTCCAGGACACCACGATTTTAAATCGTCATGGCCTGGAGATTTTAGATGAGGTGCAAAATAATGCCCGGAGGGTCATGGATTATGGTGGAATGCTGACAGCTGCCGGCAGAGCACTGATTGGTGCGCTGGATACAGCCTTTATTAAACGTAATATTAGTCCCGGCGGTGTTGCCGACTTATTAGCTGCCACATATTTCCTATATTTGGTTGAGACTAACCATGAAAAATAAAGTGTTATGGGAAGGAGCTAAACAATGAATAATAATCAACCTGTAAAAATTGTGGAAACAGTCCTGCGGGACGGCCACCAGTCGCTTGCCGCCACACGTATGCGTATTACCGATATGATCCCTATGCTGGAACAACTTGATGAGGCTGGCTTTCACGCCCTGGAAGCCTGGGGCGGGGCAACTTTTGACAGCTGTCTGCGTTTTCTGGGGGAAGATCCCTGGGAACGTCTGCGCACCCTAAAGCAATATCTGAAAAAGACTCCCCTGCAAATGTTGCTGCGCGGTCAAAATGTTCTCGGCTATAACCATTATGCCGATGATGTTGTGCGTGAATTTGTCAACCGCGCGGTTGATAATGGTATCGGTGTTATCCGGATTTTTGATGCCTTAAACGATGTCCGTAATCTGGAGGTGGCTATGCAGGCCGCCAAGGCCGCCGGGGCGCATGTGCAGGGAGCATTTGTGTATACGATCAGTCCCTATCACAATCAGGACAGCTTTATCAAAGTAGCCAAAGATCTGGTTGCGCTTGGGGCAGATTCGATCTGCATTAAAGATATGTCAGGCCTGCTGGCGCCATATGCGGCCTATGATCTGGTCAAAGCACTCAAAGCCGATATTGCCATTCCCATTCAACTGCATAGCCACTATACCAGCGGCATGGCTTCCATGACCTATCTCAAGGCTATCGAAGCCGGTGTTGATATTATTGACTGTGCTTTGTCTCCCTTTGCCCTGGGTACTTCGCAACCGGCCACCGAAGCGATTGTTGCCGCTTTGGAGGGTACTGCGCGCGATACCGGTATTAAAAAAGAAAACCTCTATCCGATTGCCGACCATTTCCGGGCTGTAAAAAAAGCTCTGGCCGGGGATTTTAATCTGAATACTGCGATAGACATCGATACCAAGGTGTTATCGTTCCAGATACCGGGCGGTATGTTGTCCAATCTGCTGAATCAGATGAAAGAACAGGGGATGGCTGATAAATATCCTGATTTGCTGGAAGAGATGCCCAAGGTGCGGGCGGAGCTTGGCTACCCGCCGCTGGTTACGCCGACCAGTCAGATTACCGGCTCGATGGCGGCCTTCAATGTTATGCTGGGGCGTTATAACGTAATTCCCCGCGAGATTAAGGACCTTGTCCGGGGCAAGTACGGGCGGACGCCGGCACCGATCGACCCTGAATTCAGAAAGATGATCGTTGGTGATGAACCTATTATTACTCACCGCCCGGCTGATGACATTGCGCCACAGATGGACGCACTGCGTCAGGAACTGGCAGGAAAAGGTTACCCTAACGCTTCGACTGAGGATGTATTGTCCTACGCTCTGTTTCCGGAAATTGCGCTGGACTATTTTGGGAAGTATCGCTAGAATAATGACAAAAAGCACTATTTGCAGGCTTAGCAAATAGTGCTTTTTGATCAAGGGGAGGACTCCTTTTTTTCCATGATCAGAAAAGATAAAACCGAGTCAGGGTACTAGGCTACAGGGCACAGGCGGCTTCTACCGGCGTCCTAACGGACTGGGCAAGCTCAATACGGGAGCTACATGGATTTTAAGACCTGAGCTTACTGTTTTGGCGAGCTTAGACTTTATTTCTGGGCAAAACTATGGTACAATTACACTTCGTAAGTAATATTTAGGAAAGATGGGTAATTAACGATGATTAGTACTAATAAGCTGACGCTGCAATTTGGCAAGCGCATTCTGTTTAAGGATGTCAATATAAAGTTTACTCCCGGCAATTGCTATGGCCTCATTGGCGCTAACGGCACCGGTAAATCGACTTTTCTCAAGGTATTGTCCGGTGAAATTGAGCCAACCGCGGGCGAGATTGCCATTTCCTCAGGGGAACGTTTGGCCGTACTTAAACAAAATCACTATGAATTTGATGAGTTTGAGGTTCTAAAAACAGTTATCATGGGCCATGCCCGTCTGTATGCCATTATGGAAGAAAAGGACAGCCTGTATGCCAAACCGGATTTTTCGGATGAGGATGGTATCCGGGTATCGGAACTGGAGTGCGAGTTTGCTGAATTGAACGGCTGGGATGCGGAAACCGAAGCCGCCAAGCTCTTAAACGGCCTGGGTATTAAGGACGACCTCCATCAGCTAAAAATGGGGGAAATCAGCGGCAACGAAAAAGTCAGGGTGCTGTTAGCGCAGGCACTGTTTGGCAACCCTGATATTTTACTGCTGGACGAGCCTACAAATCACCTGGACATTGATTCCATTTCCTGGCTGGAAGATTTTCTGGCCGATTTTCCGAACATTGTCATCGTCGTATCCCATGACAGGCATTTTTTAAACCAGGTATGCACCCATATTGCCGATATTGATTTCCAGAATATTCAGCTCTATGTGGGCAACTATGATTTCTGGCTGGAATCAAGTCAGCTTGCCCTGCAACTGGCCAAGGAAGCCAATAAGAAAAAAGAAGAAAAGATTAAAGATCTGCAAAACTTTATCCAGCGCTTTAGTGCCAATGCCTCTAAGTCCAAGCAGGCGACTTCCCGCAAAAAACTGCTGGAAAAAATTACGCTTGACGACATCAGGCCTTCTTCCCGCAAATATCCGTATGTGGCCTTTAAGCCTGACCGCGAGGCAGGGGCTCAGTTGCTGACTGTCGAAAACATCAGCAAAAAAATCGAAGGTGAGCAGGTCTTAAATGATGTTAGTTTCCTGGTAAATAAAGGCGACAAAATTGCTTTTGTCGGTCCGGCAGGAGCGGCTAAAACTTTGCTGTTCAAAATTCTAATGGGAGAAGCAGAGGCTGACAGCGGCTCTTTTAAATGGGGTGTAACAACAAGTCAGGCCTACTTCCCCAAAGATAACTCCCCGTATTTCGACGGTGTTGCCCTGAATCTTGTTGATTGGCTGCGCCAGTTTTCCCGTGACCAGGAAGAATCCTTTATCCGGGGTTTTTTAGGGAGAATGCTGTTTTCCGGCGAGGAGAGCCAAAAAGAAGCCAGTGTCTTATCCGGTGGGGAGAGAGTCCGGTGCATGTTAGCCAGAATGATGTTAAGCGGCGCTAATGTGCTGTTGCTTGATGAGCCGACAAATCACCTGGACTTAGAGTCAATTACCTCGTTAAATACTGGACTGACAAACTATGAGGGTACACTCTTGTTTGTATCCCATGACCATCAGTTTATTCAAACAATTGCCAATCGTATTATTGAGATTACACCCAATGGTATAGTTGACCGCACCATGACTTATGACGAATATCTGGCCAATGCTGATGTCAAAAAACTACTGGCAGCCATGTACGGCAAGTAACGGAACAGCAGCTTCAAAACCTCAGGCGATGGTGATCTGCCACACCCGGCATGTGGCGGTTTTTCAGAGTAAGAAGGTGCTTTTATTACTATTCCCGACAGTCGCATGCCATCGGCAGCAGGGGTAGAAAACGGTGATACACTGCTATAAAAAGAGATTGTCATACTATTGCTTGTGATGACGGAGTACAGTAATTATCCAGGCTAAAAGTAAGCAGTCTCTTTTTGTACTACCGGTAAGCTATTTTTTGTTTAAGAAAAAACAGGATTTGAGGATAGATGATAGAATGCTTATCTGTAATAATTATGAAATCTTTAGAGGATACTCTATATAGTTGAATAAGCTAATATAGGAGAAAAAACATGTCTGCTAACACCTTTGAGCATATGACAATTGAAAAGGTACAGCGTCCGGATTTGGCACAATTGGAACAATTATTTGCCAGTGCTTTTGGCGAGGAGATTGATGCTGAGCAGATTAGGCGCCGCATTCACCGTACCAGGCAGTTTTACTATATTTTGCACCCGTTGAGCAAGTTCTCAACCTGGGTTAAAAATCATTTTACTATTTATGTTGTAAAAATAGCAGGCCAGGTTATTGGTTTTATTCAGCTGTCCAGCCTTAACCCCACCCAGCTGCATGTGGACTATATAGCCTTCAGCAAGCAGTACCGGGGTTTGGGACTGGGGACCTGGGTTTTAACAAAACTGCTGAATGATGTGGCTGATGTTAATGATTATGATGTTGTGCTTGAGGTCCGGGTTGATAATCCGGCTTACAGCTTTTACCAGCGGCTGGGGTTTGGACAAGTCACGCAAATACTGCATTATGAAAAACCTTTGCGTTCAGGCTGCTCTTGGCCGGAGCAACAGACGGAGACTATAAGCGGCTTTCGCGAACTCCGGGGAGGAGACAGGGCCAAACTCTACCGTTTATACCTGGAATCGGTTCCATTAACGCTGCGGCGGGTGATTAAGCGGACTTATGGTGAATTTAACCCCAGTATGATGGTTAGAGGCCTGGAATGGATTAAAAATAATCTGATGCGGAAGCAGCAAAAAGACTATGTCGTGGAGCAGCAGGGTAAAATCGTGGCTTTGCTGACAATAAACAGTTATTTTAAAGCCAACAGCCATATTTTCAGCCTTATCCTTCATCCGGCGCATGAGCAGCTGCGGCGGGCGATCATCGAGAAAGCCGGCAGTATTCTCATGGCCAATGGTTGCCAGGGGGTTATTAGTACCACTATCTACAGCGACGATTCTGCTAAACAGATCACATTGGCGGACCTGGGTTTTAAAAATAACTTGGCTTATTATCTGATGTTCCGGCCATCGGCACTAAGGCAAAAGGAGCTAAGCCGGGTTTTAATCCCGGCCGGTCAGCCGGTGTTGACCGGCCGGAAACCACTGGGAAACCAAAATTAGGGAAGGGATATTTTATGCCTGAAATTCCTGAGATTGAAACTGTCAGAGTCCATCTTGAGCACAAGGTACAGGGGCAGGCCATTGAACAAGTGATTGTTAACCGCGAAAAAGCTCTTAATGTGCCGGTTGCGGAATTTAGTGCCCTAACAACCGGCCGGCAGATCACTACTATCCGCCGGCGGGCAAAGCAAATCATCATCAGCCTTGGGCAGGAGCGCTCGCTGATTGTCCACTTTATGCTTGAAGGCCATGTGCGGCTGTTGTATCCCGGCGAAGAGCCGGCGGGGAAGCCCACGGTTATGCTTATGCTGAATTCAGGCCAGCGCTTAGCCTTTTTTAAACTCAATCTGGGCTATCTGCATCTGGTGCCTACTGTAAACCTAACGGCTATGCCGGAATTGGCCGGGCTGGGGCCGGAACCGCTGGCAGCGGATTTTACCCTGAAAAAATTTCTGGAATTGCTCGCACCGCGTAAAGGGATGATCAAACCGCTGCTGCTGGATCAGGCGTTTATTGCGGGCATTGGTAATGTGTATTCGAATGAAGCGCTGTTTTGCAGCCGGATTAGGCCTGAACGCAAGGCTTCACACCTTACTGCCGCAGAACGGCAGCAGCTATATCACTGTATCAGAGCAATCTTGACCGAGGCGATAAAATTTGGCGGTGTGTATGAAGAGAAGTTTGCTTCAGACGACAATTTTACTGGCGGCTTCGAGCCTTACCTCCAGGTCGCTTACCGGACAGGCCGGCCATGTACAGTCTGCAGCCACCTGATTGAGACAAAACGTGTGGGCGGCAGAAACGCTTTTTATTGCCCTGTCTGCCAAAAATAGTTTCTTTCAGTAAGCTAATCAACGGGAGAGTGAGACTATGGTTAACCAAAGGCGGCGCTGTGACCGGCAAGCTGCTGTTGCAGATTCTGTCAGTATGCTGGCGAAATGCGAGGGTGGTGTTTTGGCAACGGTAAATCAGGACCGGGTTCCCTATGGGGTAACGTTCAGTTATATTTTAAAAATTGTGATAAAATATATGGCCGGCAAGGTGCGGTTATAACTGCGATGAACGAAAATGTGATTAAACAGCAAATATGCGGGATTGGTAAACGCATGTATGACAGTGGCTTTGTCGCCGCCAATGACGGCAATATTACAGTAAAACTGAACGGGCGTGAGCTTATTACGACGCCGGCCGGGGTAAGCAAGGGGTTTATGACGCCGGAGATGATGATCAAGGTTGATCTGGCCGGCAACGTGATTATGTCCCACTCTGACTGGCAGCCTTCCTCAGAACTGAAAATGCATCTGCAGGTTTATCAAGACCGCCCTGATGTCGGGGCTGTTGTGCATGCTCATCCGCCGTATGCCACCACATTTGCTATTGCCCATATGCCGCTCAATAAGCCGTTAATTGCCGAAGCCATTGTTGCCCTGGGCTGTGTCCCGGTAGCCGGGTACGGAACCCCTTCTACCCAGGAAATACCGGAGGCTGTTGCCCCTTACCTGAAAAAATTTGACGCCGTGCTGTTGGCAAATCATGGCGCATTGGCCTGGGGCGCCGATTTGATTACGGCCTATCATAAACTGGAATCGGTGGAGTTTTATGCCAAACTGACTTTTTTGTCAATGCAATTAGGCTGTTCACAGGAATTGACCGCCGGTCAGATCAAAAAACTTTATGCACTGAAAAAACAGCCGGCAAACATCTGCGGCGTAGAGTGCCCGTTACAGTGCAGCCGGAATAATATAAAAAAACAAGATGAAATGTAACAAATGCTCTTGACATTGGGCTCTGACTTTGGGATAATGTATACAAAGTTTAGTTGTGATGCAATGATGTGTATGCAGTAAGAACATAAATCCAATATTGTACTCAGAACAGTGATGACTGGGAGCGGAATACCCGCAAAGTCCGTTACAGAGAGCCGGTGGTTGGTGTGAACCGGTGCGGTGCGGCTATTCTAAATCACCCATGAACTCCCTGCCCAACGTGATCCGCAGTTCAACTGCGGAGCATTCTAAGCCGGGGCGTAGGCTCTACGTTAACAGAGCAACCGGTGATAGCCGGTGGATGAGTGTAAAAGCAGGGTGGTACCGCGGATATTTCCGCCCCTGTTGTGTAGGTTTACCTATACAACAGGGGCGGTTTTTAATTGGAAAGGGGCGTTGGCGTATTATGAAACAGGGGATTTCAATTATACTGAAAAGACAGGGAGATTCACTTGTGCGGCTGACAGGGCTTTTATACCGGCGCGGTTATGTCATTGAGAGCCTTTCGGTGGAACCTGACAGCTGTCAGGGGCATGTTCAGGTTACGGCGGTGGTTACCAGCCAGGCTGCGCCCCGTCAGTTACTGAGTCATGTTGCTAAGCTGGTTGATGTAGTCAAAGTTGAGGATCGCTGTATGGGGGGCTAACTATTAATGCGAACAACAGGGAGTAAAATAATCGTTGATAGTTTGCTCAGCCTGGGGGTTGATACGGTGTTCGGCTACCCCGGCGGGGCGATCATGCCCTTGTATGATGCTTTGTATGATGCGCCGTTACGTCATATTCTGCCGGTACATGAACAGGGGGCGGCCCATGCTGCCGACGGTTATGCCCGGGCTACCGGCCGCGTCGGGGTTTGTATTGCCACATCCGGGCCCGGGGCGACCAATCTTGTTACAGGCCTGGCCACCGCGTTTATGGATTCTTCACCGGTGGTGGCCATTACCGGGCAGGTAGCCACCTCTTTGCTGGGAAGGGATGCGTTTCAGGAGATTGATATTACCGGGATTACGATGCCGGTCACTAAACATAATTTTCTGGTCAGAGACATTAACATGCTGGCTGAGACTATACAGCAGGCCTTTGCTATTGCCGTGAGCGGACGTCCCGGCCCGGTGCTTGTCGATGTTCCCCGCGATATCCTGTTAGGTTCAACTGATTATTGCCCGGAAATAGCTGCTGCCCCTTGGCCGGCGCCGGCCCCAGCCAGCCCGCCGGCAGAGCAGGTGCAGGCCGCTGGCAGGATTTTGGCGGCGGCCCGGCAGCCGGTGCTGATTATTGGCGGCGGTGTTAAAGCCGCACAGGCCGAGCAGCAAGTTCTGCAGCTTGCTGATTGCTGTGGTATGCCGGTAGTCAGCACTCTAATGGGTCTGGGGGTAATTCCCTCCGGCCACCCCCGGCTGCTGGGACTGACAGGGATGCATGGGCATAAAACCGCTAACCTGGCAGTAACGCATGCTGATGTTATTGTGGCGGTGGGAACCCGCTTTAGCGACCGGGTAACCGGCGATCCCAAGCAGTATGCGACAGGGAAGACGGTCATTCATTTTGATATTGATATGGCCGAATTTGATAAGAATATAACGGCTGATATTACTATTGCCGGCGACCTGAGGCAGGCGCTGACACAACTGGCAGCTTGCCTGACAATTAACAAGCGGCAGCTGGTGGCCTGGCAGCAGCAGATTTATACTTGGCAGCAGCAGTTTCCACAGCTCGATGACTGTCAAGGACTGACCCCGCCCTGGATTATGCGGCATATGTCGGAAACAACAGCCAAGCTGGCGGTTGCCTGGGTTACTGATGTCGGCCAGAACCAGATGTGGGCGGCCCAGCATCTTAAAATCGACGGCGCGCGCAACTGGGTAACCTCCGGCGGCCTGGGGACGATGGGGTTTGGTTTACCGGCGGCAATGGGGGCCCAGGCCGGCTGTCCGGATAAAAAAGTAGTGCTGATTGCCGGCGACGGTGCTTTTAAAATGACCGGGATGGAGCTCTATACTGTCGTCAATCAGCAGCTGCCATTAACCTGTGTGCTGCTGAATAACCGGTCTCTGGGGATGGTGCGGCAATGGCAGCAGTTGTTTTTTGATAAGCGTTATTCCTCCACCCTCCTGCCGGAATTTGATTTTGCCGGGTTTGTCAGGGCCTGCGGGGCAGTGGCTTTGGCAGCGTCTACCCGGGAGCAATTCCGGGCCGCATTTAAACAGGCGCTGGCGTCGGCGGTGCCAACAGTAATTCTTGTTGATATTGAGACAGACCTGATTGTTAAGCCGATGGTTTATCCCGGCCAGCCAATTGACCGGTTTATTGATTAAGATACTTTGCAATTACGGGAGGAGTTATTATGACAGAAAGCGGCAGCAGGCTGGAGAATCTGTTGATTTACCGGAACATACTGAATGATAATATTGTAAAGGGGCTTCGATCACCCGGCGGCCAGGGAACTCCCGGCAATCAGTATGCCATTGGCGCCCGGTTAATTGAATGGGCTGAAATAAATCAGGTGGCCGGCAATATCCCGGAAAACTATCTGTTAACACTAATCGGGACTGATGAAAATATATTCAGCCGCGTTGCCGGCCAAGCCGGGGTCCGGGCCGGCAGCAGCCTGGTGCAGGCTGCTGCCCATGATGTTGTTATTTTAAAGGAGATGTTTAAGGCCGGCATTGCCAGGGGGTTAGGGGCTGAAGTCAATGCCGTTATTGAAGACTACCGGCCTGTAAGCGGGGTGCAGGGCAGCCGGCAGGCAGGACTTCAGAATCTGAGTTTGCTCAGGGCCCTGTTTCTGGACGTTGCGGCAAGCCCGGCACCGGCGGCTGTCGTTAAGGCTCTCAGCGGGTATTACAACCGTTACGGCTGTGGCCGGTTAGCCGGCTATTATGCTTTTAAATGGGATGCGGAACAACGGGAGCTTGCCGGTATCGGTCATACTGATCCTGTCCAGTTAAGCGATATCATCGGCTATGAATATCAAAAAGCCGAACTTGTGCGAAACACCGAGGCTTTTATGAGCGGTAAACCGGCTAATAATGTGCTGCTGGTCGGTGCCCGGGGGACGGGCAAGTCATCCTCGGTAAAAGCAGTGGTCAACCGTTATGCTGATCAGGGTCTCAGGATTATTGAAATAGCGAAAGCTGATTTTAAACAAATTCCTGAGATTATGAAAATTCTGCGGCAGTGGGGCCAAAAATTCATCGTTTTTATTGATGATTTATCATTTGAAGAGTATGAGGCTGAATATAAGATTCTAAAATCGCTTATTGACGGCGGGGTCGAGGTGAGGCCGGACAATGTTTTGATTTATGCGACTTCCAACAGGCGGAATCTGATCAAAGAGACCTGGGATGACCGGGACGGCAGTGAACTGCACCGGCAGGATACGGTTAATGAAAAGATTTCGCTGGCCGACCGTTTTGGGGTTACCCTGTTCTACGCATTACCCAATCAGGAAGAGTATTTTAAGATGGTGGAAGCGATTGCCCGGAAGAACCGTATTGACCTGCCCCGGGAGGAGCTGCGGAGTGCGGCATTGCGCTGGGAAATGTCGCACTCCGGGCGTTCAGGCCGGCTTGCCCAACAATTTATTGACTATCTGGGAGGAAATATTGCCAATTAGTTAACTGTCGGCTATACATTTGGACTTGGTCTAAACCAAGTCTTTTTATTGTTGTAATTTGCAGATAAAAAGAATTTATATTCATGTAAACGATTTGGGACAGGGCCCATGTTCTGGCCTGCGCGGACAAAATTCGCCAGGCTTTGCGGTGGCAGCCCGGGTATACCGATATCAGAAAGATCATTGCCACAGCCTGGCGGTGGCATAAAGGCAATCCGGTAGGCCGGTTGTGCCTGCATAGCAGCTTAAGGGGGAGCAATTTTTGACATAATGGCGACAGGGCCAGGTGAAGTTGGATACCGCCATTGAGGCTGACGGTCCGCTCTGCTGTTGTGGTAACAGCCGAGACAAGCAGCGCCTAATTTGCAGAAATGCAAATCAGGCGCTGACTGTTTAGTCTCCGATTTACATCTGGCTTTTTTGTGGTATTATATAGTAGTGGGTATAAGAACCAGCTAATATATCCAGCCTTTAAAAGTCGGAGGAGGAAGAATTTACTTGAAAAAGATCATAGCAGCAACAGTGGGCCTCGTTTTCGCAGGCACTGCGGCATTGGCATCGCCGGCGGTTGATTATACTCCGGGGGCAGTAACCGTTGAGTTTGGCAGCACATTAAATTCAACTTTTAATGGCAAAGGCGCAATCGATGATTCGGTTGATGGCAAATCCGGCTTTAAGTACGGGGTTGCTGCCGGTCTGGGCGACAATTTTGCGCTGCAGTACAAAGGCGGGCATTTTGTATCAGAAGACTTTGCGGCGCTCGGCCGCACGATTCACGGTGTTTCGGATTTACAGGAAGTTAACCTTCTGTACAGGCTGAGTCCCGAAGTCTCTATTGTTGCCGGCTGGGTGCAGAATAAGGTATCTTATAGCAGCCTGATTAGTGATGCGAAAGTCTCAGGCCTGCATTTTGGCTTAACGGGGTCCAGGCAGCTTGATGATAAGTCGGCTCTGTTTGCCGCCTACATTGCCGGCAGTGACACTTTATTCTGGGAAGCCGGGGTTAGCCGCAAGCTGGGAAAAGCTACATACTTAAATGTCTCTTATGCTGTGCGTGAGTTCAGGGAGGTTGATCTGTATGTGCCGGCTATTAATCAGGGGAGCAAAGAGGATTATACGCTCAAAGGCATCAGTTGTGTAGTTGCGACTAAACTTTAAGCAGAGAGTAAACCGTACAGCCGTAAAAGTGGTTTGTACGGTTTAATTTTTCCGCTATAATAATAAATAACATTACTTGTTCATACTTATGAGGTGACAAATGAACCGGCTTCCTATTGAAGATATACTGCCTGATCTTAAGGCCGCACTTACTGCCCAGGCCAGCGCTGTGCTGGTGGCGCCGCCGGGATCAGGCAAGACGACCCGTATTCCGCTGGCCCTGATGAACGAAGAGTGGCTCCGGGGCCAGCGCATCCTGATGCTTGAGCCCCGGCGGCTGGCGGCCCGGGCGGCTGCCCGCTATATGGCGCAATTGCTGGGCGAACAAGTGGGAGAAACAGTGGGGTACAGGGTCCGGCTGGACAGTTGTGCCGGACCCCGAACGCGCATTGAGGTGATTACCGAAGGCATACTTACCCGCATGCTCCAGGCTGACCAAGCCTTGGCCGGGGTAGGGCTTATTATATTTGATGAATATCATGAGCGCAGTCTGCAGGCGGACCTGGGGCTGGCACTGGCGGTAGAAGCACAAGCTGTACTGAGAACGGATCTGCGGTTATTGATCATGTCGGCAACCCTGGCGGCGGAAGCCGTGGCTGAGCTGCTGGGCGGCGCCCCTGTAATCTGCGGCAGTGGCCAGGCTTATCCTGTAACGACTCATTATCTGGAGCAGCGCAGGGAAGAACGGTTGGAAGCTGCTGTTGTGAAAGCTGTAGGCAGAGCTCTCGCTGCCGGTTCAGGCGATCTATTGGTATTTTTGCCTGGCGCCGGCGAGATCCGGCGTGTCCAGGCCGGGCTGATGCGGGCAGGAATCGGCAAATATGCGCAGGTTGCCCCCCTGTATGGCGGATTATCGCTGGCCGCCCAGGATTTGGCTATATTACCAAGTACGCAGGGGGGGCGTAAGATTGTTCTGGCGACCTCCATTGCCGAGACAAGCCTTACCGTAGAAGGGGTCCGCATTGTTATTGACAGCGGTTTAATGCGTGTGCCGCGTTTTTCAGCCCGTACCGGCCTGACGCGCCTGGAAACCGTGCGGGTATCGCGGTCGTCTGCCGATCAGCGGCGGGGCCGGGCCGGGCGGCTGGGACCGGGGGTATGTTTCCGGCTTTGGACCAGACAGGAGGATTTATATTTAGAGACTGCTGCTACGCCGGAAATTTTGGCTGCCGATCTGACAGCACTGGCACTGGAACTGGCAGCCTGGGGCGTTTCTGACCCCGGACAGCTGCAATGGCTGGATGCACCGCCGGCAGCCGCATTCCTCAAGGCCTGCGAGCTGCTTAACCGGTTGGGCGCGATGGACAATGGCATTATCACCGGCCATGGGCGGCAAATCGTCCGCAGCGGTTTACACCCGCGCCTGGCGCATATGATCCTTAAGGCTGCAGAGCTTGGTTTGGGCGGCTTGGCCTGTGAGCTTGCGGCGATTCTCAGTGAACGGGATTTTTTCAGCGGAGCTGACATTGATTTGCGTCTGCGTGTTGATATGATCCGCAAGCTGGCAAATAACAAAAACGATACGGCCTGGCTGGCCGCGCAAAATATAGATGCAGCTGTATGCCGGCGGATTATGCAGGCAAGCAATCAGCTTAAACAGCAATTCGGGATTGCCGCTGACTGTCGGGAGGATATTGAAGCCTGCGGCCTGGTCGTGGCTATGGCCTATCCGGACCGAATCGGGCAGCAGCGGGACAATGGCCGGTTTTTGTTAGAGAACGGGCGTGGTGCCATAATCGCTGAGACGCAGCCGCTGGCGCACAACGCCTATATAGTGGCCGCAGATCTTGATGGCCAAGGAAGCGACAGCCGTATTTTTCTTGCTGCGCCTGTAACATTGGAGGAGCTGAGGTGTTATCTGGCCCCGCAAATCGTCACTGAGACAACCGTTGCTTGGGATGAGTCGGTGCAGGCGGTGCGGGCCAAGGTAGGCGAACGGTTAGGGACACTGATTCTAAAAGAAAGTCCTGAGCCTGAGCCTGATCCAGCCGCCGTGTTAGAGGCTTTGCTAGCGGGAATCGCCGGTGAGGGACTGAGCATTTTGCCCTGGACAAAGGCCGCGCGGCAGTTGCGTCAACGCCTGCTGTTCATTCATCAGCAGGAACAGAACTGGCCGGATGTTGCCGATGAAGGGCTGCTTGCTACTCTTGCAAACTGGCTGGGTCCGTATGTGTATGGATTAACCGCCCGGGCTCAGCTGGCGCAGTTAAACCTTGCGTCTATATTAGAAGCCATGCTTAGCCGGGAGCAGCTACGGGAGCTTAATGCCTACGCGCCGGCTCAGTTGACTGTGCCCAGCGGGCAAAGAATTTCTATAGATTACAGCAATCCCGAGCAGCCGGTACTGGCGGTAAAAATTCAGGAAATGTTCGGACTTAGTGAAACGCCGCGTATTGCCGGCGGCAAGGTTTGTTTAACCTTGCATTTGCTGTCGCCGGCCCAGCGGATTGTGCAGGTTACGCAGGATTTGGCTAATTTCTGGTCTAAAACCTATTTTGAGGTAAAACGGGATTTACTGGGACGATATCCGAAACATCCCTGGCCTGATGAACCAATGAAGGCTGTCCCGACAAGACGCGCCAGGCCAAAACCGATTAAAGCGGAGTGAAGTTTATTCTGGCTTAAAAACAGGTACCGGGGCAGCTGATAATACAGCAATAGCGGGGGATTTCTTGATAGAAATGATGCTTGACATATTGAATTTGGCATGATAGAATAAACTCTGTCGTTAAACGATGTTTCACATGGTGGCTATGGTGAAGTGGTTAACACGGCGGATTGTGGCTCCGTTATTCGAGGGTTCGAACCCCTCTAGTCACCCCAATTCAAATTTATTTGTAGGGGCGTCGCCAAGTCGGTAAGGCAACGGACTTTGACTCCGTCATGCGTTGGTTCGAGTCCAGCCGCCCCTGCCAACTTATTCTATTGCATAAGGAGCTGCCAGCGCAGCTTTGCGTTTTCTCCTGTTGCTGCTGAATGCAGGCGGAGTGGTTCATCAATATGCAGGGTTACAGTATACTGTTTATCGGTATTTATACGTCGACCTACTAGCTCAGTCGGTAGAGCACCTGACTTTTAATCAGGGTGTCCCGCGTTCGAGTCGCGGGTGGGTCACCAAATGGTATTGACATAGTACTACTACTATGATAATATAGCTTTTGCAGCGTAAGCTGCTGATTTAATGCGGGAGTGGCGGAACTGGCAGACGCACTAGACTTAGGATCTAGCGCCGTGAGGCGTGCAGGTTCAATTCCTGTCTCCCGCACCAAAACTTTGATATGAAAAAAGAGGCTGCCCATAGCGGGCGGCCTCTTTGCATATAGGCCGGCAAGGTTCTACAGCTGAAGGCACGCCCGCCTGCAGGCAGCGAATATAACCTGGCGGGATAAAGTATGCTATAGCTAAATAATGGCATGGAGAGGGTTTTTATTATGGCCGGATTACCCAATGTGCTTTCATGTTTGCGGATTGTGCTCGCTTTATTGCTAGTGCTTCTTTCAGAATCACCTGCTTTATTTACAATAACTTATATTGTATGCGGCATCACCGACATTGCCGATGGCTATATCGCGCGGAAGTACAACGCGGCAACAAAATTAGGCTCTAAGCTAGACAGCCTGGGGGATTTCATTTTTTGGGCTGTTGTCGTAGCCGTGCTTTTCTTTCGGACCAGTATATATACAGATAGCCTGGTCCTAACAGGCGGCTTGGTTGTAACAATAATGCGCGCAGCCAATTTTTTGATAACAAAAATCAAATTTAAGCAATGGGGTATGTTGCATTCTACCGGGAATAAAGCAGCAGGGCTGGCCCTCTACCTTGCTTTACCTATTTGTGTTTTATTGGGCTACATGCCGCTTTATCTTGCAATTCCTGTATTTATCATCGCCCTGCTATCTGCCTTGGAAGAAATGGCGATATTGGTTACTTCCAATAAATACAACGCTAATAGAAAGAGCCTGGCCACAAAAGATTAAACCTGAAAATTCCGGTAAAAACTAAAAAATAGCTGGCGCAATTTTGCACCAGCTATTTTCCTTCCACTACTTTAAGCTGATAATGTCCATGCTGGCCGGCCAATTTTGGACTCTGGCCAGCAGGCTGCACCATTCGGCTGTGTTAAGAATCACCTGCCCGGGTTCCAATACATGAGCCGGTATCCGGAAATTTTCCGCACTGCCTAAACCGGTGCCGAATAAATCACCGCCATAGGCCGAGATTGCGATGCGGTCAATCTTTTTAATGGGGAGTGTCTGACTGAGAAAAAAATCTTTGCTTACAATTGCCCTCATTAAACTGCCCTCCCGGGAAATGAGATGTTTTGTAGCCGTAACCCTCTGGAATTATCATACCATATACTTCTCCGGCTACGGAAGAGGCGGCTGGCATTAGTCCTGGCAGCAGGGCCTGCTGATTATAGTTTCCCTAAACTGGACAATAATAAGAGCAGGGAGGTGTCTCGTTGACAGACCATAACAAGCTTCTTTATTTCCTCACAGGCCTATTTCTCTTGAGCATGATTGCCATTATTGTTGCCTTGGCAGTACAGGAGCGATATGAGTTTGCGCAAAACATAACGGTAAAAACCTGCTTGCTGACAGTGCTTACCTGGCTGGAGGTAAAATATACCGTTAAAATTCCCCATACCATACGCATACTGGTGTTAACAGCAATTCTTAGTGATAGTTTCTTTGGGCTGTATATGAATTTATACACTACGTCGGCAATCTTTGATAAATTGCAGCATGTTTTCGGCAGCTATACATTTTCCTTATTTTTTTATAATCTGATTTGTCAGCTTACCCAACCGGCAATAAGCCGCACATTTAGCTTTATCTTTGTTATATCGCTGGGGTTAAGTATCGGGGTTTTCTATGAAATTGGTGAATTTATCGGCGACTTGACGATTAAGCCCAGTGTTCCCAGTCAACCCAGTTTATTGGACACAAACCTTGATTTAATTGCCGATGTGATCGGGGCGTTTATTGCTGCTGTGCATCTGATAATTGTGTTGCAAATTAATGATAATCGGTTTGATAAGAAATAGCCAGAGAGTATAGAACGACACAGAGGCGTTTGCTTTCGCCCAGATGCGGCCCGGCCGCGTTTGCTTTATTTACAGAGGCATGCAGGGACGATTGGGTTTGCATTTACGGGGCCAGCAAAAGCGTGGTGAGCATGCATTCGGCTGGCAGGGAGTCGAGGAGGGGCGGCAGCCGATTGGCTGGTTAGGCCGGCAGGGAGACCAGGAAGGGCGGCAGCCGATTGGCTGGCTGGGCCGGCAGGAAGACGAGGAGGGGCGGCAGCCGATTGGCTGGCTGGGCCGGCAGGGAGACCAGGAGGGGCGGCAGCCTATATTATTTACCCGCTCATCAAACTCTTCGTCATCAAACTCGTCATCAGTAAAATCATCATTCCACTCTTCGATATTAGGGGCTTCCCATTTAGGTTTTTTGTATTTTTCATCAGACATTAATTATCCTCCTCCCATTTTCCGGTGTAAGGGTTATACAGACAGTCGGCAGGTGCGGCCTGCCACGACTTTTGCGGGTCGGTACCCTGAGCCAGCGGCCGGCAGTCATAACAGGCATAACGATACTCACAGGCCTTGCATTTATTTACACAATCTTTAGTCGTACACCAGCACTCGGCCAGCAATTGTCCATTAAGGATGTCAGCCAGTGAACTTTTCAATATATTTCCACAGATTTGATCGCGGGCAAATATGCAAGGGATAACGTCGCCGTTGGCGGTAATAGCAACCCGGCCGGCCAAGCAGCTGTGAAACTTCCGGGATTTATCAAACGTTTCCGCATCAGTAAAAAACGGCGGTTTAATCATTGGTTTACTGTAGGTAAGCGGCAGCAGGGCCTGATCATCGCCCCGCCCGGTGGGGCGTACTACATCAGGCGGAGCCGGTTCCAGCCCGAGCCGGGCGTATAAATTCATGATGTTTTCCACTTCATGCTCATTGGCTTGCATAATAATTGACGCAATGCGCAGGGGGATATCGTTAGCTAATAGCTTTTTAACAGCGGCCATGGTTTTTTCGAAGCTGCCCTCATGAAGTGTCACGGTGTCGTGAACCAAAGCATTGTCGGCGTAAATGGTCGTAGCAATGCTGATATTATGCTGTTTAAAAAAATCAATACAGTCGTCATTGACAAGCGTAGCATTCGTGAAAATTTCAATTAATTCGTAGTTTTCCTGACGGGCTTTAACAATAAGTTCCTGCCAGCGGGGATACAGCAATGGTTCGCCCCCAATAAGCTGGATACTGTTTGCCCCTTGCCGGCGGGCCTCGCTAATGAGGTCAAGCCAGCGGTTATGCGGCACCAAACCCGCAGGGGTATGGGGGCTGCTTGCCGAGTAGCAGTGCAGGCAGCGATTGTTGCAGCTGGTAGTAAGTTCCAGCCAAAGAAATTCTAGCTGGGGCTTATAATCTGACAGCGCTCTCTTCTGGTCAGGGGGGGGATCAGTATAACCGGCTCCTAGCCCGAGCGCTGTCAGTCTATCAAGAAATGACAGATAGAGTTTGTTATCAGATAAAGTAAGGTCCATTATGTCTTCCAGAGCCGCTTGCCGGCAGGCCTGCAATAAATTTACTGCACCCTGATTAATTGAATATACCCGGCCTGTGGTTAATGCATAAATAGCTCCCCGGGCCTGGCCTTCTACTAGCACGCAGTCTTTGTTCAGCCGGTAATGCAACTGGCCAGCCTCCTTCAGGATATTGTTTCGTTGTATATCCCTGATACATAATATGCAGGCTGTCAGGCAGGTGTTAGCTGAGAATTAATTAGCAAATTTTTCAGGTTGACAAATAATTGATTATGGTATAAGATAAATAATGTTCTTGACGAGGTAAACGCGGAAGTAGCTCAGCGGTAGAGCATCGCCTTGCCAAGGCGAGGGTCGCGAGTTCGAATCTCGTTTTCCGCTCCATATTACACATAACCCAGCACAGAACTGCTGGGTTTTTTGCTCATATCTTGTCTTTGTTATTTACTTGTGTTATGATATTATCCATGACATTGCTACAAATTATGGACACTGGCCAAAAAAAATATTGGTTAATCCAAGAACCCCATAAAATTTATGTCAATAATGGGAATACTATTTACGGGAGAACTATGTTGACAATTAATAAGCTGTGTCAGCAGTTAATTTAATAAGGAGGAAATACATAAATGAAGGTAACAGCGGAAAGAATAGACAATCATAAAACGGTGCTTAATCTTGAGGTACCCCAGACTGAGGTGGTTAAGGCTGTTGAAAAAGCATACCGCAAGCTGGCTAATCAGGTCAACATACCCGGCTTCCGTAAAGGTAAAGCTCCCCGTAAAGTAGTGGAAATGCGTGTTGGCAAAGAGGCACTGCTTGACGAGGCCTTCGAAATTCTGGCTCCTCAGGCCTATGCCAAAGCATTGGAGGAACAAGCAATTGATCCTGTGGGTCGTCCGGAAATTGAAGTTGTTACGCTAGCGGAAGATCAACCGTTAGTGTTTAAAGCTACTGTCGTTAAAAAACCTGAAGTTACTTTAGGTCAATATAAAGGTCTGACAATAGAAAAGACGGCTGCCGAGGTTACTGATGCAGACGTGGATAGTGAACTGGAAAAAAACCGCAGCCGCAATGCCAAAATGGTAGTGGTAGAGGACGCTGAACTTAAACAAGGTGATTTGGCCATTATTGATTTTAAAGGTTTTGTGGACGGCGTTCCTTTTGATGGCGGCGAAGGCAAGAGTTATCCGCTTGAAATCGGGTCTGGCAGCTTTATTCCCGGCTTTGAAGAACAACTGATTGGGGCTAAGTCGGGGGATGAGCGGGAGGTAAGTGTTTCTTTTCCGGCAGATTATTTTGTGGCCGAATTAGCTGGCAACGAGGCTAAGTTTACGGTTAATATCCACGACATCAAACGCAAGGAAATGCCGGAGCTTGATGATGAGTTCGCTAAAGAGACCGGGGAATTTGATACGCTGGCGGAATTAAAAAGCGATATTAAGAATAAGTTAGAACAGACTGCTGCCGACAAAGCCGAACGTGAGTTCCGGGCTGCTGCCATCAAAGCTGTAGTTGATGGGGCTGAACTTGATGTTCCGGACGTAATGGTTGAGAATCAAATTGATAACATGATTCAGGACCTGGATGTAAATTTACAGCAGCGCGGCATGCAACTTGCAAAATATCTTGAATATACTAAAATGGATATGGCAGCCCTGCGGGAAAACTACCGTACTGCGGCCTTATATAATGTAAAGACCGACCTGGTGCTTGAGGCTATTGTCAAAGCGGAAGGCTTTACTGCTGCGCCTGAAGACCTGCAGCGGGAGATTGAATCCATGGCGCAAAACTATCAAACAACAGTGGAAGAGATTGTCAAAGTGATTCGTGAAACAAACCGTTTTCAGGCGCTTAACGACTCAGTCCTGCGTAAAAAAGCTGCACAATTAGTAATTGATAGTGTTGCAGCCCAATAATTTAGATAAAAAATTTAGATATTGAGGTGATTTTTTATGCCCTATGTGCCAATTGTAGTAGAGCAGTCTAACCGCGGTGAGCGAGCTTATGATATTTACTCCCGGCTATTAAAGGACCGTATTGTATTTATCGGCGGACCGATTGACGACAATGTGGCAAATTTGTTTATTGCTCAGCTGCTGTTTTTGGAGTCGGAGGATCCGGAGAAAGATATTCATGTATATATTAACAGCCCGGGGGGAGTGGTAACGGCGGCAATGGCTATGTATGATACCATGCAATATGTCAAGCCGGACGTAACGACTACCTGCATGGGGCAAGCCGCCAGTGCGGGTGCATTGCTGCTTGCAGCCGGCGCGAAAGGTAAACGCTATGCCCTGCCTAATTCACGCATTATGATTCATCAGCCTCTTGGTGGTACGCAAGGGCAAGCTACCGATATTGAAATTCATGCTCGGGAAATTCTCCGTATGCGGGAACATTTAAATGGCATCCTTGTCCATCATACCGGTCAGCCGTTAGAAAAAATTCAGCGTGACACGGAGCGTGATTTTTTCATGTCCAGTGAGCAGGCGAAAGACTACGGCCTTATTGACTCAGTTGTGGTGCGGGGTGACAGACACAAGGAGACTCCCAAGTAGAGAGGTGGTAATATGTTGAAATTCGGTGATGACAGGGGTCAACTAAAGTGTTCGTTTTGCGGTAAACTGCAAGAGCAGGTAAAGAAACTTGTTGCCGGCCCAGGAGTGTATATTTGTGATGAATGTATAGAACTTTGCAATGAGATCATTGAAGAAGAACTGAGCGAAGATATGGATGTTGAGCTCAGGGATGTTCCTAAACCCAAAGAGATCAAAGACATTCTTGACCAGTATGTCATTGGTCAGGAGGAAGCTAAGAAATCTCTGGCTGTAGCTGTGTACAATCATTACAAGCGAATTAATCTGGGGGCTAAAATGGATGATGTTGAGCTGCAAAAATCCAACATCATTATGCTTGGTCCAACTGGCAGTGGTAAAACGTTGTTAGCACAAACGCTGGCTAAAATTCTCAATGTTCCCTTTGCCGTAGCCGATGCCACCTCGTTAACTGAAGCCGGTTATGTAGGTGAGGATGTAGAGAATATTCTCTTAAAACTTATCCAGGCTGCTGATTACGATGTGGAAAAAGCCGAAAAGGGCATTGTGTATATTGATGAAATTGATAAAATTGCCCGTAAATCAGAAAACCCCTCAATCACCCGCGATGTTTCCGGCGAGGGTGTACAGCAGGCCTTGCTTAAGATACTGGAGGGTACGGTAGCCAGTGTGCCACCGCAGGGTGGGCGTAAGCATCCCCACCAGGAGTTTATTCAAATTGATACCACAAATATTCTTTTTATCTGCGGCGGTGCTTTTGATGGCATTGACAAGCTGATCAGCGCCAGAACCGGTAAAAAATCTATGGGGTTTGGGGCTGAAGTCCGCAGTAAGGAAAAGAAGCTTCTGGGTGAGATTCTTAGAAATATTCTGCCTGAGGATCTGCTTAAATTTGGGCTTATTCCCGAGTTTGTCGGGCGTTTGCCTGTTATTGTCACCTTAGACGCACTTGATGAAGAGTCATTGGTGCGGATCTTAATCGAACCCAAAAATGCTTTGGTAAAACAGTATCAGAAGTTCCTGGAAATCGACAATGTTCAGCTTGAATTTAAAGATGAGGCGTTAAAAGCGATTGCGGCTGAGGCCTTGAAGCGCAACACCGGTGCCAGGGGCCTGCGGGCTATTATCGAAGGCATCATGCGAAACGTAATGTATGATATTCCGTCACGGACGGATGTTGCCAAATGCATTGTCACCAAAGAGGTTATTGTTAACAAAGAGGAACCGGTGCTGGTGACTGCGGAACGAAAAACAAAGAAAAAAGAAGAATCTGCTTAACAAAAGGAGCCGGCCGGCTCCTTATTTTTTACCCCAGCAAAAATCATAAAATTTTGAGGTCCGGATCTAAGGATAAGAAAAATCTCAGGCGGCTGCCGGCGTCCTAAAGGACTTGGCACAAGCCAAGTTTTTAATGCCAGGTATTTAATGGTACCCGCTTTTTTTGCAATGTGCCTGCCGGGTTTTGCCAGGATAAAATCATGTTCATTGCCTATACTAGACACATGGTAATTTAAAAACACTCAAATCTTTTGCTCGGGAAAGGAGGTTCATTGAATTTTGGATTATGCTGTAAATATTATCAGTGTGATTCAGTTGTTTTTTGCCGTGGTGATCGGGCTCTATTTTTGGAACCTGCTAAAATCGCAGCAAGGCAACAAGATGGCGGTGGAGCGCGAATCCAGAAAAGAAATGGACAAATTGCAAAAAATGCGAGAGATATCCTTAACTGAACCGCTAGCTGAAAAGACCAGGCCCACCGACTTTTCTGAAATTGTCGGTCAGGAAGAAGGTCTTAAAGCGCTCCGTGCCGCTCTGTGCGGTCCCAACCCGCAGCATGTTCTTATTTACGGACCCCCTGGTGTAGGCAAAACTGCGGCAGCGCGTCTGGTACTTAATGAAGCCAGGCGTAATGGTTATTCACCTTTTCGGGTTGCGGCTAAATTTATGGAACTAGATGCCACAACCGCCAGATTCGATGAGCGTGGTATAGCCGATCCATTGATCGGCACGGTCCATGATCCTATTTATCAAGGGGCCGGACAAATGGGGATGGCCGGAATTCCCCAGCCCAAACCGGGCGCTGTAACCAAAGCGCATGGTGGCGTGCTGTTTATTGATGAAATCGGTGAACTCCATCATATCCAGATGAATAAACTATTAAAGGTGCTGGAAGACCGGAAAGTATTTTTGGACAGTTCATACTATAATAGTGAAGATACTAATATACCACAGCATATCCATGACATATTTCAAAATGGACTGCCGGCAGATTTCAGACTGATTGGGGCAACAACCCGCATGCCCCAGGATATTCCTCCGGCCATCCGCTCCCGGTGTGTGGAAATATTTTTCCGGCCGCTGCTGGCCGACGAGATTGCTAAAGTAGCTCTTAACGCTACCAAAAAAATCAACTATACCCTTGATGATGGTGCTTTAGAAGTCATTAAGCGTTATGCCACAAACGGGCGTGAGGCTGTGAACATCATCCAGATTGCTGCGGGTATTGCCCAAAGCAGTTGTAAAAATGATAACCTCCTTACCCAAGCTGATGTTGAGTGGGTAATCAATTTTGGCCAGTATAGTCCGCGCCCGGAGAAAAAGATTCCCGCCAAATCTCAGGTAGGTGTAGTAAACGGGTTGGCTGTGTATGGAGCCAATATCGGTATGCTAATGGAACTGGAGGTAACGGCCGTACCCAACAATTATGGTACCGGGAAAATGACGGTTACCGGGGTTGTTGATGAAGAGGAGATAGGCTCGCCGGGGCGTACCATGCGCCGCAAGAGTATGGCCAAAGGCTCGCTTGACAATGTACTTACCGTCTTGGCCAAGGAATTTGGCATTGATTATACCAAATATGACATACATGTTAACTTCCCAGGCGGCGTGCCTGTTGACGGACCATCAGCCGGTGTGACGGTCGCAACTGCGATTTACTCGTCGATTTTCAATCTGCCAATTGATAATACTGTGGCCATGACCGGTGAAATCTCTATCCGCGGCCTGGTAAAACCTGTCGGCGGTGTAAGTGCGAAGGTAACTGCTGCCAAGCAGGCCGGAGCACGCCGGGTCATTATCCCCAAGGAAAACTGGCAAGAGTTGTATGCCGATATGGATATTGAGGTTATACCGGTGGAAACTCTGCAGGAAGTGCTGAAACATGCAATGGTTAAAAACGGTGAAGTTCTGCGGAAGGATATACCGGTGGCCATGCCGGAGGTGCTTGCTGCTGCCGGTATTGATAAAGTATGATTAATTTTAGCCGGGTTAACTAACCCGGCTGTTATTATTGGCAAATAAAAGGATTTTTTGCTAATCACTCAGAATATTTTACATAGCGGTGTTGAAACTATTATTAACTACTGATACCGCGGGTTACCGAAGGGAGGAAATAATTTTGGCGGAAAAACGGCGTACAATACCACTCTTGCCGCTCAGAGGCATATTAGTTTTCCCATATATGATTATTCATCTGGATGTTGGCCGGGAAAAGTCAATCAGCGCCTTAGAAGAAGCCATGGTTCAAGACCGGCTGATCATGCTGGCAACACAAAAAGATGCTCAAAATGACACACCTCAGCCTGAAGATATTTTTTCAGTGGGCACTGTCGCTGAAATTAAACAGTTATTGAAGCTGCCAGGCGGCACTATCCGGGTGCTGGTAGAAGGTCTGCACCGGGGGGAGATTGAAGAATTTATCAGTTTTGATCCCTATTATCAGGTGCAGATTCGCGAGTTTTCCGACGTGGAACCGAAGACACCGGAAACGGAAGCACTTACCCGTACGGCAATTAACCAGTTTGAACAATGGGTCAAACTGAGTAAAAAAATTCCCCCGGAAACCCTGGTTTCGGTGGTGGTAGTGGAAGAGCCCGGGCGTTTGACCGACCTTATCGCCAGCCATTTATCGCTGAAAATTGAAGATAAACAGATACTGCTGGAGGCTGTTGGTGTTAATGCCCGGCTGGAACGCTTGTGTGAAATTTTAGGACGGGAAATGGAGATTCTTGAACTTGAGAAAAAAATTCACGTCCGGGTTCGCAAGCAGATGGAAAAAACACAAAAAGAGTATTACTTGCGGGAACAGCTTAAAGCCATTCAAAAGGAATTAGGCGAGAAAGACGAGCGTACGGCTGAAGTGGAAGAATACCGTCAGCGGGTCAAAGAACAGAATTTGCCTAAGGATGTAGCGGAAAAGATAAATAAAGAAATCGACCGTCTGGAAAAGATGCCGCCCATGGTGGCTGAAAGCGGTGTAATCCGTACGTACCTGGACTGGCTGCTGACATTGCCGTGGACTGTGGAGACCGATGACCGCCTTGATATTACTGTGGCCGAGAATATATTGGATGAAGATCATTACGGGCTGGAAAAAGTCAAAGAGCGTATTTTAGAATACCTCTCCATCCGTAAGCTGACGGAAAAAATGAAAGGTCCGATTTTGTGCCTTGTGGGGCCGCCAGGTGTTGGTAAAACGTCGCTGGCCCGTTCGATTGCCCGCGCTATGGAGCGGAAATTTGTCCGTGTTTCCCTCGGCGGCGTTAGAGATGAAGCCGAAATCAGAGGCCATCGGCGGACTTATGTTGGCGCGTTACCAGGCCGGATTATTCAGGGGATGCGTACGGTTGGCTCGAAAAACCCGGTATTCCTCTTAGATGAAATTGATAAGATGAGTGCTGATTTTAGGGGTGACCCCTCATCTGCCCTGCTGGAAGTGCTTGATCCTGAACAAAACAATTCCTTCAGCGATCATTATGTGGAGCTGGCGTATGACTTATCCCGGGTGCTGTGGGTGGTTACTGCTAATGTGATGCATAATATTCCCCGGCCATTGCTGGATCGTATGGAAATCATCACAATTGCCGGTTATACCGAGGAGGAAAAGGTCGAGATTGCCAAGCGTTATCTTATCCCTAAGCAGACAACCGACCATGGCTTGTCGGGCAAACAGATTTCCTTTTCGGAAGGAACAATCCAAAAAGTTATCCGCGAATATACCCGGGAAGCGGGTGTAAGAAACCTGGAACGCAATATTGCCAATCTCTGCCGTAAAGCCGCCCGCAAAATCGTGCAGGACCAGGGGCCGGTTATTAAAATCACTGCCCAGAACCTGCATACATTCCTGGGGGCGACAAAATATCGTCATGCCCAGGCTGAAGAAACCAGCCAGGTAGGTGTAGCTACCGGTCTGGCCTGGACCGAAGTAGGCGGTGATGTATTGGCTGTTGAAATTTCCACGATGAGAGGCAAAGGCAAATTAACCCTGACCGGACAATTGGGCGATGTTATGCAGGAATCAGCGCAGGCCGGGTTCAGCTACATCCGCTCCCGGGCTAAGGACCTGGGCATTGAAGAAGACTTTCATGAAAAACTGGATATCCATATTCATTTACCGGAAGGCGCTATTCCGAAAGACGGACCGTCGGCAGGCATCACCATGGCTACCGCCGTAGCCTCAGCCCTGACCGGCAAGCCGGTCAGAAGCGACATCGCCATGACGGGAGAGATTACTCTGCGCGGCCGGGTATTGCCCGTCGGGGGAATAAAAGAAAAAGTGCTTGCCGCTCACCGGGCCGGTATCCGGAAGGTTATGCTGCCTAAAGAGAACAAGCGTGATCTTGATGAAATCCCGGCTAATGTTAAACGCAGTCTGGAGTTTGCTCTTGTCGAGCATATGGATGAAGTGCTTAAAACAGCATTGGTGACCACGGAATGACCGCTGTTGCCGCGTTTAATATTGTCAAGGCCAGCTATGTAGCTACGGCTGTGAATGCCGGTCAGTACCCGGAGAGTGAATTAACCGAGATTGCTTTTATTGGCAGGTCTAATGTCGGCAAGTCTTCATTGATTAACTCACTGTGCCGCCGGCATGGTTTGGCCCGCACCAGCGGGACACCGGGCAAGACGCAGACCATTAATTTTTTTAGTCTTACCGGTAAACTGCCTGATGAGTCGCGCCTGGATTTTATGCTTGTGGATCTTCCCGGTTACGGGTATGCCAAACGGGCGCAGACGGCACGGGCAACCTGGTCTAATTTTATAGAAGAGTACTGGCTGAAATCAACCCGGCTGAAGCTGGTGTGCCAATTAATTGATGTCCGCCATCCGCCCATGGAGAGTGATATAAACGTTTATCAATGGCTGGTGGAGCATGGCCTGCCTGTTCAGGTAGTGGCTACTAAAGGTGACAAAATTCCCAAAAGCCGTATTCAACAGCATGCACAGGCAATCAGCACAGGCCTTAATATGCCTGTGCTTGCTCCCGGCGGCCGCGTTATTACTTATTCAACCGTTACCGGTGCCGGACGGGATGAACTCCTTGACGTAATCAGAATTATTTTGCTAAAATAATAGTGCTACACTGAGGAGACAGTCGGCAGGCTGTCTCTTTTGCTTAATTACAAATTCAATTAGGAGGCATGCATGCTAAGTACCTTTGATAAAGCACTGCTTAATATTATCCAGACAGGGTTGCCTCTTGAGCCGCGGCCTTTCGCCAAGGTGGCTGCCTGTCTGGCGGTTGATGAAGCTACGGTGCTTAAACGGTTGGTTTGGCTTAAAAAACATAATTATGTACGGCGAATAGGTGCTTTCTTTGATTCCGCTTATTTGGGGTATGTCAGTACTCTGGCGGCAGTTAAAGTACGTGACGGCTATACAGAGGCAGTTGCCGAGGCTATTAACACTTATCCTGGTGTTACCCATAATTATGAGCGTGAGGGCGAATATAACCTTTGGTTTACACTCCTTACCGCCGGTCAGGACGAGCAGGAAAAAACGCTGGCAGCTATAGCGCAATTAGCAGGGGTTGACAGCCTGATTAGCCTGCCGGCCACTGAAAAATACAAAGTCAGTGTCGAGTTTACCCTGTAAGAAATAAATTAAGCTGCTTTCTGAAAAGATAATAGCGGTTGGCGAGGTGTGTCTGATGTTAGATAGCCTGGATAAAAAAATTATTGCCGTCATGCAAGGCGAGTTTCCTCTGGTAGCGGAACCTTATAAGGAGCTGGCGCAGCAAATTGGCATTACCGAGGAGGAACTGCTGGCAAGGCTGAACAAATACCGGCTGTCGGGGCAACTGCGCAAGATGGGAGCCGTATTACGGCACCGGGAGGTTGGCTATGCAGCCAATGCGTTGTGCGCCTGGGTAGTTCAGGAATCGCAGTTGGACAAAGTCGGCCGGATAATGTCCGGCTTTAGGGTGGTTACTCATTGTTATGCCCGTATTCCCCAACCAGGCTGGCCTTATAATTTTTATACCATGCTGCATGCCCATACCCGGGACGAATGCCGCCGATTGGCCGCAGAACTGGCAAAGACAGCCGGGCTTGAGACATACACCCTGTTATTTAGCACCCGGGAGTGGAAAAAGACCAGTATGAGTTATTTCCCTGAATACGCGAAAGGAGAGGAAGCTTTTGACTGACAAGCTGCTGAAAAATTTTGCTGATGTGCTGGCGGCGGTACAGAATAAGGCGCCTAAGCGGGTTGCTGTGGCTGCCGCCCAGGATGATGCCGTGCTTGAGGCTGTTCAGGGAGCGCAGGCCCAGCAACTGGCCGAGTTTATTCTGGTAGGCGATACGGATAAGATTAAAGCTGTTGCCGGCAAAATTGGCGTTACGCTCGACACTGTCAGGCTGATCAATGAACCTGACGACCGCAAAGCCGCCTACCGGGCGGTAGCCCTTGTATCCAGCGGCGAAGCCGATGTGCTTATGAAAGGCATAATTAATACGGCCGATTTTCTTAGGGCAGTGCTTGATAAGGAAATTGGCTTAAGAACAGGCAGGGTGCTCAGCCATACTGCCGTCTACGATCTCCCGGGTTTTAACCGGCTTATTATGATTACTGACGGGGGGATGAACATTGCGCCGTCGTTACAGCAAAAAGCCGATATTATTCAAAATAGTGTTCAATTAGCTACCGTACTGGGAATCAGACCTGCCAAAATAGCCATCCTGGCGGCTGTCGAGGTGGTTAATCCTGATATGCCGGTAACGCTGGAAGCGGCGGCTCTGGCCAAAATGGCGGACCGGGGCCAGATTAAAGGGGCTATTGTTGATGGTCCGTTAGCGCTTGATAATGCAATCAATATGGAGGCAGTGAAACATAAAGGCATTACCAGCCCTGTGGCCGGTATGGCCGATATCCTGGTTGCACCTGATATTGAAGCCGGCAATATCCTTGGCAAATCATTAGTCTACATTGCCAATGGTAAAATGGCCGGCTTGGTATTAGGTGCCGCTAAGCCTGTCATAGTAACATCACGGGCCGATACTTACGAAGCAAAAATTATGTCAATAGCACTGGGAGCATTACTTGGTTAGTCATAGGGGCAGCTTTCGGCAGGGCTGCCCTTTTATGACTTTTATTAAGATATATAGAAAATTACCAAAAAGATAAAAAGTTATAAATATTTGGATTTTACAAGCAGGATTTTGTTAGTACAAGTAGAATAACATCAGAGGTAAGATGGTCAGACCACCAGTCCTCTAGGGCGGCCAATTTTGCTTACATCTGCAGGTGCCCGGACGGGTGGTTTATGCAAAAAGGTTAGTAACTTTTGCAACTTTACTGGAAAGCGAGGGGGTATAAGCAGCGTCTTAACTTGCAGACTATTCAAACAAATTAATTTAGAGAGAAAGCGTTAATGCTAAAAAAGAGGGGTGTAAAATTTCATGACGTGGACACAAATATATGACCCAATGGGAAATTTAGCTTTATCGGCATTTATGGCAGCAATCCCGATGATTATAATTTTTTATCTGCTTGCCATTCGCCGGACACCTGGTCAAATTGCCGGCGCAGCCGCTGTAACCTCGGCTGTGCTTGTGGCTATACTGGTATATAAGATGCCTGTGGCAACAGCGCTTACGGCTACCGGTATGGGGGCAATGTATGGTGTATTCCCCATCTTTTGGATCGTTATTACCGCAATTTTCATTTACAATATGACCGTTGAGACCGGTCAGTTCGAAATTATTAAAAACTCAATCGCTTCTATTACCGATGACCGCCGCCTGCAGGCGCTGCTGATTGCGTTCGCTTTCGGCGCATTTCTGGAGGGGGCTGCCGGTTTTGGCACGCCTGTTGCTATATCGGCAGGCATGCTGGTAGGCCTTGGCTTTAACCCACTCTATGCAGCAGGTCTTTGCCTGATCGCAAATACGGCCCCTGTTGCTTTCGGTGGTATTGGTATTCCAATTATAGTAGCTGGACAGGTAACCGGTTTGGATACGATGAAGATCAGCCAAATGGTAGGGCGCCAACTGCCATTCCTCTCGGTAATTATTCCAATTTGGCTTGTTGTCCTTATGTCGGGCTGGAAGTCGGCAATGGAAGTGCTGCCTGCCTGTCTGGTAGCAGGTATTTCGTTTGCCACGGTTCAATATCTTTCATCTAATTTCATTGGTCCGGAACTTCCCGATATCCTCTCGGCGTTAGCTACAATTGTAGCTTTAACAGTATTCCTGAGATCGTGGAAGCCTGCTAAAATCTGGCGGTTCGCCGATGAAAAAGCTGCAGCTACCGCCACAAAAATTCCTGTGTATTCATTGGGAACAATTATTAAGGCCTGGTCACCCTTTATTGTTCTTACCGTTATGGTTATTTTATGGGGCTTAAAGCCGATTCAGGCTGTAATTGATGCAGTTTCACTCAAGATATTGGTGCCTGGTTTGGATAAAGCGGTTATGCAGGTTGCACCGATTGCGAAACAGTCAACAGCGATGGCGGCCTTGTACAAAGTTAACTGGCTGAGTGCCGCCGGCACGGCTCTGTTTATTGCCAGCATTATTTCAGCCGCTATTTTGGGTGTTGGTCTCAGCCGTTTCTGTAATATTTTTGTCAAGACCTTTAAACAGTTAACAAAACCGTTAATTACTATCCCCTGTGTGCTGGGGCTTGCTTATGTTATGAATTATTCCGGCATGAGTTCCACTTTAGGTTTGTTCCTGGCAGGAACAGGCAGCTTTTTCCCCTTTTTCTCAGCCTTCCTGGGCTGGCTGGGTGTATTCCTGACCGGTTCGGATACTTCTGCTAACGCTTTATTTGGCAATCTGCAGGCTGTCACCGCTCAGCAAGTGGGCATGGATCCGGTCCTGGCTGTGGCCGCAAACTCCTCCGGTGGTGTAACCGGTAAGATGATTTCACCGCAGAGCATTGCTGTAGCTACTGCTGCTACCGGCCTGGTCGGCAAAGAGGGAGATCTTTTTAACTTTACTGTATTGCACTCCCTTACTCTGGCTGTTATGGTCGGGCTTATGACCTATGCCCAGGCGTATATTCTGACCTGGATGATTCCTTAGCTTAATTAGGATTACTTGTCAGTAACGCCAGATACAGGCGCTGCATATAGAACTGCCGGATGCTGGGTATGATATGAGGGGGGGGGAAATATCCCCGCCTCATATCATTATCTGTATATAGGCCAACCATTTTTTGAAAACTAGTGTCTTGGCAAAGTTAGATGTTAGTTTTAGACAACGTAGATTTTTTCGCAATGCAAGGCGGAGGACGCTAACTGATTCATTAAAATCTGCTTTAATGAGACCTGTATGATATGGGCCTCTTATTACTTGCACGGGCCGCGCAGATCGGCAATCTGTAAGGCGACGACAACGAAGCAGTGCGGGAAAAGATGCGTTGTATAACCGAACATTTGACTTTGTCAAGATACTAGTACATGAATCTATAGCTTGACCAGTGTCCGGGACGAACCCGCCGCGGGTGCTGGTCAGGCTATAGCCTGAGTAAGGCCCGGCCGCAAGGCTGATCGTAAGCAAGGCTATATATTTTCAGGAGGTGCTCTTATGGCCGAAGTTTCACTGAAAGGTGAACAAAGAGTATTCATGACAGGCAACGAGGTGTGTGCCTGGGCTGCAGTGGCGGCTAAAGCCGATATTATGTACGGCTACCCAATCACACCGCAAAATGAGATTATGCATTATTGGACAAGGCTGGCGCCTAAATACGGCAAACGCTTTCTGCAGACGGAAGATGAGATTTCTGCCGGTTTTACCACTCTTGGCGGCGTAATTTCAGGCCGCAAGGCATTTACGGCAACGGCAGGGCCTGGCAATGTTTTAATGCAGGAATCCGCCGGCATGGCCGAAATGATGAGGCTGCCGATTGTGTACATTATTCAGCAGCGGGGCGGCCCCTCGACCGCCACCGTTATCTATGCCCAGCAGGAAACGACCCTGACTACCTTCGGCGGCAACGGCGAGGGCCATCGTATCGTATATTCCACTGCCACTCACCAAGAATTATTTGATTATACGATTAAATCATTTAATGCGGCCTGGACTTACCGCTTTCCGGCCTTTGTGCTGGGCGACGGTTATCAGGCGAAAATGCGTGAACCGCTCACTATTTATGATCCTGAAGAAAAAGGAATGGAATTGGTTAAGCCAGCACCGATCCTGGGGGATACTGAAAAACCGGACCGTCAGATTAAGCATATTCGCAATACTTACAACACGGAAGATGAATTATATGAAGTAGTGATGAACCATCAGCGCGACTGGGAAAAGATGGCGGCTGAGATTGTGGAATGGGATGCCAAAGGGTGTGAAGATGCCGAGGTGATTTTTGTTACCCATGGCATTGTGTCCCGCGCGGCTTTGACCGCTTACAACCAGTTGCGGTCTGAAGGCAGGAAAGTAGGTTATTTCCGGCCGGTCACGCTTCGCCCTTTCCCTGGCAAACAGCTTACAGCTGCCAGCAAAGGCGCTAAGAAACTGCTGGTGGCTGAATCGGCCTATGGTCAACTGCTCAAACTTGTTCAGCATGAAATCTTCGGCAGCACCATTGAAATTGTCCCGATGCTCCGGCCTGGGGTCGGGATTACGACCGAAGAAATTATCGAAGAATATAACAAACTGTAAACCAGAAAGGAGGACTAACATGCAAGACCTGAAACAAAACGATGTTTTGCAGCCGGCCATGCCTGCCAGCTGGAACCAAGATACGAAGGCGCATAAGTTCTGTCCGGGCTGTGGGCATGGTATTATTCTGAAATGTCTGGGTGAGGCTATTGATGAACTAGGGATAAAAGATAAGATGGTGTTCGGCTGTGACATTGGCTGTTCACTTCTGGCCTGGGATTTCTTTAACGTTGATACGGTGCAAACCCATCACGGACGCACGACGCCGGTAATAACAGGCATGAAGCGGGCCAATACGGACATTATCGGCGTTGCCTATATGGGGGATGGCGGCGGCTATGCCATTGGTTCCCAGCATCTGTTCAATGCCGCTGTCCGGGGTGAAAAAATCACAATTTTCCTGTGTAATAACTGTAACTATGGTATGACCGGCGGGCAGATGGCACCGACCACACTGCCGGGAATGAAAACGGAAACTACACCTTACGGACGTGATGTGGAACAGGCCGGATATCCGACTAAAGGACCGGAAATGGTTGCGGCAGTGGCCCCCGCCGGCGCGTATGTGGCCCGTGGTACTGTTGCTAATCCCCGGCAGTTGAAAGGCTTTATTAAAAAAGCCCTGCAGAACCAAATCGAGGGTAATGGCATCTCCTTTGTGGAATGTCTGGCCGGCTGCCCGACCAACTGGCGCACTAACGCCAAACAAACCTGGCAATTTATTGAAAAAGATATGGCTCAATACTTTAAAGTCGGCGAGCTCCGCACGCCGCAAGCGAAGGAGGGCTAAACCAATGGCAAAAGTCATTAAAATAGCGATTGCGGGTGAAGGTGGTCAAGGCGTTCAGTCCATTGCCGAAATTTTAGCGGAAGCTGCTAACGCAGAAGGTAAAAATGCCTTGTATATTCCGAATTTCGGGGTCGAGCAGCGGGGCGGTGTTTCCATTGCTTTTGTTCAGGTTAGCGATGGTGCCATTGGGGCGCCAAAATTCCAGAAAGCCGATATTCTTATTCCCGTAAGTCCCCGCGCTGTTGACCGGACCCAAATGTATGCCGGGAAAGAGACTGTATACATATATGATAATTCGCTGATTCAGGAGGGTGAGGTTAACGACAGTATCATCGGCCTGCAGTACTTTGATGTAACCCCGCCCTGTCCGACCGCGGAACATCCCAATGCCGATTTGCCGCAGGACCTGATTGCCGGCGAACCCAAGACCTGTTCGTTTACCAAACCCGGACCGGGGGTAGACCCGGCATCGATTCCGGAAGTTAAGAAAATTGTAGCCATCCCTGCCAATGACATTGCGAAAAATGAACTGCATCCACGCGTGTTCAATATCATTATTTTGGGTGCCGTCATTGCCGCAACTGAGGTTTTGCCAATGGACAGTATTAAAAAGGCGCTGGAGACTAAGCTGGGCGATAAGTTTAAAGCAAATCCCGCACTCCGAGACATGAATTTTAAGGCTCTCGAACGCGGCTATCAACTCATTAAGAGTGCAATGTAAGGAGGGGCTGCAATGGCTAAAGTTAACTGGGAATCTGTAAAATCTGACGGCGAAAAAGGCTTTTGGGCTGTTTTTCCTAACCTGTGCAAAGGCTGTGGCTTGTGTACGGAAAAATGTCCGGTAAAGTGCATTACCTGGTCAGAAGAGCTGGGAGTATATGGTACACCGCGCGTCGAAGCCGACATGGAAAAATGTATCGTGTGTGGTATTTGCCAGATGGTTTGTCCTGATTGTGCTATCCGCGTGGAAAAAAATAAGTAAAGGTCTGCCAATATTGTAGACTACTGCCGGTATATGGTGTATTATAGAGACAGATTTTGTCTTGTAGGTGATTATTGAGTGAGCAAATTTCCAAACAACATATTTGGCATAGTTCAAGATGATCTGGCTGCTGTGGAAAAAGAACTGTATTCTATTATACAATCACCGGTTGATTTGGTTAACGATATTAGCGTGCACCTGGTACAGGCGGGCGGTAAGCGTTTACGGCCCGCTTTGTATCTGTTATGTGCCCGGGGCGCTACTCCTAATCAGTCTGAGCTTTTACCCCTGGCAGTAGCCATTGAATTAATTCACATGGCTACCCTGGTACATGACGATGTGATTGATAATGCCGCAACCCGGCGCGGGAGCCCGACAGCTAACGCCCGCTGGGGTAATCATAGCTCGGTTTTGACTGGCGATTATTTGTTTGCCAAGGCGTTTTCGGCGGTAACCGCCGGTGCTGATAACCACATGCTGAGGATTCTGACTGATGTCATTTGCACAATGTGTGAAGGTGAAATCATTCAACTAAAAGAATCTTTTAACCCCGAGCAGGATGAAGCTGATTATCGTCTGCGAGTGGCGCAGAAGACAGCAGAGTTTATTGCGGCGAGTTGTGAACTGGGGGCTTTGTCCGGGCGGATGGAACACAGCGAGGTGGTGCAGTTACGGGAGTACGGCTATTCAATTGGCATGGCTTTTCAGATTACTGATGACATTTTGGATATTACAGCCTCGGCCGAACAAATTGGTAAACCGGTTGGGAATGATTTGCGGCAGGGGATAGTTACTTTGCCGGTTATCTATGCGTTAAAAAACAGCCCTGATCATGCTGAACTCAGACAAATAGTTGTAAACCAGGTTATGTCGGACGAGGATGTTAAACGTGGGCTGGAAATAGTCCATGGGACTGACGCCATAGAATATAGTTATGCTCAGGTCCATAAATACCTGCAACATGCTCGTAATAGTTTGCCAGTAACACTCAACAGCCCTGTGAGACAATCCTTATTGGCTGTAGCCGATTTCGTAGGTCTGCGTAAGTACTGACGGCATTGCCGCGGAAGGTGCTATGTTTAAGCCGGTTAAGACAAAAAAAGTTTATGAAGAAATTATTGGCCAAATCAAAAAACTTATTATTGACGGTAAATTACATCCTGGTGACAAATTGCTGTCTGAGCGGGAGCTGGCCGACACCCTAAACGTCAGCCGCGCGTCGGTGCGTGAGGCGTTTAGCGCGCTTGAGATTATGGGGATTATTACCATTCGCCCGGGGGAAGGCAGCTTTGTCAGACAGGTTTCTTATGAAGGCATGATGGAGCCCTTATCTTTTCTTTTACAGATTGAAATTGATGATATTGTGCAGTTGCTGGAAGTAAGGAAAATTTTAGAGATTGAAGCAGCGGCCCTTGCGGCCTCACGCTCCAGTCCGGAAGATCTGGAGAATATAAAACACGCGCTTGTCAGCATGCTTGAGGAGGTAAACGCCGGCGGTATCGGGGAGATTGGTGATGCATCTTTTCACTTTTCAATTGCTAAGGCAGCCCATAATCCCATACTGATCAAATTAATGAATGCCATTTCAGACCTGCTGACAAATACGTTCCGCACATCAAGGCAAAAACTATTTTTAATTGATAATATGCCGACTTTATTGCATCAATCACATTATGAAATATATGAGGCGATAGCGGCCCGTAATCCGCGTTTGGCAAAACGGAAGATGCAGGAGCATCTCAACCTGGTGGAAGATGTTCTCATTAAGATTAAAACAGGCAAAGTCCATACCATTAATAAACGCAAGAGCAATAAAGAGCTGCTGCAAATTCCTAACGAAGATTACGGCTTTCCTTCGTAATGTGTCTTGACAGGACATAACATAACAGGGTTAGCCGTATTTTGCTATTCGTTTTGATGGATTGTATTTTGCGGGACGGGCAGGTATAATATAGCTGTATATTAATATGCAGAAAAAGGGGCTGGTTTTGATGTTTAGTTTCAGCATGCCGGAATTAGTGTTAATTTTAGTTATTGCACTGGTCGTTTTTGGGCCGGGGAAACTGCCGGAGGTTGGTAAGGCGATTGGCAAAGGGATCCAGGAATTCCGCCGGGCCAGCAGCGATATTGTAAATAAGGATGAACCGTCCAAAGTTGAAGCCACAGCCGATAACAAACAGCCTGATGAGAAAAAGAAGGATATTTAATGCCAGATCGCACGCAAAATGAACCGAATCAGCCGGCAGTGACGCCAGCTGAAAATAGTGTAATATACAGTGACAAAGTGGCTAGAGATGAGCCGTACCGGGCAGAAAACGATGAAGTTGCTGCTGAAGATCAGCCGCAGGGGGGAATGTCTTTAATCGGTCATCTTGAAGAGCTGCGCCGCAGAATCATTATTATGATCGTTGCCATTGCTGCCGGTAGTTTAATTTGCTATTTTTACGCCACCGAGATTACGGGCCTGATTACCGCCCCGGCGGGGAAGTTATATTATATGAATCCGGCCGAGGCTTTTTTTACCTACTTAAAAGTTTCTGTTTTTGCCGGATTTTTGTTGGCACTGCCTATTGTTATGTATCAGATATGGTCGTTTGTTATGCCGGCATTGACCAATAATGAACGGACGGCAGGGGTCTTTCTGGTACCGGCCTCAATTATTTTATTTTTTATTGGCCTGTTTTTTTCTTATTATCTGGTCTTGCCGGCCGGGATTAAGTTTTTTATGGGCTTTGCCAATGAAAGCCTGCAGCCCATGTTTTCCATCAGTCAATACATATCATTCGTAATTTCTTTTTTATTGCCTTTTGGCTTTATTTTCGAGTTGCCGCTGTTTATTCTGGTTATGGCCAGAGTCGGCCTTATTAGTTCTGCCTTTTTGACCGCCAAACGCAAAATCGTTTTGGTTATGTCTTTTGTTATTGGCGCTTTAATTTCCCCGACACCCGACGTTTTTTCCCAGACAATGGTGGCTGTTCCCATGATTTTGTTATATGAGGTCAGCCTCCTGATTGTAAAATATATATTGCGCAAATAGTGGTTTTTTTCTTGGGAAAGGAGCATTTTACTTTGGCCTATAACGATCTGCGGGAATTTATTGCGGCACTGGAGTCGCGGGGCTGGCTTAAGCGGATCAGCCAGCCTGTGGAATGCGAGCTTGAAATTACTGAGATTACCGACCGGGTTTCAAAAATGCAAGGCGCAAAAAACGTTGCTTTGCTGTTTGAGAATGTTAAGGGGTATGATATGCCTGTGCTGATGAATGCTTTTGGCAGCATGGACCGTATGGCTCTGGCCCTGGGGGTTGAACATATCGATGATATAGCCCGTGAAATCAGGCAAATTCTGAAGCTGCCCTATATCTCGCTCCAGAATAAAATGGATTTGGTTAGGATCATCCCCGCCGCCAAGCGGGCCATTAATTTTCCAAAATATGTAAAAAATGCTCCCTGCAAGGAAGTGATTATTAAGGACAAGCCGTCACTGGCCAAGTTCCCAATCTTAAAATGCTGGCCGGGTGATGCAGGGCGGTTTATTACCCTGCCGCTGGTCTTTACCAAAAATCCGCTTACAGGCAAACGCAATGTCGGTATGTACCGGCTACAGGTGTTTGACAATCAGACAACAGGTATGCACTGGCATATCCATAAAAACGGGGCCGAGAACTACCGCGCCCACCGGGAACTGGGGAGGGACAGAATCGAGGTTGCTGTTGCCATCGGCGGCGATCCGGCGATAACCTATTCCGCAACAGCCCCGTTGCCCCGTGATATTGATGAAATGGTTTTTGCCGGCTTTTTACGCAAGAAAGCGGTGGAAATGGTTAAATGTGAAACCATTGATGTTGAAGTACCGGCAGGCTCGGAGATTGTGCTTGAGGGTTATGTGAAAATAGATGAACTCAGGGTGGAAGGTCCCTTTGGCGATCATACCGGTTATTATTCGTTAGCCGATAACTACCCTGTTTTTCATATCACCTGTATTACCCATCGCCAAAACCCTGTGTACCCGGCGACAGTTGTCGGCAAACCGCCAATGGAAGACTGTTTTTTGGCCAAAGCCACGGAACGGATTTTTTTGCCTGTATTACAGACCCAGTTACCGGAGATTGTGGATATAAACCTGCCCCTGGAAGGTGTATTCCATAATTGTGCCGTGGTGGCAATCAAAAAAAGCTACCCGCAGCAAGCGAAGAAAGTCATGCATGCCATCTGGGGGATGGGGCAGATGATGTTTACAAAAATGATTATTGTTGTCGATGAGCATGTCAATGTCCAGGATATGAACGAGGTCTGGTGGCGGGTGTTTAATAACATTGATGCCCGCAGGGACATAACAATGGTCGATGGTCCGCTTGATGTCCTTGATCATTCTTCGCCCCTGCCGAACTGGGGGACCAAAGTCGGCATTGATGCGACCAAGACCTGGCGGGAAGAAGGTCAGACCCGTGAATGGCCTGATGAAATTATTATGTCGGCTGATATAAAACAAATGGTCGATGCCAAATGGAAGGAATTAGGTCTTGAGTAAGTTAAAAGCCCATATGGATAATATTGCCTTGTCCCACTCTATTTTTGCGTTGCCGTTTGCCTATATGGGGGCTTTCCTGGCGGCTGGCGGCCTTCCCGACGGACATGATCTCCTGTGGATTACGGTCGCTATGATCGGTGCCCGCAGTGCCGCGCTGGCGCTCAATAATCTTATCGACTTAAAATATGACCGGCTGCACCCCCGGTTTACCCAAAGGCCGATGGTTACCGGCCTGGTTAAACCCTGGGAGGCGGTGGCTTTAATTGCCGGCAGTCTGTTACTGTTTCTGCTGGCTGCCGCCCGGCTGCAGCCGTTGTGCTTACAGCTGTGGCCGCTGGCGCTTATACCGCTGGTACTATATCCTTATATGAAACGGTTTTCCTGGACCTGCCACCTGGTTTTAGGGGGGGCGTTAGCGGCAGCGCCTGTCGGGGCCTGGATTGCTGTCAGGGGTGATATATCACCTGCTGTCTTGATTCTGGGGTTGGCGGTGGCAGTATGGATTGCTGCCTTTGATGTCATTTATGGCTGTCAGGATGTGGAGTTTGATAAAGCCCAGGGTCTGCATTCGATGCCTGTGCGCTTTGGGGTAGCGGGAGCATTATGGTTAGCCAGATGTATGCATCTAGTAAGCATTGCCGGTTTTGTTATTGTCGGGTTTTGTTTAAAATTGTCCAGCCTTTATTACGCCGGGGTGGCCCTGGCGGCAGCCGTACTTGTCTATCAGCACTTGATTGTGAGTCCGGCGGATTTGAGTAAAGTGACCCAGAAATATTTTATGCGCAATGGCCTGGTAGGGATGGCAATGCTCTTATTTACTGCATTGGCCCTGCTTTACAAGTAAAACATTTGGTCCGGATTTACACTTAAATACTGAAGGTCCTAGATAAATAACTAGCTTACGCTGTCTGTAAAGAAGGTAAGGTAGTTTATTTTTATACGGAAGCTTCGACAATATTAGACAATAAAATTTTTTTTGAATAATTAAAAACTAGCAGGAATTTCAGAATAAAAAGCGAATTTTTTCCATTGGAATGTATGTGAAATAACAAACTAGTTTACACGGAATATAAGGCGTGTTATTTTACAACCAAATTGTACAGCAAATAACAAAGCAGATGGGAGGAGAAAACATTAATGAGTATGCTGGATAAGTCCTGTACGGATTTTCTGGATGTACTGGCCTCAAAGGCCCCGGTGCCGGGCGGCGGCGGGGCTGCAGCTCTGGGCGGTGCGATTGGCATGGCTCTTTCCAACATGGTAGGTAACCTTACCGTTGGCAAAAAGAAGTATGCTGAAGTTGAGGATGAGGTCAAGGAGCTGATTGTTAAAGGGGATAAGGTAATTGCGGAATTAAGAGCTTTAGTGGATGAGGACGCTGCGGTTTTTGAACCTCTGTCCAAGGCTTATGGCCTGCCTAAAGATACGCCGGAACAGATTGCCTATAAAGAAAAAGTGATGGAAAAATGCTCTAAGGATGCCTGTGAAGGCCCTATGCAGATTATGCGTAAGTGTTATGAAGGCATCAAGATTCATGAGCGTATGGGCCAGATAGGAACAAATCTGGCTATTTCTGATGTCGGCTGCGGGGTCGTCTTCTTGAAATCGGCGCTGATCAGCGGGATGCTTAATGTTGTCATTAATCTTAATACCATCAAAGATCAGGAATATGTCAGCAAAAACCGGGCGGAGATGGAACAACTCCTGGCTGCCGGTTCGCAGATCGCCGATGCGACGTTGGAATTGGTTTTAAATAAAATAAAGAAATAGGAGGGGATGTTGGATAATGGCTGAGAGATTAGCCGGTAAAGCAGTTGCCGATGCCATGAAGGAGGAACTCTCCCAGAAAGTGGCAGCAATTAAAGCCAAAGGCATTACGCCCAAATTAGGAATTATCAGGGTTGGAGCCCGGCCGGACGACCTGTTCTACGAGGGCGGTGCCAAGAAAACCTGTGATTCCGTCGGTATGGCTTATCAGGTCTTTGAGTATCCGGCCGATATTGACCAGGCTGCGTTTGAACAAGCAGTGACTGCTGTTGGCGCGAATAAAGAAATAAACGGTATTTTGATGTTTGCCCCGCTCCCCAAGCAATTGGACGAGAAGAAGATCCGTAATCTGATCCCGGTGGAAAAAGATGTTGATTGCATGACAATTGGCAGTGCTGCCAAGGTGTATACCGATGATCCCACCGGTTTCCCGCCCTGTACGCCCACGGCCTGCATGGATATCCTCAAATTTTATAATATCCCGCTGAAAGGCAAAAAGGCAGTTGTGCTGGGCCGCTCCCAGGTTGTTGGCAAGCCTGTGGCGATGTTGTTGCTCAGAGAACATGCCACCGTTACCATTTGTCATTCCCGTACTGACAACCTGCCGGCAGTATGTGCTGAGGCCGATGTCCTGATTGCTGCCGTCGGCCGTGCTAAAATGGTGAAGGCCAATTATGTCAAGCCAGGCCAGATTGTCATTGATGTAGGTATCAATGAAGATCCCGCTAACCCCGGTAAATATTGTGGTGATGTGGATTATGCCGAGGTTGAGCCCATTGTCGGTAAAATTACGCCGGTTCCCGGTGGTGTCGGGTCTGTAACTACGGTGGTTCTCTGTAAACAGACCATTCAGGCCTGCGAAATGCAAAACGGACTGGCATAGTTTTCTGATAATCGTTAGTTTCACTTATCTATCGCGCTAGGAGGCACAGCTGATGCAAACTGGTAACATTATTCCGCAGCATCTGCAGAACGGCTATTTATTAGCGTATGAAAAAGCCTGTACAGACCTGTCTGCTAAAAATCCGGCAGCAATGGCCGCCCGCAGTGGCGCTGGATTTGATAGTGCCAACAAGCTTTTTACCCTTAACTATCTCAATGAAGTATATACTGTCAGCTATCCTGAAGGGGAAGTAAGCTATGCCTGCCGGCAGGAGCAAGTGCCGCTGGCGGCAAAGGTAGTCATCCTGCATTATTTGGTGACCGCCGGCGGTCAGCTGTTAAGCGGACAATTGATATCCTTTAAAGAAATACCGGGCGGTATGATTTATTTACAGCCTTTTAATGGCCGCGTTCTCGGCGGCTTTAAAGCAATATTTGGCAAGAAAGCCGGACTCCTGGTTAAAGCCGGGGAAAAGCTGGACGGCCGGATTGTAAAGTATGGTGATGCTGCTGTTACTGTGGATGTCTTGCCCAGGGTTCCTGTTACCTATGTGATCTGGGAAGGTGACGAAGAGTTTCCGGCCAACGCCACGGCGCTGTTTGACGCTACGGCCTCCGATTACCTGCCTACGGAGGATCTCGTTGTAGCTGCCGCCGCCGGCGCCAGTTTGCTGGGGAAGACGGCCCGGGCACTTGCCTGATGCAATGGCAGACTGTCTGAATTTGGCAGATAATTTAGTCAATAACAAAATAACCAGTTTTACTGGTCCGCGTACGTGGGAAAGGAGGTGAAATTTTGAAAATCGCAGTCTCCGGCAAAGGCGGCGTCGGTAAAACGTCTGTCTCTGCCAGTTTAGCCAAATTATTTGCCCGTGATGGTCGTCGCGTTTATGCAGTGGATGCTGACCCGGATGCCAGTTTAGGTCTTGCTCTGGGAATTTCTGATGATATCTTGGCTAAAGTAATTCCGTTAATTGATATGGAAGAAGTGATTAAGGAAAAAAGTGCCGGTGGTGGCCTGTTCTACACCCTTAATCCTGATGTTGACGACATTTTAGACGAGTATTCCATTAGCGTGGGTAACATCAGATTTTTAAGAATGGGTGCCGTTAAACCCGGTGGTTCAGCCTGTTACTGCCGCGAAAATGCTTTTTTGTTTTCAGTTGTGGATTCCCTGATCCTTGAAAAAGATGATGTCGTTATTCTTGATATGGGTGCCGGCATTGAGCACTTAACGCGGGGAACATCGAAAGGTGTAGACCTGATGATTGTGGTAACAGAACCCAGTAAAACCAGTGTGCAAACTGCAAGGGTGGTCATGCAGCTGGCAAAGGATTTAGGCATTGAAGTTGCAAAAGTAATCGCTAATAAAATACGTTCTCCTAAAGAAGAAGCATTTATCCAGGAACAGTTTGCATCTCATGAACTGTTAGGCGTCATTCGTTTTGATGATGAACTGCTGGATGTTGCTCTCGGAAATGGAGGGGACATACTTACCGGAGCCTTCAAAACGACAATGGAGGAAATTTATGCGCGGCTGGCCGCCAACTCCAAACCCTAGGTTTTAAAGAGCAAAGCTCGAAAATATTGGAGGTAAGGATGAATGTCTTTTAAAAGTGACGTAGAAATCGCTCAAGAGGCGAAGATGTCCAAAATCATTGATGTTGCCAATGAACTCGCGATCCCTGCAGAAGAGCTGGAACTCTACGGTAGTTACAAAGCTAAGGTTTCCCTGAAAACCTGGGAACGCATTAAAGAACGGCCGGATGCCAAGCTGATTCTTGTAACCGCCATCAATCCGACCCCGGCCGGTGAAGGCAAAACCACGACTACGGTCGGACTTGGCGATGCTTTGCGGAAAAAAGACAAAAAGGTTGTTATTGCCCTGCGTGAACCATCCCTTGGACCCTGTTTTGGCGTTAAAGGCGGCGCTGCCGGCGGCGGCTATGCCCAGGTAGTGCCAATGGAAGATATTAACCTGCATTTTACCGGTGATTTCCATGCGATTACCACTGCCCATAACCTCCTGGCAGCAATTATTGACAATCACCTGCATCACGGCAATGCTCTGGGGATTGATCCCCGCCGTGTAACCTGGCGCCGGGTGCTGGACCTTAACGAGCGGGCCCTGCGTTTTATCGTTTGCGGTCTGGGCGGCAAAGCCAACGGCGTACCGCGGGAAAATGGCTTTGATATTACGGTTGCGTCGGAAATGATGGCTATTCTGTGTTTGGCTAAAGATCTTGATGATATGAAAGCCCGTATCGGCAAGATTATTGTTGCTTATACGCTGGACGGCAAACCGGTGACTCCGAACGACCTGAAAGTAACCGGGGCTTTGACTTTGCTCTTCAAAGATGCCATTAAGCCGAATCTGGTGCAAACCCTGGAAAACACACCGGCTTTCGTCCATGGCGGCCCGTTTGCAAACATTGCTCACGGCTGTAACAGTGTATCTGCCACCAAATATGCCATGAAGCTTGCCGATGTTGTTGTAACTGAAGCCGGTTTCGGTGCTGACCTGGGGGCGGAGAAATTCCTGGATATTAAATGCCGTTTTGCCGGCTTTACGCCTGCTGCAGTTGTGATAGTCGCCACAGTTCGGGCCCTCAAGATGCATGGCGGCGTACCTAAAACCGAACTGGTCGGCGAAAATATGGCGGCACTGGAAAAAGGGCTTGCCAATCTTACCAAACACATTGAAAATATGCAGAAATTCGGACTGCCCACGGTTGTTGCCATCAATGCCTTCCCGACTGATACGGATAATGAACTTGCATTTGTTGAGGAAAAATGCAATGCTATGGGGGCAGAAGTCGCCTTATCCGAGGTTTGGGCCAAGGGCGGCGAGGGCGGCCTGGTACTTGCCGATAAAGTTCTGGCAGCTTGTGAAAAGCCCAACAACTTTAAATTTATCTACGACGAAAAAGCTGGTATTAAAGATAAGATCAGTGCTATTGCCACCGAAATCTATGGCGCTGACGGTGTAAACTATACCCCGGCGGTGGAAAAGACCATTCAGGAGCTGACTGCTCTTGGTTATGATAAAACGCCGATTTGCATGGCGAAAACCCAATATTCCCTGAGTGACGACATGGCTAAACTGGGGCGTCCGTCCGGATTTAGCATCACTGTCCGTGAACTGCGGGTTGCCGCCGGTGCCGGTTTCCTGGTGGCAATCACCGGCGAAATTATGACAATGCCCGGTTTGCCGAAAGCCCCTGCCGCCGAAAGAATGGATATTGATAATACCGGTAAAATTATTGGTTTATTCTAATTCTACAAAAAATACTAATATATCAAAAATTTTTCGCAATCCTTGCAGGTATTCGCCCGATATAGGGCGAATACTGAAGATAGAGTTTGTGAAAAAAACCTCATAATCGTAAAAACCTGAGTAGCCAGCTCCTTTGTAAGTGGACTCACTGAAAAACAACTATGAAGAACATAGGGAGGAAAAGAAGAATGTCCGACAAAAGAACAATCGACGTGGCAGCCACCCCAATGCTGGATAGGGCTAAAGAAATCGGCTTTTTAACAACATTTGACCGCGCCAAAGCGCAAGAGCCCCGTTGTACTTTCGGGAACACAGGTATCTGCTGCCGTATTTGCCTGCAAGGCCCCTGCCGTATTCTGCCTAAGAAACCGGGTGGAAATAAAGGCATCTGCGGTGCTATGGACTACACTATTGTTGCCCGTAACATTGTCCGTTATATCGCCGGTGGTTCCGCTGCTCACTCTGACCATGGCCGTCACATTGCGGAAACCGTTCTGCATGTTGCCGAAGGCAAACTGAAGGATTATCAGATCACTGATGCTGTAAAACTAATAGCTGTTGCTAAAAAGATTGGTGTCGAAACGGAAGGCCGCGATGTACTGGCTGTTGCCAAGGATGTTGCCACAGCTGCTCTGGATGAGTTTGGCCGCGTTAATGAAGACGAGATTACCTGGCTTACTGCCAATAGCAATGAAAGCACATTGGACGTCCTCCGTAAAACCAACATCATGCCCAGCGGGATCAATCTGAGTCTGGCCCAATTATTGCACCAAACCCATGCGGGTAATGACGCCGATCCTGTTAATATTATTTTCGGCGGCCTGAAGGCTGCTCTGTGCGACTATGACGGTATGGCGCTGGCTACCGATCTTTCCGATATTCTGTTTGGTACCGGTGTACCTGTAGTGACTGAAGCAAACCTTGGCGCCATCAAAGCTGACAAGGTTAACATTGCTCTTCATGGCCATAACCCGCTGCTCTCGCAAATGGTAGTTAAAGCTGCCAAAGAGATGCAGGGAGAAGCTAAAACTGCTGGCGCTGCAGGCATCAACCTTGTTGGTATCTGCTGTACTGGTAATGAAGTCTTGACTCGTGAAGGTGTCGCTATTGCCACTAACTTTGCTACTCAAGAATTGGCTATCCTTACAGGAGCTATGGACGCGATGGTTGTTGACGTACAGTGCATTATGCCGAGCTTACGCAGCCTGGCTGAGTGCTATCATACCAAGATTATTACTACCATGCCGATTATGAAAATTCCTGGATCCTATCACCTGGCCTTTGATGAGCACCGTGCCCTGGACAGCGCCAAAGAGATTATCCGTCTGGCTATTGATGCTTACAAGGTTCGCGATACTGAAAAGGTTTGCATTCCGGATGTCAGAAACACGGTTGTTGCCGGTTTTACGCTGGAATCACTGCTTAATATCTTTAAGAAGATAAATGCCGATGCGCCAATCCGGGTTCTGACCGATGCCATTGAGGCTGGTGAAATAAAGGGAGTTGCCCTGTTTGCCGGTTGCAACAACCTTAAGGGCACTCACGATGAAAACCATTTCACTATCGCTACCGAGCTGGCTAAAAACGACGTATTTATTGTCGCTACCGGTTGCGCAGCCCAGGCATTTGGTAAAGAAGGCCTGCTAAACGGTGACGGTGTGCAGAAATATGCCGGTGAAGGACTTAAGAAATTCATTGCCCGTTTGAATGCAGCTGCCGGTTTAACAGCTGAGCTGCCACTTATATTCCATATGGGCTCTTGCGTTGACAACAGCCGTGCCCAGGACCTGGCCAATATGATGGCGAAGGAAATGGGCCTGGATAACCGTGATGTGCCTTATGTTGCCTCAGCGCCGGAAGCAATGTCGGAAAAAGCTGTTGCCATCGGTTCCTGGAATGTTGCTCTTGGCAATCCTGTGCATGTGGGCGTTGTTGCTCCTACTGTTGGCAGTACCCTTGTCAATGACGTTGTTACTAAGGTTGCGGAAGACGTGTTTGGCGGCTTCTTCTTCTGGGAGACTGATCCGGTTAAAGCAGCGACAAGACTGGTAGACATCCTTGAAGAACGCAACTGGAAGAATGCCATGCGCAAGAAAGCCAATCAAGCAAGAGAAGAAGCTAACTAAGTAACTTTAAATATATATTGCACCTTTTTGATACTGAGAAATTGACTCTATGAAGGAGGACGAAAAATAATATGTCTATGGAGCTTTTTAAAGGCGCCTACGAAGGTGCTGTTACAGCTACTAGCTATGCGGAAATTCTTCTGGCCAAAGCCATCAAGGAACATGGTGCCGATTGCCCGGTAAAATATCCTGATACTGCCTACAGACTGCCGGTAATTACAGCTTTGAGCGGTGAAGAGGTTAATACCATTGGTGACCTGGCCCCTATTCTAAACCGGATCCGGACGACTAACATCAGGGAAGGATTAACTTTTGAAAACGCTAAACTGAACGGGGAAGCAACCCTGTATGCCGCTGAAGTTATTGAGGCCTTGCGTTATCTTAAAGGTGTTAAACCTGATAAATTTCCTTACTGTGGGTTCATTGCTGACCCTATTCTGCGTAAGTTCGGTGTGCCACTGGTTGACCAGACGATCCCCGGTGTTGCCGTTATTGTCGGCAAAGGCAAGGACAGCAAGTCAACTGCCAAGCTGGTAAAAGACCTCCAGTCTAAAGGGATAATGATCTTCTTATGCAATGAGGTTATCGAGCAGTGTATTGAGGAAAACGTTAAAATCGGCGCCGATTTCATTACCTTCCCGCTCGGTAACTTTACTCAGGTTATCCATGCTGTTAACTTTGCTTTCCGTGCCGGTCTGGCCTTCGGCGGCATTCCTGCCGGTCAGCGTGAACGGGCCATTGAATACCAGGGTAAACGCGTACTGGCCTTTGTCGTTCAGCTTGGACCCAATGATATTGTTAAATTTGCCGCCGAATTCGGCGCCATCTTTATGGGCTTCCCCATTGTCACCGACCAGCCGGTGGCCGAGGAAATTCCCGACTGGTATCAATCTGAACCGGACTATGAGAAAATCGGCAAATTGGGTCTTGAAATGCGCGGCATCAAAATCAAGATCGTTGATATCCCTGTACCAATCACCATTGGACCTGCTTTCGAAGGCGAAACCATCCGCAAAAAAGATGCTCATGTTGAGTTCGGCGGCGGTCGTTCCACCAGCTTCGAGCTTGTTCGGATGTGTGAGGCCGATGAGGTGGAAGACGGCAAAATTCAGGTTATCGGACCGGAAATTGATGAAATGCCGGAAGGCAGCGTCTTCCCGCTCGGTGTCATGGTTGATGTCTATGGCCGTAAGATGCAGGAAGACTTCGAAGGCGTGCTTGAGCGCCGTATCCATTACTTCGTTAACTACGGCGAAGGTTTATGGCACGTAGCTCAACGTAATATGATGTGGGTGCGTATTGGCAAAAATGCTAAAGAGCTAGGCTTCAAAATTAAAGATATTGGCGAGATTCTTATTGCTAAATTCAAATCTGACTATCCGGCTATTATTGACCGTGTACAAGTCACTCTTGTTACCGATAAGGATGTCATTGAAGAAAAAATCAAACTGGCAATCGCCAAATACTCTGCCCGTGACGCCCGTCTCAAAGGCCTCACTGACGAAGCAGTCGAAACCTGGTACACATGCACACTCTGCCAGTCCTTTGCACCTAACCATGTGTGTATTGTAACGCCAGAACACGTAGGCTTGTGCGGTGCTGTTAGCTGGCTGGATGCCAAAGCCTCCAATGAAATTACCCCAACCGGCCCCAATCAGCCGGTTACAAAAGGCGATTGCATAGATCCTGTAAAAGGTCAGTGGCAAAACCTTAATGAATTCTTCTACTCAGGCTCCAACCGGACGATAGAAAAGGTTAATTTTTATACCATGATGGAAGATCCGATGACTTCCTGCGGATGTTTCGAAGCTATTATGGCGATACTACCGTTGTGTAATGGTGTCATGCTTACCACTCGTGAACACACTGGTGATACCCCTTGCGGCATGACCTTCTCGGCTTTGGCCGGTACTTGCGGCGGCGGTGTTCAAACCCCTGGTTTCATGGGAATGGGCCGTCGTTACCTCTGCAGCGCTAAGTTTATTCCAGCAGATGGTGGTTTGGCACGTGTTGTCTGGATGCCGAAAGAACTTAAGGAATTCCTGGGTCAGGATTTGATTGATGCGGCTGTAGCGGCCGGACTGGGCGCTGATTTTGTCGATAAAATTGCCGACGAAACTGTTGGCACCGATGAAGAGGCAATCCTGCCGTTCCTGGAAGAAAAACAACATCCGGCAATAACTATGGATCCCATGATGTAATAAAGCAGCTCTTGGTTATTTAATTTAAGGAAGAATGAGTGGCACATCTTGGTACTGAGTATTATATAGGGTTCAAGATGTGTCACAATTCTCATATTTATTTAAAGTGCTTATAATCGAAAGGAGAAGAGAAAATGGCATTAACAGGTTTGGATATCTTTAAACAACTACCAAAGACAAACTGTAAAGACTGTGGTTCACCTACCTGCCTGGCTTTTGCAATGGCAATGGCTAACGGCAAAGCATCCCTAGATATGTGTCCGCACGCAACGGAGGCGGCGAAAGAAACCCTGGGCGCGGCTACTGCTCCGCCTGTACGCACTGTAAAGGTCGGCGTCGGCGAACAAGAGGTTGTAATGGGCGATGAAACTGTCCTGTTCCGTCATGACAAAACCTTCTATCATCCGACTGCTTTGGCAATTCAGATTTCCGACACCCTGTCCGGTGCGGAACTGGATGCTAAGATTGAAAAAATCAACGGTCTGGTCATGGACCGCGTAGGCCAAAAAATAGCCATTGATATGGTTGCTGTCACCAACTGCTCCGGCAATGCGGCTACTTTTAAAGCTGCCGTTGAAGCTGTTGCTGCCAAAGCTAATTTTGCGCTCCTGCTGGTAGCCAATCTGGAAGGCCTGGAAGCAGCTGTGCCTGCAGTAGCTGCCAAGAAACCGCTGCTCCATGCGGCAACTGCTGAAAACTGGGAAAAGGTCGTAGCTCTGGCCAAAGCCAATAACTGCCCGGTAGTAGTAAAAGGTGACGGCCTTGACGACACAGCCGCCCTGGTTGAAAAAGTGGCTGCCCAATATAAAGAGCTTGTTATTGATTTCGGAAATAAGCAACAGGCGAAAACGTTAGCCGAATTGATTAATGCCCGCCGGCTGGCGATCAAGAAAAAATTCCGGCCTTTCGGCTACCCGCTGCTTGCTTGCACAGTAGCCACCGATTCCAAAGAAGAAATTGTCGAAGCGGCTACTTATGTCGCTAAATATGCCAGTATTGTCTGCTTGAAGGTTGATGAAAAAGCTCAATTGCTGCCTTTGATGGCCTGGCGCATGAATATCTATACAGATCCGCAGAAGCCAATGGCTGTTGAGTCCAGTAAGGTTTATGAAATTGGCAATGTTGGTCCTGACTCGCCTGTGTATGTATGCACAAACTTCGCTCTGACCTATTTTGCTGTTGAAGGTGAAGTGGCAGCAAGTAAAATTCCCGGCTATATCGTAGCTGTTGATACCGACGGTGCTTCAGTTCTTACTGCCTGGGCCGCAGGGAAGTTTGTTGCTGAACCTATTGCTGAATTCATTAAAAATATCGGCATTATGGATAAAGTGAATCATAACAGCATTGTTATTCCCGGTTATGTTGCTATTATCAGTGGTAAACTGAAAGAAAAATCCGGTTTAGACGTAATCGTTGGACCGCAGGAAGCTGCTGGCATTCCGGCTTTTGCCAAAGCACGTTACCCGCACCTTGTGAAATAATCACCCCTGTAACTGTTGGCTGAATGCTAATAGCAGCCTTGCTCAACGAATCAGGAGGGTAGTTTAAGATGAACAAACGGTTCGTAACATTTCTTCCCGCAGGAGTCAAAGTTGAGGTGGTTGCAGGCACTGATCTTCTCACTGCCGCCGGTAAAGCCAATATCGAAATGAAAGCACCTTGCGGCGGCGACGGTACTTGCGGTAAATGCACAGTACACATTAAGAGCGGTGCTGTTAAAGCCAAACGGGACAGCCATTTGGCAGCTAAGATTGCAGAGCAGGGCTTCAATTTAGCCTGCCAGACTTTGGTTCAGGACGAGGATTTGGTGGTAGAGATCCCTAAAACCTCGGTCATGAGCAAAAATCAGGTGCTTGTTGCTGACAATAAGCTTAATAGTGGAATTTCCGAAGCCTTAAGCAACTATTTGCTGCATGTATGGCAGCTTAAAGAATTGTTGCTCGAGAAACAGGAAAGCCCACTGAACGGCTATCCGCTCAACCCGCTCTGCCGGTGTATCAGGCTGACCCTGCCTGCAGCTAACCTGCAGGACAATCGTGACGACCTTAATCGTTTGACTTTGGCTCTTAAGAAAGAAACTAAGTGTACGGATATTAATATTTCCCTCCCGATTATTCGGAATTTGGGAGAAACCCTCAGGGCTGCCCAATTTAAAGTGACTGTACTGGTGTCTGAGGTTGGTGGCAAGGCGGAAATAATTGCTGTTGAGCCAGGCCATAGTCAACAGCCTCTGTATGGTATTGCCGTCGACATCGGTACTACTACCGTAGTGGCCTATCTCCTGGACCTGGAGAAGGGCCGGGTTGTTGAAACTGCAGGTACTCATAACCGGCAAGCCCGTTTTGGTGATGATGTCATCAGCCGTATTGTTTATGCAGTAGATGAGCCTGATGGCTTGAAGACTGTCTATCAATCAATTATTGATACGATAAACACTTTGATTACAGACTTATTGATTAAGCAAAAGCAGATTAAAGAAGCTGATATCCGGGTAATGATGGCCGCCGGTAACACTACCATGGCTCATTTGTTCCTGGGGATTAGCCCCAAATTCATCCGCCTCGAGCCGTATATTCCGACCGCTAACTTCTTTCCTGTGGTTAAGGCGCAGGCATTGGGGCTTAGAGTGAATCCTGATGCCTTGGTGTTCAGCTATCCGTCAGTGGCTAGTTATGTTGGTGGCGATATTGTATCAGGCACTTTGTTTACCGGTATGGGCAATGAGGATGCACCAATCTCCCTGTTGATTGATATTGGAACAAACGGCGAGATGGTCTTAGGTTCCGGTGACTGGCTGGTAACCTGTTCCTGTTCAGCCGGTCCGGCCTTTGAAGGGTCGGGGATAACTTTTGGTATGCGGGCTATGTATGGTGCGATTGAGCGCGTGGAAATAGACTCGCAAACCTATGAGGCATCTTATTCGACGATCAATAACGGCAAACCAATCGGCATCTGCGGTTCCGGGCTGATTGACTGCCTGGCTAAACTTCGGCGTACCGGCATCATTGACAGGGCCGGAAAATTTCAGACCAGTCTGCCGACTGAACGCATCCGCATTGGTGATACCGGGCCGGAATATGTCCTGGTTTGGCAGGAAGAAACGGATATTGACCGTGATATTGTCATTAGTGAAGCCGATGTCAAAAACCTGCTCAGAGCGAAAGGTGCAGTTTTTGCCGGTATTCGCACTTTGCTGAATGTAGTGGGTTTCGAGCTTGAGAGTATTGAAAACATCTATGTGGCCGGCGGCTTCGGTAATTACCTTAATATACCTGATGCAATCGCTATTGGCTTATTACCGGATATACCTATAGAAAAATACAAATATGTTGGCAATACCTCGGCCAAAGGTGCCTGTATGGCCCTGTTATCGCAAGAAGCCTGGCTTGAAGCCAACAGTCTCGCCGGAAAAATGACATATATTGAATTATCGGTTGGTAATCTGTTTATGGATGAATTTGTCTCATCCTTGTTTATTCCACATACTGATTTGACCTTATTTCCCAATATCAGTCTTTGATGCAGAGACTGTTTAAGCCGGGTGTTATTGAAAGGAGTTTCAAGATATGGCAAAGCATATAGCAGTGGCAGGGAAAGGCGGTACCGGAAAAACCACATTTGCGGCGTTACTGATTCGGTATCTTGTTAAAAACAATAAAGGCTCCATTTTGGCAGTTGACGCAGATGCCAACGCTAATTTGAATGAAGCGTTGGGTATGGATGTTGACCAAACGATATCGGAAATGATAACAAGTACCAAAAATCCCAAGAACATTCCTGCCGGTATGACCCAGGAAACTTATATTGAATATAAACTCCAAGCTTCATTAGTCGAATCAGACAATGTTGATATGCTCGTGATGGGTGGACCTGAAGGCCCAGGTTGTTATTGTTTTCCTAATAACCTTCTTAAAGGCTATATGGATAAGCTGAGCAAGAACTACAGCTATGTGCTGATGGATAACGAGGCCGGTTTGGAGCATATCAGCCGCCGCGTAACCCAGGATATTGACTATATGTTCGTGGTGAGTGACGCCTCAGCCCGCAGTATTCGTTCGGCCGGACGTGTGCGGCAGCTTGTTGACACACTAAAATCGGACGTGAAAAAAATCTATTTAATCGTTACTAAAACCCAAAGCGATGAGGATCTCCTTACCCTGCAGGGAGAGATTGACAAAACCGGTCTGGAATTAATCGGCGTAATCCCCAATGACCCTTTGGTAGCTAAATATGATTTGCTTAGTCAGCCCCTGTTCGATTTACCAGACAGTTCAGTGGCTGTACAGGCGGTAAACGCCATTTGTAAAAAAGTAGAAATCTAAAAGTTTGGAAGGAGCGTAACTATGGCAACTAATATATTGAAAGAAAGATATTCCGGTAAAATCAATACCGTTACCCTCGGTGCAACCAAAGAAGAGGGCGGCACCCGTACCAGCACCGTAACTGTTGGCGGCGAAACGACAATGCCGTTCCTTCATTTTGAAGGTGACATGCCGTTAAAGCCTGTAGTTGCAATGGAAATTCAGGACATTAATCCTGGCTGGCATCCTGTTCTGAATGAGGTTTATGCCGATGTAATCGACAACCCTGTTGCCTGGGCCAAGAAATGCGTCGAAGCCGGCGCCGACCTGATCTATCTGAAACTGGCCGGTGCCCATCCTGACAATGGCGATAAAAGCCCCGAAGACTGCGCAAAAATCGTTAAGGAAGTACTGGCTGCAGTGGGTGTGCCGCTTATTGTTGTAGGCTGCGGCGAGGATGAAAAGGATAATGCGGTTTTGCCTGTTGTTGCTGAAGCCGCTGCCGGTGAGAACCTGCTTATCGGTTTGGCTAAACAGGACAGCTATAAATCCGTGGCTGCCGCAGCGATGGTGCATAAGCACAAAGTGCTGGCCCAAAGCCCGCTTGATATCAACATTTGCAAACAGCTGAACATCCTTATCTCCGAGCTGGGCCTGTCTGCTGAAAACGTTCTGATTGATCCAAGTACGGCAGCGCTTGGTTATGGTATTGAGTATACCTATTCTATCCTTGAACGCGGCCGCCTGGGCGCTCTGGCCGGCGATAAAATGCTGTCCCAGCCTGTAATCTGTCAGGTTGGCTATGAAGCATGGCGGGCCAAAGAGGCAGTGGCTACCGAAGAAGACTTCCCCAACTGGGGCAACCAGGCTGACCGTGCCATCCTGTGGGAAGCCATGACTGCGGCCGGTTTGTTGCAAGGCGGCGCTCACATTATGGTTCTCCGTCATCCGGAAGCGGTTCGTCTCTTCAAGAAAAATTCGGAAGAATTAATGGTTAAACCTGAAATCTAATTCTTATACACAATGCCGCGCTATACAGGGACTTGGTGAGACACTTTCTTTAATTGCGATTTCCCTTAATATAATTAATAAAATCGAGGAGGATTACTAATGCTTATTATTGGCGAGAGAATTAATGGTATGTTCAAGGACATCGGTTTAGCAATTCGGGAGCATGACCCGAAACCGCTCCAGGAATGGGCTGCAAAACAAAAAGAAGGCGGTGCTCACTACCTGGACGTAAACACCGGCCCTAACTCGGAAGATCAAACAATTGACCTTCCCTGGATGGTAAGTGTGTTAAAAGAGTGCACTGATCTGCCGCTGGCTATCGATACTACGAACTATGATGCTATGGAAGCCGCTCTTATCGCTTATGGTAAACCGGGCGCTATCATCAACTCTATCGGTTGCGAGCAGGAAAAAATTGACCGTGTATTCCCGATGGCTGCAAAATACCAGGCTGATGTTGTTTGCCTCTGTATTAATAAAGTCGGTATTCCGAAGAGCGCTGAAGACCGGGTAGCAATGGCAATGGAGTTTGTCGCTAATGCTGAAGCTTATGGTCTGCAGCCGGATAACCTTTTCATTGACCCGATTATTTTGCCGGTTAACGTTGCCCAGGAACATGGCATTGAAGCTTTAGAAACAATTCGCCAGATTAAGATGATTTCTAATCCTCCTCCCAAAACCACTGTCGGCCTTTCCAATATCTCGCAAAAAAGCCCGCATCGTCCGCTGATCAACCGCACCTTTGCCGTAATGGCGATGACTGCCGGTCTGGACTCCGCAATCTGCGACGCTAATGATGACGCGCTGGTGGATGCTATCGCCACTGCCCGCTTAATCCTGAATCAGGACATTTACTGCGACTCCTACGCTAAGGTGTTCAGACAGCGTTAATACCGCTGGGTTTACGCCAGGAAAGGAGGTCAATGATGTCAACGGTGAACGAACCCGTAAAGGGAAAAGCTTCTTTCTGCCAGGAAATCGAAGAAAAATCTCATCAGCCAATCACTTCATGCTATCATTGCATGAAGTGTGCTGGTGGCTGTCCGATAAACTTTGTCATGGAGCATAACAATTACGAAATCTTGCGGATGATTCAGCTGGGAGAAAAGGATAAGGTTTATCAATCCAATACTCCATGGCTCTGCGTTGGTTGTAAAACCTGCGCAGTACGCTGTCCAAACGGAATTGACACATCCAAGGTCATGGACACGATTAAGATGGAGACCATTGCTGAAAACAAAATTCCGGCCAGCCATTATAATGTCAAGTTGTTTTACGAATTGTTTCTTGACTCCATGAAAGGGTTTCCGGTGATCGGCGGCGAAGGCCGGGGTTATGAACTTGGTCTCATGGGACTTTACAAATTGTGCACAGGCACTTATTTGGCGGACATGAATCTCGGCAAAGAAATGACTAAACGGGGCAAAATGCCGTTTTTGCCACATAATGCCCTTAAGCGGCGCAAGGGTGAAGTCAAGAAAATATTTCAGAGAGCAAAGGAGAAAAAGGCGCGATGAAACTAGGCTATTATCCAGGCTGTTCGCTGCACTCCACTGCGGCTGAATACAATATGGCTACCGAGGCTGTATTTAATGCGCTAGGGCTGGAGTTAGACGAACTGCCCGAGTGGAATTGCTGTGGCGCTACCGCCGGTCACTCCACTGACAAATTTCTTGCGCTTGCCTTGCCGCTGAGGAATCTCGTTATTGCTGAAGCCGAACAGCAAAAAGAACTGGTCCTGCCATGTGCTGCCTGTTATAATCTTGTGAAAGGCGCGGACCATTATTGCCGTGAAGGTACTCCGGAAGCCAGGGATGCTAACGAAGAACTGAAAAGTATAATGGGATCAGCCTACAATGGCACTGTTCATGTCACCCACCCGCTGGAAGTCATTATGAGGAAAGAATATATCAGTAAGGTTGGCGCGCAGGTTAAAAAACCGCTTAGCGGTCTTAAGCTTGCACCTTATTATGGCTGTCTTCTTACCAGACCTACGTATGTGGCTTTTGATGACGTAGAGCAACCGCAGGCGATGGACCAACTGATGAAACTGGCCGGTGCCGATGTCAAGCGGTGGTCATATAAAACTGACTGCTGCGGCGGCAGTTTAACGGTGCCACGTACCGATGTTGTTTACGAGATAACGAAAAATCTGGTGACTGCCGCGCAACGGGCAGGGGCCGATGCGATCGTAACAGCATGTCCATTGTGTCAGATGACTTTAGAAACCCGGCAGAAAGAAATACAGAAACCCATACCAGTCTTTTTCTTCACCGAATTGCTGGGGATTAGTTTCGCTCATCCTGAAGCAAAAAAATGGATGAAGAAACATATTATTAATCCCATACCGCTCTTGACATCATTGCAGTTGTTGTAACCTATCCAGAGAAACCGGCAGAACTATTATATAGCTATGTCCGGTTTCTCGGCGGTTATACCACCTAATTTGCAATGATGGTGAAGATAAGATATTTTAGCGAAAGGCAGTGAGAGCCATGCAAAAGGATGTGCTCGTTATTGGCGGTGGCATTGCCGGTCTGCAGGCGGCTCTGGAATTAGCTGGGGCAGGATACCCGGTTCATCTGGTAACAGATGAAGCAAATCTTGGCGGCAAACTAATCGACTCCTCCGGACAGGGCAACCAGTCGGCCTGTATCTGGGGTGAGCAGGTAAATATTTCCGCTTTGTATTTGGGTGGTAATCTCCATGCAGCCAGTACGGTGTTGGGGTCACTCATTATCCGGGCCTGCAACAACCCGCTTGTTCATGTTTATACCAGCAGCAGGCTGGTGGAATTACAAGGGGATGTAGGCCATTTCCAGGCTACCATCAGCGATGTTGCCGCAGGCAAGCGCAGCCAAAAACTCGTCGTCGGAGCGGTTATTCTGGCAGCAGGTTTCAGCATGTATGATGTATCCCAAAAAGGCGAATACGGATATGGGTATTATAAAAATGTCATTACCAGTTTAGAGTTTGAACATTTATTATCCGAAAGCCGTTATCGCTCAGACTGTATCAGACGCCCGTCAGACGGAAACTGTGCCGAAAAAATTGCTTTTATTCAATGTGTCGGCTCCCGGGATGTAGTATCCAAAGGGGAATATTGTTCAGCTATTTGCTGTATGTTTACGGCCAAAGAAGCTATTTTGGCCAAAGAGTTTGCTCCCAAGACTGATGTTACTGTGTATTATCTAGACCTAAGAGCCTGCGGCAAGAACTTTGATACCTTTTTAGCGCGGGCGCAGGAATTAGGCACTAACTATGTACGGACTATGATTTCTGAGGTTAAAGAAGACCCTGTAACGGAAAAATTATCAATTAACTATGCTGCGGCTAGTAGACCAGTGAAAGAAGAGTTTGATCTGGTTGTACTGGCGGCAGGTATTCGTCCGTCTACCCGTTTGCAAGAAACTGCCGCAATTTTGCAAATTCAGTTAAACCAGTTTGGTTTTGTTCAGGTTGACCCACTTGAACCGGTAACTACCAAACGGCCTGGTATTTTTTCAGTTGGTGGCAGTCAAGGCCCGCTTGACGTCCCGGAAACAATGGCCCTGGCCAGCGCAGCAGCTGCTGCCATTACGCGGGCCTTAGGGAAGCCGGAAGGCCGTCCAGGCCGGAGGCCGGCGGCTGAGCGTGATATCAGCCAGGAACCTGTCCAGGTTGGCGTATTCCTTTGTAAAAGCGGTCTAGCTACTATGGGGGCGGATGCCGATGCTGTAGCTGCAGCAGCGAAAGGTCAGGCCGGTGTAACTGTAGTTGAATGTGATCAGGCGGTTTGTCAGCCTGAAGCCATAGCGAAGATTCAGAGGCTGATTGCCACGCAGGGACTGAACCGTATTGTTGTTGCTCCCTGTGTTTTAAAACATAACCTAAATCTTTTCCAGGAAACAGCACAAACGGCGGGTTTAAACCGGATGCTTGTTGAACTGGCAGAGGTGCCGGCCAGGGTTTGGGATAAGAATGCCGAAAAGGCCACGAAAGCGGCCACGGCGGTAACTGTCCGCGCTGTAAATGATGTCAAAGCCTTTAAGCCGCTTAGGTGGCATGCTGAACCGGTGACCCCCCGGGCCCTGGTGGTCGGCGGCGGCGTCAGCGGCCTGGCGACAGCGCTGGCACTGGCAGATCGTGGTTATGGCTGTACTATTGTGGAGAGAGCGGCTGTACTTGGCGGATATGTTAATAATTTCACCGGCAGTTTAGAAACTGAGGATCTTAAACAAACTGTTCAGAATCTGACTAAAGAGGTGCAGCAAAACGACAAGATTCAAATACTGCTTAATTCAGAGGTAACGGAGCTTAGCGGCCGCCAGGGGAATTTTATCACCACTGTTGCCACCGGTCAAGGTCCTGTTAAAGCCGTTAAGAAGGTTGAACACGGAGTGGTTATTCTGGCTACCGGCACGACCGCTTATGTTCCGTCAGATTATTTATATGGTCAGGATCAACGGGTGATTACCGGGGTTGAGGCCATGTACCGCCTGATTGACGGCCGCTTACCGCTTAAGGGCGAGGCTACGTATGTCTTTGTGCAGTGTGTTGGTTCGCGGAATGAGGAACATAAGTATTGCAGCCGTACCTGCTGTGGTGAGACAATTTATGCAGCCACAAAGATAAAAGAACAAAAGCCTGAGGCCCAGGTCTATGTACTATCACGTGATATTCGCACACCAGGCTATCTTGAGTTGAAATATCGTGATGCCCGTAAAGCCGGTGTCATCTTTATCCACTATGATGAAACTGCCCAGCCTGTCCTGGAAAAAGACAATGCCGGCAACCTGTCGATGGCTGTCTGTGATCCCCAGTCAGGCCTGACACTGACACTGAAGCCGGACCAGGTGATTTTGGCAGTTGCCCAGACAGCATCACCGGCGGCCCGGCAAATGGCTGAGATATTCAAAATTCAGGTCAATGCCGATGGTTTTCTGTCAGAAACGCATTCTAATTTCGGTACAATTGCCTTCCCCGGCGGTGGTATTTTTATTGCCGGTGCCGCCCATGGTCCCAAATCAGTTGTGGACTGCCTGATTCAGGCCAAGGGGGTAGCAGGTCGTGCCGCCCGTATTCTGGCTCAGCCCGCGCTGATGATGGGCGGGATGGTGGCAGAGGTGGAGTGGGATAAATGTGCCGCCTGTTTGACCTGTGTACGGACTTGCCCGTACACCATTCCGCAGATTACCCGGGAGAAAAAGGAAATGGGGGCTGCTTATATTCCGCCGGCCGATTGCCGCGGCTGTGGAATGTGCGCGTCTGAATGCCCGAATAAAGCAATTTTTGTCCATCATTATCAGGATGATGAGGTCCTCGCCCGGGTTGAGACCGCGTTGACGGAGGTAGGTTAAAATGAGTGATGTTAAAGTAGTTGGGTTTGTTTGCCGCTTGTGCGCGCTGATCAGCTCTGACCTAGGTCCTCCGGCCGACGTTACTATTAAAATCGAGACTGTTGAGTTGCCTTGCGCTGGTAAAGTTGACGGCAGACTGCTGTTAGAAGCGTTTGAAAAAGGCGCTGATGCCGTATTTGTAGCTGGCTGTCCTGAGCATGAGTGCATGAACGTGAAAGGTAGTTCCCGTGCCCGGAAGCGTTTAGAGCATATTAAGG